>NZ_WRXM01000003.1:0-300000 GCF_010119205.1 Haloarcula limicola
AGGTAGTCGTTCCAGACGTCCCGGAGGCTCCCGAGGGCCGTGTCGTTCGTCGTTTCCGTTTTCGTTGGTGTACTCATGGGAAGTGTGGGAAAATAGTGTGTCGTATGGGGCGTTCCGTTATCCGCTGTAGATGTCTTCGGCGACTTTCGCCGCCTGAGTCATCGCCTCCTCGGCGGACTTCTGCCCGGCGATGGTGCGCTGCAGTTCCTCGGAGTAGCGCTGGCCCCACTCGGGGTACTTCCGGTCGAACGGGTCCGGCGCTGCGACCTGCAGCGATTCGAGCGAGATCTGCGCGTAGTCCTCGCCGACTTTCGAGCGGTAGTCCTCGTTCTCCCAGACGGACTGACGCACCGAGAACACGCCGCTGCTCTCCGTGTGCATCCAGAGGTCGGTCGGCTGGGAGGTCGCCCACAGCATGAACAGGAACGCCTGCTCGGAGTTCGAGGCGTTCTTCGAGGTGGAGATCTGCCAGTTGAACGCGTTCGGGTTGAGCTCGCCGCCCTCCGGCTTGGGCACCTTCGCGATTCGGACGGTGTCGGCGACGTTCGACTCGTCGTTGGTCAGCCCGCCCCAGAACATGTTGGCGTCGGCGACGATGTGTCCAGTATTGCCCTCCGCCATCGTCGCTTGGACGTCCGACCACGTCTGGGTCGACGCGCCTTCCGGACCGTAGTCCTGGAGCAGTTTGCTGTACCAGTCCGCCGCTTCGATGACGCCCTGGGTGTCGAGACCGGAGTCGGTCGGGAACTCGGTCCAGAGCTTGGTCCCCTTCTGTCGGAGCAGCGTGTTCAGGATGTAGATGTTCATCCCGTAGCCCTTCTGCCCGCGGCCGGCCGTACCGACGATGTCGGACTCGTTCTCGTGGATGACCTTCGCGTTCTCTCGATGCTGCGCCCACGTTTCGGCGACCTCGAGACCGTGCTTGTCGTAGAGGTCCTTCCGGTAGAACTGGGTCTGGACCTCGACCGTGATCGGCAGTCCGGTCCAGTTGTCGCTGTAGCCGCCGCCGTGGGCCTGCCACCGGGACGCCTCGAAGAGGTCGTCGGGTTTGTACCAGCCCTCGTCGTAGAGGCTGCCGTCGTCGAAGTACGGGTCGAGAGGCTGAAGCCACCCCTCGTCGCGGAACTGGTTGACGACCTGGTCCATGAAGAAGACGTCGAACTGCCCGGCTCCGGTGCTCACGTCGGTCTGTCGCTTGGTCCGGAACTGCTGTTCGGGCAGGATATTCCACTGGACGTCGATTCCCGTGAGTTCCTCGAACACTGGGATCGCGGGCTTGATGGCGTCCACCCACGGGTGCTGGACGGCACCGATGTTGATCTGGTCACCGTCGAACTGCTTCCAGTCGATGTCCGCGTCGTACTTGCTCAGGGGAATCGCGAGGTCGTCTGAACTGCCACCGGTGGACCCGTTGCCCGAACCGTCGCCGGTCGATCCACCGCCACTCGAACCGTCGCCACCTCGCGTACACCCGGCGAGGCCGCCGAGTATCCCCACACCTGTCGCTTTGATGAACTTCCGCCTGGTATTGTCAATTGGCATGTTCAGCTACCACATGGGGGACAATGGTATTATAATATTTAATCCTTGTCATCGAATATGACCGCTACGCCGTCACAGACGCCCGAATCCCGTGAACGACGAGGAGATTTTGCGTCATTGCCCTGACCGAGACCGGCGTGACGCTTCATTTTCAGCTCGGCGACACCCGTCGCAGTGGAAAGCGCCTAAAGGTTCCCGTATTTCAGCCGCGCGCTCCCGACTCGAATACGTCTTCGATGAGCTCCGTCTCCTCGAACAGTTCACGGTAGTCTTCGGGCACGCGCTCGTCAGTGACCAGGAGGTCGACGTCCTCGATCGACCCGAACCGGCGGAAGCTCTGCTCACCGAACTTCTGTGCGACGGTGACCACGACGGTCCGCGCCGAGTGCTCCACGACGAGCTGTTTGATCTTCGCTTCGGACTCGTTCGGTGCCGACAGCGTGCCGTCGGTTCCGATACCGTTGACGCCGATGAACGCGATATCGAAGTTGGAGTTGCCGATGTAGTCCTCCGTCGTCGGCCCGATCAGCGCTTTCGTCTCGCTGCGGTACTCTCCACCGGTCATCTTCACCGTGCCCTCCGATTTCGACAGTTCGAGCAGCAACATGGGAGAGCTCGTGACCGCGATGATCGAGCTGTCGTCCGGAGCGGCCTTGGCGACCTGCATCGTGGTCGTCCCGGCATCGAAGTAGACGACGTGGCCCTCCGAGATCTCCTCGACGGCTCGGTCGGCGATCGCCTGTTTGCGCTCTAGGTGCTGGATGAGACGTCGATTGAACGACCGTTCGATACCCACGTTCGTCATCGGGACGACGCCGCCGTGCGTCCGCTCGACGAGGTTCCGCTCGGCGAGGTCACGGAGATCGCGTCTGATGGTCGACTCAGATACGTCGAGGCGGGTGGCCAACTCCTCGACCGAGAGGCCGCCGTGCTTCGTGACTAACTCTGTGATGGACCGGCGGCGCTCTTCGGGCGTCGTCACAGGGCAGCACCCCGAGGCCGGTTCGTTCGTCGCGTCGATGCGGTTAGCATGCCTAAGCGTAACAGCGAGTCGTATTTACGTTTCTCGCCCGCTCGCGATGGCCGCCTGCTCCGCTTCGTCCCACACTTCCTCGACGGACGCGCCCTCGTGGACGATCTCGTTGAGCGCGGAGACCGTCCGTTCCGGATCGTCGGACTTCCAGATCGTCCGACCGATCATCAGGCCGCGGGCACCGGATTCCATGGCTCCCTCGACGGATTCCAGCATCGCGCGGGTGGTGCCGGTGGCCGGGCCGCCGAGAATCATCACGGGGACCGGCGAGTTCTCGACGAGCGGCTCGAACGTCTCGACGCTGCCGGTGTAGGGCGCTTTGAGGATGTCCGCGCCGAACTCCCAGCCCATTCGCATCGCGTCTTCGACGAACTCTACGTCCGTCTCCAGCTTGTCCGGGACGCGTCGGCCCCACATGACCGGCTCGACGACCAGCGGGATGCCGGTCCCGCGGAGGTCCTCGGCGAGCTCGGCGATGTACTCGACGTTCCGGCGGAACGTCTCGGTGTCGTCACGGCCGAACACGAGCACCGTCTTGACGCCGACGGGGTCGAGTTCCGCGAGGAACTCGGCGTCGAACGCCGGCGTCCAGAGGTCCTTATCGTGGTCTCGGCCTGGGCTGGTCGACCACGTCACGACGTCCGCGGTGAGGACGATGTCGACGTCAGCCTCCGCGAAGCGGTCCTGGTAGTGACGGGCCATGTGCGGCCCGACGAGGACGCCGTCCGGTTCGCCCGCGAGGACCTTGTCGATAGTCTCTATCGGGTTCTTGAATCCGTCGGGCGCACCGAGGCTGAGTCCGTGATCTAGCGCTACGACGACTGCGTTCCCCGACGGCGTGTCGAGGAGGGTCTCTGTACTCATTGGCTCCAGTTACTCAGTATGAACCCATCCACATAACTATTCTCCTACCGGGCGACGACAATCAGATTATTCGCCACCCTCCGTCGACCATCAGTATCTCGCCGGTCACGTAGTCGGCGTCGTCGCTGGCGAGGAAGAGGGCCGCACCGGCGACGTCCTCCGGTGTGCCGGCGCGTCCGGCGGGAACCGGCTTGATGAGGTCGTCCTTCGCGGCCGCTTCCGGAGCCGTCTCGGACCAGCCGTCGATGAACTCGGTCGCGATCTGCCCGGGACCGACCGCGTTTACCCGGATGTCGTGATCGGCCAGCTCCAGCGCCGCACCACGGGTAATCATCTTGACCGCGGCCTTCGTCGAGTCGTACTGTATCTGGTCGCGCTGGGCGACGAACGAACTGATCGAGGCCGTATTGACGATCGCCCCATCGGTCCCGCGATCGATCATATCCTGTGCGGCGGCCTGACACCCGAAGAACACTCCTTTGGCGTTGACCTGGTGTATCTTCTCGAACTCCTCCTCGCTGATGTCTAGCAGTCCCCCGCCGATGAACAGGCCCGCGTTGTTCACCATCACGTCGACGCCGCCGTGCTCTCGGGCGCGTTCGACGACCGCACGAACGTCGTCGGCGTCCGAGACGTCCGTCCGTACGAACTCGGCGGTACCGCCTCGCTCACGGATGGCCTCGTGGGTCGGCGTCTCTGCGCCCTTGGGTTCGGGTTCGATGTCCGCGTTGAGGACCGTCGCTCCCGCGTCCGCGAATCTACTGGCGATCTCTCGTCCGATTCCGGAACTCGCTCCGGTAACGACGACGGTGTCTCCGTCGAAGTCTGAACTGTAGTCGGGCATCGGCACATACTCGGTCGAGATACAGGTTAAACATTTGGGTGAACGGCGAACCGCGAGCCCCTCGAAATGCGGAGTCCCAACCCACTCTATTATTTCTCCTCGTTTTCGGCTGATTAGCCCGGAAAGTGACCAAAACCAACCCCCACATAGTTCCTTGGTAACACGGCACGCTCTCTGTGATAGTGGCATCAGCCGGTTTAATCATGGACAATTCGCAGCAGCCGAGGAATCTTTTGACTGATTTTGTATTGGTTTAATAAATAGTGTGAAGCATCAGGTAGCACTTCCGGTCATCTCGTGTCGTTCGATGACAGTCTGCCAGTGCTAAGAGCCGCGTCGACCGCTGCATGGCTCTGCGCCCGCTCGCAATTGATCTTCCCGTGCCTATTCTGACCAGCGGAGCGATCCCCGTCAACGGCCGTAGCGATAACAGATATACACTTGTCTCCGCGGAATGAGACGTCACGACCTCGTACTTCCATCCATACTCCCTGTCTCAAATTCGGATAACGTACGTACGGTTGTTATTTACTCTCTCCGGCTCAGCCGTCGACCGATATCGAATTTCGAGGGAATACTACAGAGATGGCATCTTCTACGGACCTAATCTGGCACTAGATGAAAATCAGTCTCGAATTAGAGCAAATAGGACGATAAAATCCTGAAATAGGCGCATTTTTATCTATATAGGTCACAATTGGTGAAATATCGGATGTATAGTGGACATTCACTTCTATTTAAAATGTATAATCACAGGAGATGGGGGCAAAACGATATACCTGATGATATCGACGGTTTGCTTACTTACAAGCCGAGAGAGAATTGCGAACTCACGACTTCTCTCCATACCGTAACGACCGGGAGAACGTGGTCGAGGATGTTGGGGTTAAGTGAAGTACGTACAGTTTTACGCCATAAGGGCAAACGGGATGACAGATGTCGCTCCTGTTCGACCACGTCATCGGGGAGTTCGAACTCGGCGAAGCCACGCTACACGCGGCTACCGAGGCCGAACTCGACGAGGGCGGTCCGGTCGTCCCCGCGCGTCCCGTCGCCGAGTTCGCTGACAACCACACGGGCCTCTCTCATCCCGACGAGGAGTGGACGTGTATCCCCCTCCACGGCGACGATTCGGCGATCCCCGCGGGGTCGTTCGTGGCCTTCACCGATCACTCGATACACGGCCCGATCTTCGTCTTCGAACGCGGTGGGGAACGGGACTTCGTCGAGGCCGACGACTTCGGTGCGACGCGGCTGGCCGACCGCATCCGCTTCTGGCACTCCGATTTCGTGCCGGAGACGTACCCGCCGACGTACGACTCCCCGATAGACGACAGCGAACCGCCGCGGAACCCGACCGACGGAACGCTCGTCGAGGACTTGCTCGAACACGTCGAGCGCGAACGCACGGCGACCCGAGACGAGAACCGAGAACGAACGGTGCGTCAGTCGCCGGCGGCCATCTACGACGGCGGCGGCGACGCCGTGCCCGAACTCCGCTCGGTCGGTGCCGACGGTGACGGCGAGTACCGGTTCCGAGTCGAACTTCCCGAACGTCTCGAAAACCGCCGCGACGGCGACTGGGCGTACTTCGTCGAGTCGGAGTTCGGCGTCTACGAGGGCAACGAGGTTCTGGTTCACCGCGTCGACGGGTCCGACGACCGTGACGACCCCTTCCCTATCGAGGCGACGGTGAAGCGGATCCGGGGACTGAACCTCTGGGTGACCGTCGACTGGGCCGACGTGGACGGGGCGACCAACGCGGGGAACGAACTCTCGAACGGCGACGGGACGTACGGCCTCACGGCGCTGTTGAACCCGGTCCCGTTCGACCGCGAGCGAGACGCGATCGAGGAGCTGCGGGACCACCCGTTCCGGGCCGTATTGGCCGGCGAGCGCCCGATCACGTTCACCAACGGCGCGGCCGCCCGAAGCGACCCCTTCGACGACGAACTGAACCAGGAACAGCAACTGGCGGTCGAACACGCGCTGCTGGCCGACGACCTGCTGTGTATCCACGGGCCGCCCGGAACGGGGAAGACGCGCACGCTCGTCGAGATCGTCCGCCGCGCCGCCCAGTCCGGCGAGAGCGTTCTCGTCTGTGCCGATTCGAACCAGGCCGTCGACAACCTCCTCGCCGGGTCCTCGACGGCCGGCGACCCGGACCCGCGGTCGCTGCACGCTTACGGGCAGCACGGTACCGAGGAGTTCACGCTCGATCGACTGAACGCGGAGAAGTCGGCGAACGCCGTCGTCTCGCGTAGCTACGCCGACGTTCCCGGGCGAGCCGAGGTCGTCGCGGCGACGAACAACAGCGCCGCGACGCTCGCCCGGGAGTTCGATCTCCTCGTCCTCGACGAGGCGACCCAGTCGACCTGTACGGCGTCGTGCATCCCGCTGGCTCGGGCGAATCGCGTCGTCCTCGCGGGGGACCACCGCCAGCTCCCGCCGTACAGCGCCAGCGAGGAGCCGCCGGAATCCAGTTACGGCCACTCGCTGTTCGAACACCTCTACGCCGACGGCGGCGTCTACGACGGCGTCGGCCTCCAGTTACAGACCCAGTACCGGATGCATCGAGACATCGCGTACTTCTCGAACCGGCGGTTCTACGAGCGGACGCTACGCAACGGCCGCAGTATCGACGCGCTGCCCGACAGACCGGCGATCGAGGGGTACAACGTCGGCGGCCGCGTCGAGACGGTCGAGCACTCGAAGGCGAATCCGACCGAGGCTCGCCTCGTCGCGCACGTCGTGAGCGAGTTACTGGAAGACGTCCCGGCCAACGAGATCGGCGTCATCACGCCTTACACCGCACAGGTGGCTCGAATTCGCGAGGTGCTCGGCGACGCCGTCGCCCCCGCCGACTGCATCACGGTCGACACCATCGACTCCTTTCAGGGCGGGGAGCGAACCGCTATCGTTCTCTCGCTCGTCCGGAGCAACGCCGACGGCGACGTCGGCTTTCTGGGTCGACCGACGGACGGCCCGCGTCGCTTGAACGTCGCGCTCACGCGCGCGAAACGCTACTGCGCCATCGTCGCCGACTGGCACACGCTTCGATACGACGCCGACGGGAAGTGTACGGCCCTCTACGACGAGTTCTACCAGTTCTTCGAGAACACCGACCGGCTGAACGCCGTCGACCCTGAGTTTATCCCGATTTAGACGTTCGCTGACCGTTCTGCCGATATATTTCTCATTGAAACAGATGATGGTGGGTATGGATGTAAAACAACTCAAAATGAGAGTAAATATGCAGAAGAAAGCTATATATAGTGGCTAAATAGCAAAATTAGGTACAAAGGAACCAATAGAACGATAGATAGCCGAAACTGCTGTTGCATATCTGCGATTGGCGATTACAAGGCCGATCCTGCATGACGGGATCGTATATCGCTCAGTCGTCGATCGACCGTCCGCCGAGCGAGACGATGCCAACACCGAAGTCTCCGCGCGACCTTGGTACAGTATGGCATCCGCTGGCTGGCTCCCGTCGGTCGCTCTCGTCGCCCTCGTCTGCTTAGCCGGGTGCGGGTCGCTGTTCGACGGGGGCGCGGGCTCGACGACGGCGGGCGTGACGCCAGCGCCGGTTCCGGACGTCGAAACCTCGACGGCCCGCGCGCCCGCGGTTGACGCCAACGGACGAGCGTTGGCCGGGGGCATGAACGCGGAGACGGGGCCGAACGGAACGACGATCACGACCGAGCGCACCCTCGCACAGCCCCGCTATCTCTCGCTCCGTCCGAACTGTAAGCGCCCGCCCGGACTGGTCGTCCACATCCAGGTCAACGCGCTCCGGAACAACGACCCGGCGACCGACGAGGGGATCAACACGACGTGGCAGTTCGCAGCGCCGTCGAACCGAGAGGCTATCGGTTCGTACGCGGACTTCGTCGAGATCGTCACCGACCAGTATCGCCCGCTACTGAACGCGTCGACGGTCACCTACGAGGCGCTCGAACGGCGGGGCGGCCGCGCCTCTCAGCGCGTCGTCGTGAGCGACGGAAACGGGACGGCGGCGTACACGTGGTACCTCGAACTCCAGACGATCCAGACGACGGAGCCGTACGGCGGCTGTTGGATGACGACCGGCGTCGTCGCCGAGTGACGCGTCGCTCGGACGGCGGTTCAGTCTCGGCCGTCGACCGGACCGGAGCAGTCGGGTTCGTCGCTCCCGCCGGAGCGGTCGGTCTTGTCGGTTCTGGTGGTCGGCAGCGCGTCGACGAACTCGACTCGCCGGGGACGCTTGTGCTTTCCCAATCTCTTCGCGACGAACGACTGCAGTTCGGCCGAGAGGTCGTCGTCTCCCGCCGCACTCTCTACCGGAACCACGGTGGCGACGACTCGCTCGCCCCGCTTCGGGTCGGGTTCGCTCCCGACGAGTGCGCCCGCGACGGCGGGATGCGCTTCCAGGGCGGCCTCGACTTCGAGCGGACTGACGCGGTAGCCCGCGCTGAGAACGAGGTCGTCCGCTCGACCGAGGTGGACGAGCGTCCCGTCGTCGCGAAATCGGCCCACGTCGCCAGTCCACAATAGGTCGCCGTCGAGAACGGCCGCGGTCGCCGCCGGGTCGTCGAGGTATTCCCGCATGACCACGGGGTCGGGGTGCGCGACGGCGATCTCGCCGATTTCGCCGATCGGCACCGCCGCGCCCGACTCGTCGACGACGCGTACCTCGTGGCCGGGATAGGGTCGTCCGAGCCCGTCGTCGGTGCCGGGAGAGACGCGCTTGCACTCGCCGACCAGCGCGTTGGCCTCGGTCTGGCCGTACGACTCGTTGACCGTCGCGCCGAGGCGCTCCTCGGCCCAGTCGGCGAGCGCCGGCGGCAGGTGCTCCCCGCCGCACATCACCGTATCGAGGTCGGGAAGGTCCGCCGGCGACGGGTCCGTCTCTCGGCGTATCGCCCGCAGCGCCGTCGGCGGCAGGAAGGTGTGGGTCACCGACTGCGCTCCCGCGACCGAGAGCGCCGCTTCGGGATCGAACCCGCTCCGTCTCACTGACGAGACGACGGTGCCGCCGAGGGCGAGCGTCGGGAACACCACGTCGAACAGCGCGCCCGCCCACGCCCACTCCGAGGGCGTCCAGACGCGAGCGGCGCGGGCCGCTTTCGCCTCGAACAGGCCGAACCAGCAGTGATAGCCCGGCAGCGACCCGAGCAGGTACTGATGGCCCTGTACCACGCCCTTCGGGTCGCTCGACGTCCCCGACGTGTACAGGACGAACGCGGGGTCGTCGGGCGCGGTCTCGACGATCGACGAGTCGGCCGCCCACTCCCGGTTCTCGACGAACGCACTCAACCCGCCCAGCGGACCGTCGCCGCCGTCGACACGCACGGGCACCGTCGCCTCGGGAGCCGCGTCTCGAACGCCATCGGCCGCTTCCCACCGTCGCTCGTCCACGACGAGTGCTGCCGCATCGCTGTGTTTCAGCAGGTGAGCGACCGCCTCGTCGCCGAGCAGCATGGACGCCGGGACGACGACGCCGCCGAGTCGGAGGACGGCGAGGTGGCTCACGACGAGTTCCGGACACTGCGGCAGACAGACGGCGACGCGGTCGCCCGCCTCGATTCCGGCACGACGAAATCGGCCCGCGAGTGCCGTCGACGCTGCCGCCAGGTCGCCGTAGCTGAGCGTGCGGACCGATGCCGGCTCCCCGTCGCCGTCGTGGGTGTCGCCACCGTCGGTTTCCGGGACGTGTCGCAGCGCGACGGCCTCGCGATCGCCCGACAGAACGTGGTCCGCGACGTTGTAGGTCGATGGAATCCGCCAGTCGAACCCCTCGACCAGTTCCTCGTAGCTCTCCGGCTCGGCCGGCAGCTCGTAGCCGGTCCAGGGGCTGCTCATGGCTCCAGTACCGTCACCAGCGTCTCGGCCAGGTAGTAGTTCGTCCAGACGAGTTCGGTGTCGACGGCGTAGTCACCGGGCCGGTTGAAACAGCCCTGCGTGACGCGCCCGTAGGCGTCGTCTTCCGAGTCCGTAACCAGATAATTTCCCACGAGCGAATCGAGTATATCCCGCCCGAACGCGCGGAGGTCGGCGACGGCGTCGTCGCTCTCCGGGAGAAACGAGAGGAGACCGTACGCCGCGATCGCCGCCGCGCTGGTGTCTCTGGGTTCCTCGTCCGGATTCGGTACTTCGAAGTCCCAACGGGGGACGCCGTCGGCCGGCGCGTGCTCGCGGTAGTACCCGACGTGCGATTCGAGGGCGCGGCGATAGCGGGCCGCGCCGGTCGCTCGGTAGGCGTTTGCGAGGCCGGCGACGCTCCAGGCCTGTCCGCGCGCCCAGCAGGTGTCGTCGCCGTGGGCCAGTTCGTTGTACTGTCGTTCGAGCGCCCCGGACTCGTCGAAGACGGCGTGGTGCCACGTCTTCCCGTCCGGGCGGACGTACCAGTCGAGGTGCCGGTCGGCGTGGGAGACCGCGGTGTCGCGAAAGCGCGGGTCGTCGGTTTCTTCGTAGGCGCGCCACAGTACTGATACCGCCGTGTAGAGGTTATCCACCGCGCCGATGCGGTCACCCGGCGGCCCGTGCTCGGAGTCGGGACCGCGGAACTGTTCCGGGCCTTCGATGGCTAGCTTCCCGAGGGGTATCTGGCGCGCGCCCTCGTGAAACGCCGCTCGCATCGCGTCGGCTCCTTCCAGCCCGAGACCGAACAACCCTCGGTCGCCGCTGTGGTCGTAGCCGCGGAAGCCGGCGTACAGGAAGTTCATCCCGCAGAACATGGAGTCTCGCGGCATGTACGTCCGCATCATCTCGGTGTGGTCGCGTGCGGCCCGCTCGAACCGCTCGCTGTCCATCGAAGCCTGGCCTTCGGCGAACGCCGCGGCGCGCCAGAGCAGGCCGATCCAGTGACCGCCGCACCAGTTTCCGTCTTCCGTCGTCTCCCACGCGTCGTTCTCTCGGTCGTAGACGTAGGGAAACCGCTCGCCCGTGGCGTCGAGCGTCGTCCCGACGCGGTGACACAGTGCCGCCAGCGCGCGACGGTACTCGTCGCCGCCGCTTCGCTCGCCGCTGGCGTTTATTGACATATATCACGTTTGACGGGCGGCGCTCTTGAAACTACCCCCGACGGCATCGTTCGCACTCGCTCATCCGGGTCACTCGATGCTGCCGCCGACGACGCCGTCGCTCGCTAACCGCTCCCGCTCGGCGGCGTCGTACCCGAGTTCGGCGAGTATCTCGCCGGTGTGCTGGCCGGGTGTCGGCGGCGGCGACCGGATGTCGCCGGGGGTCTCCGACATTTCGACGGGGATACCGACAGTGGTGAACGTTCCAGTCTCGGGGTGGTCGAGTTCCACCAACATCTCGTTGTGTTCGACCTGCGGGTCCGCGGCCACGTCCTGGAAGTCGTTGACCTCGGCGGCCCACACGTCGGCTTCGAGGAGGGTCTCAAGCAGTTCGTCGGCCGCCTGCTCGCGGGTGTACGCCTCCAGTGTCCGCTTTATCTCGTCGCGGTGCTCGAACGTCGCCTCGGCGGTGTCGTACTGCGCGAGCGACGGCAGGTCGAGCGTCTCGGCGATCGCCCCCATCGATGCCATCGCGATAGCGACGTAACCGTCGGTCGTCTCGTAGACGCCGTAGGGACCGCCGAGCCACGCCTGGGCGATCCCCTCCTCGCTGCGCTCGAACTCGACGCCCATGTTCAGGGCTGCCGTCATCTCCTGGCACTGGAAGTCGAGAGCGGCGTTCAGCAGATTCGCCTCGACGTGTTGACCCTCACCGGTGCGCTCCCTGTGGAACAGCGCGAACATCGTGTGCAGAGCGATGAGCATCGCCGAGTGCTCGTCGACGACGGCGGTTCCGGCCGGCGTCGGCGGGTCGTCCTTTCGCCCGGTGTAGTTCGCCAGCCCGCTCATCGACTGCAAGAGGAGGTCCTGTCCGGGCCGTTTGGCGTACGGCCCGTCGCTCCCGAATCCCGACCCCGAGACGTAGATGATATCCTCGTTGACCTCGGTCACGTCGTCGTAACCGAGGCCGAACTTCTCCATGACGCCGGGGCGGAAGTTCTCGACCAGCACGTCGGCCGCCGCGGCGACATCGAGCGCCACCTCGCGGCCCTCGTCGGACTTCAGATCGAGCGTGATGCTGCGCTTGTTGCGGTTCATCGCCAAGAAGAAGGGGCTGACGCCGTCGAGCAACTGGCCCCCGGCCGCCAAGTCCCGCTCCCACTCGCCGCCGAGGCGTTCGATCTTGATCACGTCCGCGCCCATGTCGCCGAGCTTCTGGGTCGCCCACGGCCCCTGCATCATCTGCGTGAAATCCGCGATAGTCACGTCTTCGAGTGCGCGCTCCATGCCATCCATACGCCCGTCGACGGCCATAAACGTTCGCGAGTGTGTCACACGCCGACAGGATTAATGCGAACACTCGCGTCACTCTCACCATGCCGACGCTCCGACTCGTCGGCCGCCCGTTCGAGGGATTCGAGAACGCCTTACAGCGACAGATGGACTCCTTCGCGGCGACGGCCGACGCCGACGTGACGTTCGAACGCGACCACCGCCCGCTTCCCGAGATTCACGAGGAACTACTCGCGACCGGCGACATCACCGACGGCACCTACGACCTCTTTCTCTGTTTGAGCGACTGGCTGCCGATGGTCGCCGAGGCCGGCTACGTCCACTCGTTGGACGACCGCCTCGCCGACTCGCCGCCCGACGACTGGCCGGATGGGTGGGCCGAGAGCCTCCGGGGGCTGATGACCTACGAGGGCATCGCCTACGGCGTCCCCTACCACGACGGCCCGGAGATTTTCCACTACCGCGAGGACCTCTTCGAGAGCGTTGCCGAGCAACGCGCGTTCCGCGAGGAATACGGCCGCCCGCTCTCAGTGCCCCGCACGTGGGACGAGTTTCTGGAGGTGGCGGAGTTCTTCACGCGCCCCGACGAGGACCTCTGGGGGACCGTCGTCGCGGCGAAACCCGACGGCCACAACGACGTCTACGACTTCTGCATCCACCTGTGGAGTCGCGGCGGGCGGTTGCTCGACGAAGACGGCCGACCTGCCTTCGACAGTCCCGAAGGACGTGAGGCGCTCCGGTACTACCACGACCTGATTCACGAACACGAGGTCGTGCCGCCTGAGTCCATCGAGATGGAGAGCGTCGAGACGGGCCAGTTCTACGCCGACGGAGAGGCCGCGATGATGTGGAACTGGTCGGGGTTCGGCGCGATGGCCGAGGACCCGGAGTCGGCGGTGTTCGGCCGGACGAACTACGGACTCATCCCGCGGGCCGAGGCTCCAGCTGGCGAACACACCTCGCTGACGGTCTGTTACGGCCTGACCGTCCCGAAGGGGAGCGAACACCCCGACCTCGCCTACGACTTCGTTCGCCACGCCGCGTCCGCCGAGAACGACGAGATCACGACGCTCGAAGGGGCCTCCGGCACGCGATTCTCGACGTGGCGCGACCCCGAAATCCTCCGGACGAACTCGTTCTACTCGATCGTCGAAGAGGTCAACACGGGCCCGGTGAACACGCTCCCGCGGATTCCGGCCTACCTCGAACTGAACGAGATACTCAACGAGATGGTCGAGGCGGTCGTCGTCGAGCGGTCGATCTCCGTCGAGGACGGCCTCGCTGCGGCGGCCGAACGGGCGAGCGACCTGCTGGAGTGATTCCTTCGGGCAACGCTTATGCCCGCTTCCGGGCTGGATTAGGTATGAACCAGCCCAGCGCGAGCGATAGCGACGGCGAGCCCGTGGACTTCGACGCCCTCCCGATGCGCGTGGGTCTCGGGCAGTTCATGGACCCCACTGAGGAGAAACTGCGGTTCGTCAAGCAACTCGGCTGTGACGACGTCTTGCTCAATATGTATCGGTACTCGCCGGACTATCCGCACATGCCGGACAACGAGCGAATCCCCCTCGAAGGCGACGCGGAGTGGTCCTACGAGAATCTGGTCGAACTCCGCGAGCGAATCGAGGCGGCCGACCTCCGTCTGAACGCCATCGAGAACATTCCCATCTCCTTCTACGACAAGATCATGCTCGGTGAGGAGGGCCGAGAGGAGCAGATAGAACACGTCAAGACGACGGTTCGCAACATCGGTCGCGCTGGCATCCCGATGTTCGGCTACCACTGGATGCCGAGCGGCGTCTGGCGGAACACCGAGGTCGCCGTCCGCGGCGGCGCGGGAGCCTCCGGGTTCGACGGCGACGCCGTCGACGACGAACTCACCCACGGCCGAGAGTACACCGAGGACGAGCTGTGGGACAACTACGAGTATTTCCTCGAAGAACTCCTCCCCGTGGCCGAGGATGCGGGCGTGAAGATGTGCCTCCACCCCAACGACCCGCCCGTGCCGTCGCTCGGCGGCGTCCCACAGCTATTTCGGAACTTCGAGAACTTCAAGCGGGCGATGGAACTGGTTCCCAGCGAGAACCACGGGCTGGAGTTCTGTCTCGGCTGTTGGTCCGAGATGGGCGAAGACCTGTCCGAAGTCGTCCGCTACTTCGGCGAGCGCGGCAAACTGTTCTACGTCCACTTCCGCGACGTCGAGGGCACGGTCCCGAAGTTCAACGAGACGTTCATCGACCAGGGGAACTACGACGCCTACGAGATCCTCTCCCTGCTCTACGACGTGGGCTTCTCGGGGCTGGTCATCCCCGACCACACGCCCCACGTCGAGGGTGACACCGACTGGGACCACCGCGGACGCGCCCACGCTGTCGGCTACCTGAACGGAATGCTAACGGCGATTCGCCATGAGCGCGGCGAGTGATCGCCCGCTTCCCGGCGGAATCAACGTTAAGTCCGTGGCCGCCGACGACCCGCTATGGCGGGCGAGAGACACAGCGACCGGACAGTGATCGTGACCGGCGCGGCCAGCGGTATCGGACGCGGCATCGCCAAGCGTTTCGGCGAGGAGGGCGCGAACGTCGTCGTCGCGGACGTGCGCCGCGACCCGAAGCAGGGCGAGCGCTACGACACCGACGTGACGACGCCGACGGACGAACTTCTCACCGAGGAGACGCCCGGCGACGGGACGTTCGTCGAGACGGACGTGGGCGACCCCGAAAGCGTCGAAGCGATGGTCGAGACGACAACCGATACCTACGACGGAATCAGCGTGCTCGTCAACAACGCCGGCATCCAGATCGTCGGCGACTCGCAGACAACCTCCATCGAAGAGTGGCAACGCTCCATCGACGTGGACCTGAGCGGCGCGTTCTACTGCGTGAAGTACGCGGTCCCCTATCTGAAAGAGAGCGAGGGACAGATCGTCAACATCGGCTCGGTTCGGGGGTTCGAGGGCGGCGGCGGCCCGCCCTACGCCGCGGCGAAGGGCGGCGTCGTCAACATGACCCGTGACTTGGCGATGGAACTGGGCGAGGCCAACGTTCGGGTGAACTGCGTCAATCCGGGCTACATCGAGACGCCGTTACAGGACATCAACACGGACGAAGACGTCGAGAAGTCCACGGAACAGACGCTCCTCCCGCACTTCGGCACGCCGGAGGACATCGGCGACGCCGCCGTCTTCCTCGCCAGCGACGAGGCCTCGTTCATCACGGGCGCGAACCTCGCCGTCGACGGCGGATGGCTGGCCCACAGCGGTCTCTGAACCCCCACAGCGGCCGAGAATTCCCCATATCGCATCTCAGAACACGTCATACTCGTCGTAGGCGTCTATCGGCGCGGTTCCGCCTCTGACCGCCTCGCGGACCTCGTTCTCGGTGTCTGCGAGTTCCTCCGCTTCTTCGAGGACCGAGACCCGGACGCGCTCGGGGACGACCACGACGCCGTCTACGTCGCCAAGAATCACGTCGCCGGCGGAGACGGCGACCCCTCCTACCACCGCCTCGCCACCCCAGTCGAGGATCTCCCAGCGCGGCACCGCGTCGGCGGGAGTCCGATAGCGCGAGAAGACGGGGAACTCTTCTTCGAGGATGTACGCCACGTCGCGGACGCCGCCGTCGATGACCGCGCCGCGAGCGCCCTGAGCCTTCAGCGAGACGACCGAGAGCTCGCCGAGGTGGGCCGCCCGGTCGTCGTTGGTCTGATACGCGAGGACGGCGTGTTCGGGCGCGTCGCCGAGCATCCGGAGGATGTTCCGCATGTTCTCGTCGGGGTCGACGCTCCGGTTCGGCCGTCCCTCGACGGGGTAGGCGACGCCGGCCGTGGTCATCCCGTCTCTAAGGGGGGCGATCTCCGGAGAGAGCGTCTGGTCGGCCAGCCCTCGGTCGTCGAGGACGTCGACGACGGCACCGGGGTACAGTTGTTCGTAGCGGTCGCATATCTCGCCGAGTGACGGCTCGCTCATACGAACGGTCCGGTCGGAACGCACAAGAAGGTACCTTCGAACGAGCGGGCCCGCCCCAACAATTATTCTCTCTGCGGCCGCAGTCGGCCTATGCAGTTCGACTGGATGGTGCAGTGTTACGCAGGCGCTGGGGTCCACCGGGACACCCCGATGCTCGACACTGTCGAACGAGAGACGGTATTGCACGGCGTAGACGCCGCGGTGGACGCGGGCCTGTCGGGCCTGTGGGCACCCGATCACTTCATGCTCGGTCCGAAGGCCGAGGAGTACGAGGTGTGGACGCTCCTCTCGGCGCTGGCCGAGCGGACCGACGACGTAGATATCGGGCCGCTCGTCGGCTCGATCACCTATCGGAACCCGGCGCTATTGGCGAAGATGGCGACGACCGTGGACATCCTCTCGGAGGGCCGCCTCCGCCTCGGTCTGGGAGCCGGCTGGCACGAGGAGGAACACCGCGCCTACGGCTTCGACTTCCCCGACATCGACACGCGCATCGAGATGCTGGAGGAGGGCGTTCAGTTGATCAAGGCGATGTTCACCGACGAAGAACCGAACTTCGCGGGCGACCACTACGCCATCGACGACGCCCTGAACAACCCCAAGCCGGTGAGCGAGCCGCACCCCCCGATCGTCATCGGTGGAGCGGGTCCGCGGATGTTGCGACTCATCGCCCGCCACGCCGACGAGTGGAACGTCGAGATAAGCGCGAGAGCGCGGGGCAAGCCCATCGACTTCAAGGTCGAGAAGTTCGACGAGTACCTGGAAGACGAGGGTCGCGACCCCGGAGACGTGGAGCGGTCGTGGCTGGCCCACGTCCTCGTGCGCGAGGACGAGGCCGCCGTCGAATCGGCCGTCGACGACATCTTCCCGCTGCCGTGGGGCGAGGAGTCGGACATGGACGAGACGCTCGACGACGCCGAGGACGCCCGCGAGAAGGGGAGCATGCTCATCGGCACGCCCTCGCAGGTGGCGACTCAGATAGAGTCGATTCGAAACCTCGGGTTCGGAAAGCTCCAGTTGATGTTCCTCGACTTCCCCGACACGCGGGGGATGGAGCTGTTCAGCGACGAGGTCATGCCCGAGTTCCGATAGGCGCGAGCCGGAGAGTTATGTGGCGAACCGTCGAAATCCCGGTATGGCCTGCACTATCACGGACGAGTACGAGCGGCGGGGTCTCGACGCCGTCTTTCTGGAGAACGATCGCCTCCGCGTCGAACTGCTACCGGGGAAAGGCGGCGACATCACGGAGATACGCGACAAGCGCACGGACGCGAACGTGCTGTTCGAAGCGCCCCACGAGTGGCGCGCGCCGGCGACCGGCACTGTCGGCGCGCCGGACGGCGCGTACGCCTTCCTCGACCACTACCCCGGCGGGTGGCAGAGCGTCCTGCCGGGCGCGGGCGGCCCGTCGTCGGCCCGCGGCGCGCCGCTCGCGCTCCACGGCGAGTCGAGTCTCGTCCCCTTCGAGACGCGGATTCTCGATTCGGGACCGGAGCGCGTCGCGGTCGAGCTCACGGCGTCGCTCACTCGCTACCCCTTCGACCTCGAACGCGAGATCTCGCTCGCCGCGGGCGAGTCGGCCATCGAAGTGACCGAACGGGTCACCAATACGGGGCGGGTCTCGGTCGAATATTCGTGGCTCCAGCACGTCGCGCTGGGGGAACCGCTCGTCGCCCCCGAAGCGTCGCTGTCGGTGCCCTGCGAGACGGTGTACGTCGATCCGGACCAGACGAACGACACCGCTCGGCTCCCGCCCGGCGAGACGTTCGAGTGGCCGATCTGTGAGACGGACGACGGCCCGGTCGACCTCCGGGAGTTCCCGCCGGCGGACGAGCGAGTCCACGACCTCGTGGCGCTCGCGGATCTCTCGGAAGGCCGCTACACGCTCTCGAACCCGGAACTCGACCTCGGCGTGACCGCCGAATTTCCCGAATCGCTGTACGAGTTCCTCTGGTACTGGCGACCGCTCGGCGGGTTCGAAGAGGCTCCCTTCTTCGGGCGGAACTACAACGTCGGGCTGGAGCCCTGCACGTCGATTCCCAACGCCGGACTCGACGCCGCCGTCGAGAACGGAACGGCGAACGAACTGGAGCCCGGCGAGACCGTCGAATCGACGGTCCGCCTGTCGACGCACCCCGCCAAATGACCGGTCCCGGTCGGCGGACCCGAGCGGACTTGATTCGGCGGGTGTCTTTATCTACCGCTCCGCCGAACGGTAACGCATGTCAGCGCCGTCGAAGGACACCCACCGGTACTTCGAGGAGATCGAAGAAGGAGAGACCTACAGCGTCGAGGACGCCCGGACGATCACCGAGGCGGACATCGTCAACTTCGCCGGGCTCTCGGGCGATTTCCACCCGTTACACATGAGCGAAACCGCGGCAGACGAGTCCGATTTCGGCGAGCGAATCGCCCACGGCAACCTCGTCTTCTCGGTCGCGGAGGCGCTCGTCGCCGACATGAACCCGCGGTCGTTCTCCTACGGGTACGACTCGCTCCGGTTCGTCAACCCGGTGCCCATCGGGACGACGCTGTCCGTCCACCGGGAAGTCGTCGAGACCGAGGAGTACAACGACTCGCTGGGACGCGTCGTCTATCAGTACGAAGTGACCGACGGCGAGGAGACGCTGTTGGTCTGTGAGCACATCACGCTCGTCGAGCGACGGGACGCCGGGGCGTAGGTCGGTACGCGTCGACGACGCGTCTGCGTAGTCCGTACTCGCTACTCCCCGTCGGGTTCGAACCGCCAGATACGGTCCATGAACGGGATCCCCGATTTGGGGTCCGCGTCGGCGTCGACGCCCGACTGCTTGAACTGGCCCGTGTAGCGCTCCCACTCGGCGACTTCCTCGTCGCCGTCGACGGCGTCGAGATAGGCGTCGAGGTCTTCACACTCTAAGATACAGACGGCGATGTCGTCGCGGACGTACAGTTCGAACTCCTCGACGCCGCCCCGTTCCATCGCGTCGGTCACCGCCTCGGGCACGTCGTCGTGGGCCTCGACGTAGGCCTCGCGCTGGTCGGGATCGAGTCGCTGGACGTAGACCGCTCGCTCTGTCTCAGACATGGCCGAGAGGACTCTCGCGGAGCCAATGAGTGTTACGCCGGCCACTATACGCGCGCCCGCCGAGAAGACCCGTGGGTATTAGTACCGCGCCGACGCCTACTCGCCTATGGTTTCGCCAGCACTTATCCTCCCCCCGGAGCCCGACGAACGGTGGCAGTTGGCCAAACAGATGGGCGTCGAGAAGACGGTCATCCACCCGCTGGAGATCGGCGACGGCCGAACCTACTGGAGCTACGACGACCTGCAGGGACTCGACAACTGGCTCGCGGACGCTGGCCTCGAATTCTCCGTCCTCGAGGGGTCGGTCCCCATCTCCGATCGGGTTCGCGTCGGTGCGGAGGGACGGGACGAGGACATCGAAATGTTCACGCAGTTCCTGCGCCACTGCGGGGAGGTCGGGATCCCGGTCGTCGCCTACGACTGGATGGCCGGCGTCCGCTGGGCGCGCACCGCGGCCCACGTCGAGTCCCGCGGCGGCTCCTACGTCACCGAGTTCGACGTCGAGAAGGCGCGAGGCGGCCCCGAGCCGTTTCCCGACGTGACCCGCGAAGACGTCTGGGAGGCGCTGGAGTATTTCCTGCAGGAGGTGACGCCGGTCGCCGAGGAGGCGGGCGTGAAACTCGCGCTCCACCCCGACGACCCGCCGCGCGAGTCGCTGCGCGGGACGCCCCGAGTCGTCGGGAGCGTCGAGGCGTACGACCGCGTGCTCTCGGCCTACGAGAGCGAGCACAACGGGATCACCTTCTGTCAGGGCAACTTCGCCGCGATGGGGGCGGACATCCCCGAGGCCATCGAGCGCTTCGGCGAGCGGATCAACTTCGTCCACTTCCGGGACGTCGAGGGCGACGCCGACCGCTTCGTCGAGACGTGGCACGACGACGGCCCGACGGACATGCTAGCGGCGATGCGCGCCTACGAGGAACACGTCGGCGACGACGTGCCGATGCGGCCCGACCACGTCCCGACGATGGCGGGCGAGGACAACTCCAACCCCGGCTACCACACGAAGGGGAGACTGTTCGCCATCGGCTACATGCGCGGGCTGCGAGAGCAGGCTCACGCGGACCGATAGGTCAGCTGCCCCATCGGGCTTCAGACCTCGATGTCCGACCGGAACTCCTCGCGGCCGGTCACGCCGAGATCGAGGCGGTAGAGGCTTCCGGCCCCCTCGCCCTCGGTCTCTCTCGTCTCCACGCAGGCCGTCGTCACGTAGGCCGTCTCGTAGCCCTCACCGGCGAAGGTGACCGAGGACACCTTTCGCGGGTCGAACTCGACGGTCGTCTCGCGGGTGCCGTCCGGGGCGAAGCGAATCAGTTTGCCGCCGTCCCAGAACGCCGACCAGACGTGGTCCTCGCTGTCGACGGTCATCCCGTCCGGGAACCCCTCGATCCCGCTCGCGTCGAGGAACGTCTCGACGTTCGATATCTCGCCGCTGTCCCGGTCGTAGTCGTAGCGGTAGATGTATCCCGGGCAGTCGGGGTCGACCTCGCCGGTGTCGGTGAAGTAGAACCCCGAGCGGTCGCCGGTGAAGCCCATCCCGTTCGGGAGGACGCACTCCCGGACGAGCTCGAACGTCCCGTCGGTGTCCAGCCTGTAGAGTCGGCCGGGCACGTCGCGTTCCGTGTCGGGCATGACGCCGGCGAAGACGCGGCCCTCGGGGTCCGCGATGACGTCGTTGAACCGCTCGTGAAAGCGCTCCGGGTCGCGTTCGACGACGGTATCGACGGTTCCCGACGACTGGTCGAGCCGGCGGACTGCGCCCGCCTCCTGAAACAGCAACAGCGAGCCGTCGGTCTGGAAGGTGAACCCGCCGATTCGCTCCTCGTCGTCCTCGTAGACGAGGTCGTGGTCGTCGGCCGCCGGGTCGTACCGATAGATGCGCCCCCGCGGGATGTCGGCCCAGTAGAGCAGTTCCTCGTCGGGGTGCCACAGCGGCCCTTCGCCGGTCTCACACTCGATGTCGACGACGAGTTCCGGTCGCGTCATACCAACGGTATCGACCCAGTGGACCGTAAACGTGTCTCCCAGCGAAAACCGAATTCGCCGTTCGGCCCTCGACTCAGTCGTCGTCCAACAGTCCGGACTCGAGCGTCCCGGTCGTCATCAGTTCGTTCAGCTCTTCGAGGTCCGTCTCGCTCGGTTCGAGCGTGCCGACGAGCGATCCCCGAAACAGCACGCCGATGCGATCGGCGTGTTCGAGGACGGACTCGATGTTGTGACTGACGATGATGATGGTGATGCCCTCGTCGGCGAGTTTGTCGATGGTATCTTGGACGAGTCGAGTCGCGTCGACCGACAGCGCGCTCGTCGGCTCGTCTAAGATGATGACGTCCGGGTCGAACGCCAGCGCGCGGCCGATGGCGACGAGCTGGCGCTGGCCGCCCGAGAGGAATTCGACTTCCGTCCTGATGTCCAGGTCGCGGCCGAGCTGGTCCATCATTATCTGCTCGGTGCGCTCGTAGGTCTCGTCCCAGTCGATGATCTGTAACGGCCAGCCGCCCTTCCGCGGGAACTGGCCCATGAAGATGTTCGTCGCGATGTCGAGGTCGTTCATCAGCGCCAGGTCCTGATAGACGGTCTCGATGCCGTTGTCCCGGGCGTCCGACGGGTTGCCGAAGTGGACCTCGCGGCCGTCCTTGTAGATCTGGCCGCTCGTCGGCTCGTGGACGCCGCTGAGGACGTTCATCAGCGTCGACTTCCCCGCCCCGTTGTCGCCGACGAGCGCGTAGATCTCGCCCGGTTCGACCTCGAGCGAGACGTCTTCGAGGGCGACGATGCGGCCGAACTGCTTCGTGACGTTTTCGACGCGGATCTTCGGCTCCGTTGTCCGTTCGCCGTCGGCCTCTGGAGCCGACTCCTCCTCGCTCGCTGGGCTGTCCTCGACGCTCATACCGCACCACTCGCGAGGATGCGAGAGCGGATCTTGCTCTGCGTGCTGTACAACAGGATGGCGACGAGCAGGACGATGCCGTTTATCATCTGTATCTGAGTGGCCCCGACGACGGGGCTGTTGTTCAGCGCGGACTGGACGAGCTGGATGAGGATGACCCCGCCCAGCGCGCCGGTGATCTTCCCGCGGCCGCCGAACAGGCTGATGCCGCCGATGACGGCCCCGGCGAACGCCTGGAACACCAGCCCCTCGCCGATGAGCGGCGGGACGACGCCGACGAAGCCGGTCAGCATCAGCCCGGCGATGGCCGACAGCAGACCGCTGATGGTGTAGATGACGATGATGAGCCGCTCGGTGTCGATGCCCACTTCGCGGGCCGAGACCTCGGAGCTCCCGAGCGCGTACACCGACTGCCCGAACGAGGTGTACCGAAGCACGAGCCCGAAGACGAGGAACGCCGCCAGCATGATGCCGATGGCGAGGTCGGGCGTGCCGCCGACCTGGACGTACAACCGCGGGAGCCCGGTCACGGGTTGGGTCTGCATGGCCGTCTTCGCGCCCTCGAAGATGATGAGGAACGCGAGCGTCTGGAGGAACGGATTCAGCCCGACCTTCGCTATCATCACGCCGTTGGCTAATCCGATGACCGCGCCGGTGATCAGGATGACACCGAACCCGACCCACGGGCTGGTCGTGACGGCCCAGCAACTCGGACACGTCCCAAGCAACATCCCGGTGAACATCGCCGAGAAGCCGGCGATGGAGCCGATCGAGAGGTCGAAGTGCCCAGAGAGGAGACAGAGGCTTTCGGCGAGGACCAACAAGCCGATCGGAACTGCGCCCCACAGTATCAACTGCATGGACCGGAAAGTCTGGGGAACCGTCAGCAAGATACCGAGGATGACGACGCCCAGAATCGGCCAGATCATGTTGTCGAGCAGCGTCAGCGCTACGTCGTCTCTATCACCGAACGTCCTGCCGATGAAACCTTGTTCAGTAGACATTTTTTGAGAGGAGAGCCGAGGTCGTCAGCCCCAGATGTTACCCCAGAGGTACGGCTCGTCGTAGTTCTCTTGGGTGATCACGACGCTGTTCGTCCTGAACCACGGGTGGCCGTTCTGCTCGCGCATGATGCCCGGCTCCCAGATGGGTTCGGACCACATGTTGACGCCCTTGTGCTGTCCGGGCTCCACGCTGAACTGATCGGACGTGACTTCGCTCTCCACTTCGGGGATGACGCTCGGGTCGTTGCCCGCCTCGACGTACATCTTCATGTACTTCAGCGCGATGGGGTTGTAGAAGTAGTTGGGCTGGTCGACGGCGGCGTCGATCGTTCCGTCCCCGACGAGCGGGTTGACTTCGGGGCTTCCGTCCATCTGTGTGAGACAGATGTGGCCCTCTTCGCCGGTCGGAACCAACATATCGAGATTGCGGAGCGCCTGCACGACGCCGAGTCCCATCGAGAGGTTCCCCGAGTAGATGCCGTCGACGCGCCCGTTGGAGTTGATCCACTCTTGGACGGTCCGCTGGGCGACGTCACGAGCGTACTCGCCGTTGAGGGTCGTGACCACTTCGGCCCGGTCGTTCTCTGCCATCACGTCGAGGAACCCCTGCGAGCGCTGGTTCGCCGACTGGTTCCCCTGGACGCCCCGCACGTTCAGCACGCGCCACGTGTCTTTATCGGGGTACTGCGATTCGAGGGCCTTGATCATCTGTTCGGCCGAACTGGCCCCGCCGTCGTAGTTGCTGAAGCCGACGTAGAGCGGGATCTCCGAACTGGACGTGTCGGCGTTCGTCGCGAACACCGGCGTCCCGCCCTGAATCGCCTGGTTGATGGCCCCCTCGGCAGCGCCGGTCTGCCAGACGCCGACGAGGATGCCGTCGTAGTCGCCGTTGGCGAACTCGCGGATGTCCTGCACCTGCTTCTGAGCGCTCTGTTGGTTCGGGCGAACGTCCAGTTGGATACCCTGGTCTTCGGCGTAGAAGCGCGCGGCCTCGATGTACGCCGTGATCCAGGCCCCGCCGCGGACGTACGCGCTCATGCCGACCTTCTGCAGGGAACCGCTGCCGCCGCCCCCGCTACTCGTGCCGGTGGTTCCGCCGTCACCGCCGGTCCCGGTGCCGCCGTCGCCGCCCGTACCACCGTCGCCGCCGTCACCGCCGTCCCCGCCACAGCCGGCGAGCGAAACTGTCGTGATCGTCGCCCCGGTCGCCTTTAAAAATTTACGTCTGGTATTGTCAGGCATACCTACTCGTAGTAGCGAACGTTCGTACATAAATGTTGTTGAACGTCAGACGCCCCGTTGACCTATCGAGTCCGGCGGATCGACCCGGCGGTCGCGCTTCGCGAACTCGGCTTAATGTCGGGAGGTTTTCAATAATACGATCGCCGGCGATCGGCGTTATCCCGGCGCTTCTGCCGGTAGCTTCTTGCCGGCGGGACGCCCATCGCTGAGATATGAGGCTCTATCTCGATACGGCGGACCTCGGACAGATCCGCGAGCTGTCTCGGCTCGGCGTCCTCGACGGCGTCACGACGAATCCGGCCATCGTCGCCGACGCGGAGAAGTCGTATCGAAACGCGGTCGAAGACGTCGCCGAGATAGTGGACGGCCCGGTGTTCGCACAGGTCATCGCCGCCGCGGCCGACGAGATGGTCCGCGAAGCGCGGCGCTATCAGGAGTGGGCCGCCGACGTGGTGGCGAAGATCCCCGCCACCCGCGAGGGGTTCGAGGCACTCTCCCGCCTCCGCACCGAGGGGATCCCGGCGGGCGCGACGGTCGTCTTCTCGATCGAGCAGGCGGTGCTGGCGGCGAAGAACGACGCCACGTTCGTCGCGCCCTACGTCGGCCGCCTCGACGACGCCGGCGAGGACGGGGTCGGGACCGTCCGGCGGATGCAGGAGATATACGACACCTACGGGTTCGAGACGGAGCTGCTGGCGGCGAGCATCCGAAACACGACGCAGGCCGTCGCGCTGTACGAAGCCGGCGTCGACGCGGTGACGATGTCGCCGGATGTCCTCGAAGCGCACGTTCCCCATCCGAAGACCGACGAGGGCGTCGCCGGGTTCGAGGCGGCGTGGGGCGACCGCGGCAGCCCACTCGACGAACGGGGCGACAGCAGCTAAGTACCGGGCCGGTGAACGACTCGCCATGACCGACGACCCAACCGTGCTGGTCGCAGGCGACACGCTGGTCGACTTCGTCCCCGAGCGAGCGGGACCGCCCGGAGCGGCCGGCGGCTACGCGCCGAAGTTCGGCGGCTCGGGCGCGAACGTCGCGCTCGCCCTCGACCGCATCGGCGTTCCGCCGCTGTTCTGGACGCGCCTCGCCGCCGACGACTTCGGCGCGTTCCTGCGCTCACACCTGGATGACTCTGCGATTCCCGACGACCTGCTCGTGACCGACGCGGACGCGCGGACGACGCTCGCCGTCGTCACGCACGACGAGGGCGGCGACCGCTCCTTCTCGTTCTACCGCGAGGACGGCGCGGACACGCGCTTCGAACCGGGGAGCGTCAGCGATACGACGCTCGGCTCGGTGTCGTGGGTCCACACGACCGGCGTGACGATGAGCGTCGAACCGAGTCGGACGGCCACGCTCGAACTCCAGTCCCGCGCCGGCGACCGCGCGACGGTGTCGCTGGACCCGAACTGGCGACCGGAGATGTGGGAGAGTCACTACGAGTTCGGGGCCGTCGTCCGCGGCGCGCTGGATACCGTCGATGTGGTCAAGGCGACGCCGGAGGACCTCGAAGCCGCGGGCTTCGAGACGGACGACCCCGAGACGCTCGCGCGGGCCGTCGCCGACTACGGCCCGCACACGGTCGTGCTGACGCTCGGCGGCGAGGGCGCGCTGTGTTACGGTACCGAGGAGAGCCCCGTTTCGGGATGGGGGCGACACGGGGGATACGACGTGGACGTCGTCGATACGACGGGCGCGGGCGACGCCTTCCTCGCGGGGTTTATCGCCGCGCTGACCCACGGCGTGACCGACGCCGAGTCCGCGCTCGCGCTCGCGAACGCCGCGGGTGCCGTCGCCACGACCCAAGCAGGTGCGGTGTCGGCGCTGACCGGTTTCGACCGGATCCGGCGGTTCCACGACGAGATTCCCTGGGTCGAATAGCCGTCTGGCCGAGGCGGACGACCGTTCCGTTCTGGTGAACAGACCTATATCCTAGGGCGTCGTAGCCGCGGTATGCCACCGCAGGAGAACACGATAACTGCGACCAGAACGTCGTTCCGGGTGCTCGAGGCGCTCAAACGCCTCGACGGGGCGGGCGTGACGGCCGTGGCGACCGAACTGGACACCGCGAAGAGCACCGTCCACAATCACCTGCGGACGCTCGAAGACGAGGGCTACGTCACCTGCGAGGACGGGACCTACCGGGTCAGCCTCCGGTTTCTCGAACTCGGTGAGTACACCAGAAACCGGATGGACATCTACGAGAAGGCCCGCCCGGAGGTCGACTCGCTTGCCGAGGAGACGGGCGAGATGGCGAACGCCGCCGTCGAAGAGCACGGCGAGGGCGTCTACATCACGCGCGCGGAGGGAACGCAGGCGGTCAGCGTCGACACGTACGCCGGCAAACGGGTGAAACTGCACTGCACGGCGCTCGGCAAGACGATTCTGGCCCAACTTCCCGAACAACGGGTCGACGCGATCCTCGAGACGCACGGGCTGCCCCGACGGACGGAGAACACCATCACCGACGCCGACGAACTGAAAGCCGAACTCGACGAGATCCGCGACCGGGGGTACGCATACGACCGCGAGGAGCGACTGCCCGGCCTCCGGTGCGTGGCCGCTCCCGTCGTGGCCGACGACGGGAACCTCATCGCGGCGCTCTCCGTCTCGGGGCCGACGACCCGGATCAAGGGCGACCGCTTCCACGAGGAGATCCCGGAGCTACTTCGGTCCTCGGCAAACGTCATCGAGATAAACCTCGCCTATTCGTGACGTGCTACCACGTTCCGCAGAACTGAACGGCTCGGTCTCGCCTCCCGTTTGGCCTGTCTCACCCTCGACTCCGAGTGACCCGTCAGAGACGGCCCCGCGAACACGGAGAACCCACCGAGCGTGCCACGAGACGATGATATTTAGACCTAGAGACGCTTACGAGATGTTTCTTCGCAGTTATCCTGTGATTATTTCGCGGATCGCGATCGCGAACTCCATCGGTATCGGCCGCTGCGTTCGCTTTCACTAACCGTCCGTTCAGTACGAGTGAACACAGTCCTATGCAATAAATAGTTACGGTTGCTGCAGTCGGGATAACAATAGTACGCAAGTTATTAGGAAATCGATCCGCCGTTCCGCACGACGGATTTCGTGTTCAGCAGAACTGAACACCGTTCCGATCACACGCGATAAACGGTATCTTGATGCTGAGTGCTACCAATTTACACTACATGGTGTCTCCATCGCTCAGACGGCGGTTACTCGACGGGGAGACGGTCGTCGGCACGTTCCAGTTGCTGGACTCGCCGATGGCCGCCGAGATGGCCGGCGTCGCGGGGCTGGACTTCACGATTCTCGATCAGGAACACGGACCGCTGACCGCCGAGACGTGCGTCGCGATGTGTGCGGCCGCACAGGGGGGCGGTGCCGAACCGGTCGTCCGCGTCCGGAACAACTCCGAGTCGGAGGTCCAACGCGCCCTCGACATCGGGGCCGCCGGGGTCGAGATCCCGCAGATAGAGACCGTCGAGCACGCCCGCGCGGCCGTCGAGCACGCCCGTTTCGACCCCCTCGGGTCGCGGGGGCTCTCTCCGAAGGTCCGCGCCGGCGGCTACACCGGAAGCGACGACTTCACCGAGCGACAGAACGAGGAGACGGCCGTCATCGTCCACATCGAGGGAGAACGCGGCGTCGAGAATATCGGGGATATCGTCGGAGTCGAGGGTATCGACGTGCTGTTCCTCGGCCCCTACGATATCTCTCAGTCCATCGGGATTCCCGGACAGGTGCGAGACGAGCGCGTCGAGTCGCTCATGGTCGAGGTCTGTGACCGCGCCGCCGACGCGGGGAAGGTCGTCGGGACGTACGCCGACGATGCCGAGATGGCCCGTCAGTGGATGGACGCGGGCGCGCAGTACGTCGCCGTCAGCGTCGACGGGACGCTCCTCACCCGCGCCTTCGAGGGCATCGCGGACGCGCTCGGGGAGTAGGATCCGGGGTCGTGCTCGATAGCAACTGCCCGACATTTCTTTTAGCCCCGCGACCGATTGACCGATATGGACCTATCGGCGCTACTCGGCGACTTCGACCACCGCGACTGGCAGGACGTGACCGAGACGGACGACCCGATCCGCTTCGCCATGATCGGCGTCGGCTGGTGGACCCGCGAGCAGGCGATGCCGGCCGTCGAGTCGAGCGCCCTCTGTGAGACGACCGTGCTGGTCAGCGGCGACCGGGAGAAAGCCGAGGACGTGGCGGCCGGTTCCGAAACCGTCGAGCACGCCATCACCTACGAAGAGTTCCACGCTGGCGAGGCCAGCGACGCCTACGACGCCGTTTACGTCGTGACGCCGAACGCCTACCACCTCGAATACGTCGAGACGGCGGCCGAACTCGGCAAGGCGATCCTCTGCGAGAAGCCGATGGAGGCGACCATCGAACGCGCGGAGCGGATGGTCGAGGTCTGTGCGGACCGCGACGCGACGCTGATGATCGCCTACCGGATGCAGACCGAACCCGCGGTCCGTCGCGCGAAAGACCTGATCGACGGGGGGTACATCGGCGACCCGGTGTTCGTCCACGGCAACATGACCGAGCCGATTCTGGAGCTGGTCCCCGACCCCGACCAGTGGCGGCTCGACTGGGACGCCTCGGGCGGCTGTGCGGCGATGGACATCGGCATCTACTCGCTCAACACCGCTCGCTTCCTGTTGGACGCTGACCCCCTCCGAGTTCAGGGTTCCGTTGCGTCCGTCCAAGAGGAGTTCGAGGACGTGCCCGACGAACACGCCGCCTTTCAGGTCACGTTCCCCGACCACGTCTTCGCGCTCTGTACCGCCAGCCAGAACGCGGCGATGGCGAGTCATATCCGCGTCACCGGCACCGAGGGACAGGTCCGCGTCGAACCGGCCTTCTACCCGTGGGACGACCGGAAGCTCCACGTCTCCGTCGGCGACACCGACACCGAGATCGAGTTCGAGCAGATCGACCAGATGGAGGAGGAGTTCGAGTACTTCGCGCACTGTCTCCTGACCGACACCGACCCCCACCCGGACGGCGAACACGGGCTGACCGATATCCGGACGATAAAGGCCGTCTACCACGCCGCTGAGTCGGGACGCGCGGTCGACCTCGACTGAGGCGGCGACCGAGCGGTCAGCCGAAGTACTCGCTGAGGTAGTTCGAGGCGTTGTCCTGCGTGACCTCCAGCCCCTCGATGACGATAGTGTCCTCGACGGACTCGCCGGCGAGGTGGGCCTTCCCGCTCTCGATGGCCGTGTTGACCATCTCCTCGGGGAGTTGGGCGATGGTGCCGTAGTACTGGTTGTCGGCGAACAGTTGTACCCACGCCTCGGTGCCGTCGATGCCGGTGACGGGCACCGACATGTCGGCGTTGTTGAGCGCCTGATGCGCGCCGAGGGCCATCAGGTCGTTCTGGCAGAACACGCCGTCGATCTCGTCGCCGTACTGCGTGATGAAGTCCTCCATCACGCTCAGGGCGTTCTGCGTCGAGAACTCGCCGGTCTGACTGGCGAGGCGGTTCAGGCTGTCGTTGTCGTCGACGGCCTGCTGGAACCCCTCGCCGCGCTCGTTCGTCACGCTCGCGCCCGGGGTCCCCTCCAGCTGGACGACGTTGTAAGTGTCGGCGTCGCCGCTCTCCTGCATGAACGAGAGGCAGAGCTCGGTCGAGCGCTGGCCGAGCTGGACGTTGTCGGAGGCGACGTACGTGACCGTCTCTCCCTGTGCGACGTTGCGGTCGATGGCGACGACGGGGATGCCCGCCTCGTTGGCCTGCCGGATGGCGTTGATGACGCCCTCGGCCGTGATCGCCGAGATCATCAGGAAGTCAACCTCGTTCGAGATGGCGGCCTCGACGTCCGAGACCTGTTGGCTCTGGGAGTTGCCGGCGTCGTAGAACGCCGACTCGTTGGATATCATTCCGTCGCTCTTGGCCTGGTTGAAGGCGTTCTCCATCCGCGCGAAGAACGTGAACTCGAGCGACGGCACCGAGAGCGCGACGGTCGGTGTGGACCCACCGCCGGTCGTCCCCTCTTCGGTCCCCTCGGTGGTCCCGGTACCACCGTCACCGCCGTCGCCGGTCGTTTCGGTACCGCCGTCACCGGCGGTTCCATCGCCGCCATCACCGCCGTCGCCGCCGTCACCACCGCACCCGGCGAGCAGGGCTGTTCCGGCGATCGCGCCGCTGCGGATGAACGTCCGTCTACGGATGTCTCGTGACATACGCTAGCGTGTTTCGCGCCGTCGATTAAAAGAAGTATCGGTAAATACGACGTATTTCTCAGTTATCGATTCTCAGTCCTGCCCGACGACGTTCGCGAGGACGGCGAGCATCAGGACGATGCCCTGTGCGACCAGTCGCCCGGAGGGGTCGACGCCCATGAGGTTCAACCCGTTCCCGAGGACACCGAGGATGAGGACGCCGATGAGCGTCCCGACCATGTTGCCCGACCCGCCGAAGAGGTTGGCACCGCCGAGGATGACCGCGGCGATGGGCGGGAGCAAGAGGCTCGCGCCCATCGTTGGGACGGCGCTGCCGAGGCGACCGAGCGTCACCAGCCCGGCGATGGCCGCGAAGATGCCCGAGATGACGAGCGTGCCCATCCGGACCGCCATGACGTTGATACCCATGCGCTCGGCGGCGGTGCGGTCGCCGCCGACGGCGTAGATGTAGAGGCCGAACTTCGTGTAGGAGAGTATCAACTGCGAGACGACGAGCAGGGAGAGGAAGACGAGGACGATGCTCGGGAAGCCGAAGACGCTGGAGCCGCCGATGGCCGTTATCGACTCCGGCAGGCCGATGATGGGACGGTTGTTGGAGACGATGAGGCCGAAGCCGTCCGCGAGGAAGAGCATCGCCAGCGTCGTCATGAAGGAGGGGACGCCGAAGCGGGCGGTGACGTATCCCGAGACGGTCCCGAACGCCGCGCCGAGGGCCAGTCCGGCGAGGATGGCGAGCGGCACCGGGACGGCGAACCCCTCAAAGAGCCGCGCGCCGACCGCGAGCGTCGCGATGGTCAGTCCCGAGACTTCCATCACCTGCGCGATGCTCAGGTCGATCTCGGCACAGAGGATGGGAAACGTCACGCCGATGGCCATGATTCCGATTATCGACACTTGCTGGAGGACGTTCACCTGGTTGCCGACCGTGAGAAATCGGTCGTTCAGGAGCGCGAACGCCACGTACAACCCCACGAGCCCGATGATCGGCCCGTACTGACTGATGGCGCTGATCGTCAGTCGGTCCCGAAAGGGCGAGACGTCGGCTACCGATTGCGACATGCGAGGTTCGTTTCGACGGCGAGATATTATATCTTTGGGGGTTGTGAACTCTCAACATGGGCCGATGCGCCTCGTTCCCCGGAGACGGCTAGACCGAACGCTTTTACTGGTACGTGAACACGTACCGCACATGACGCAGCCCACTCAGAGCGACGCGGACCACATCGTCGAGATGGAGGGAATCACCAAGACCTTCGGCGAAGTGGTCGCGCTGCGGGACGTGACGTTCGAACTCCGGCGGAACGAGGTGCTCGCGCTGGCGGGCGACAACGGGGCCGGGAAGTCGACGCTCATCAAGTGTCTGGCCGGCGCGCTCAGACCGGACTCGGGGACGATCCGCGTGGACGGCGAGGTCGTCGAGATACGGAATCCGCGACAGGCGAAGGAACTGGGCATCGAGACGACGTTTCAGGACCTCGCGGTCGCGGGGAACCTCACCGTCGCGCAGAACATCTTCCTGGGACGCGAGGAAGTCACGGGGCCGAACACGATGTTGGGCGTCCTCGACAAGCGCGCGATGCGCGAACGCGCCCGCGAACTCTTAGAGGACTTGGAGATCCGCGTCGACGTAGACGAGAAGGTCGCGAACCTCTCGGGCGGCGAGCGGCAGCTGGTGAGCATCTCGCGGACGCTGCTCTCGGACCCGAAGATCGTCATCATGGACGAACCGACGAGCGCCCTCTCCGTCGAGGGGGCCGAGCGCGTCCTCGAACTCATCTCGCAGATGCAGAACCAGGGCATCTCGATAATCCTCATCTCGCACAACCTAGATTATGTCCAGCGGGCGGCAGACCGCATCCATATCCTCCATCAGGGCCACAGCGCGGGCGTCATCGACGGCCCGACCGCGGACCGGGACGACATCGTCAGTCGGATGGTCGGCGGCATGCCCGACGAGGAACGGGGCGAACGGCCCGCCGACGTCTGAGTGGGACTCCCCGCTACTCCTGCTTGACGTACAGGACCGGAACCGGCGCGTTCAACAGCACCTGCTGGGCGTGGTCGCCGAACATCGCCTTCCCCGCCGGCGACCGCTTCGTCCCGCTGACGACGACCACGTCCGCGTCAAACTCGTCGACTTTGCGGACGACCTGGTCCGAGGGCTGTCCGCCGGCGACGCCGCGGATCTCGAAGTCGATGCCCCGGTCCTCGAATCGGTCCGCGGGGACGCGCACGCTGTCGTGGCGCTCCGCGACCTCGTCCGGCGAGAGGCCGCCGCTGGTCTGGTCGACGCCCATCTGGTCCAGCAGGTCGTCGTACTCGTCGCGCGGGAACACGTACAGGACGTACACCGTCGCGCCCGCCGGCTCGGCGATGTCCGCGGCGGCGTCGACGAGGCCGTCGAGGGAGTCCCAGTCGTCCGGTCCGACCGACAACAGGATTCGTTCGAGTGCCATGCGTCCGATTCACCGCTGTCTCAATTAATTGTTTTGGGCGGCGCTCGTCGCTCGGGAAGCGCGGCACTCGGCGGCGCTACTGGTACTCCCGAGTGCCGAGTCGGTTGTCCTCGATGTAGTCCCAGTCGTACTCGACGCCCAGCCCCGGGCCGTCTGGAACCGGCACCGTGCCGTCGTCGTCTATCGCGTCCAGCGAATCGCGGTAGTCGCCCGCGTACACCGGCGGCGTCGTGTTCGGGGCGTCGGGGTGAACGAGCGCCATCTCGTAGTAGTTCGCGTTTCGCGCGGCGGCCAGACACTGCCGCTGGGCGGGGCCGGGCGCGTGGAACTCCACGTCGAGGCCGAACCCCTCGGCGGCGCTCGCGATCTTCATCGCGCCCGTGATGCCCCCGTCGTACTCTGGATCGGCGCGGACGAAGTCGGTGGCTTCCGCGGCGACGAAATCCGTATGCGGTTCGAGCCCGCGGACGTGTTCGGTCTGGAGGATCGGCGTGTCCAGCGCCTGTCGTAACTTCCGGTGGCCGTGCTGAGAGATTCCGCCGTCGCGGTACGGGTCCTCGTACCAGAGATAGCCGTAGTCGTCGCAGGCCCGACCGACCTGTAATGCTTCGGCCCACGTATCGAGGTCACAGGCCGGGTCGACCATCAGGTCCATCTCCTCGCCCACCCGGTCGCCGACGGCGCGAACGGTCGCTTCCAGCAGGTCGGGGTCGCGCCAGTCGCCGTCCCAGCCGTGTACTTTGTACCCGGGATATCCACGTTCCAGACACTCCTCGGCGAAGTCGGCGTACGCCGCCGGCGAGTCGAGCCCGCCGCTCCGGTCGCCCTGATACGTCGAGGCGTAGGTCGGCAACCGCTCGCGGTAGCTCCCGAGCAGTTCGTGAATCGGCGCGTCGTGGTACTTGCCGGCGAAGTCCCAGAGCGCGATGTCGATGGGACCGATGCCCATCCGATCGTACTTCCGGAGCGCGCGTTTCATCTCGCTCCAGTGGCGTTCCCGCCGAAGCGGGTCTCTGCCGACGAGGTAATCGGCGATCATATTTATCTGGGCCGTCCCCGGCGAGTTACTCCCGACGTACTCGCCGACCAGCCCGTCGCTCACCTCGACCCGGACGGCGAAGAGGCTCCGATCCATCGCGTTCCCGGGGTCGTAGACGACGTCGAACCCGCCGGGCGGCGTTCCCACGTCTTCGAGCGGATAGCTGAACTCGGTCGTTTCGATTCGGTCGATAGTCGCCGCCATAACAGCGTATCAACGCGCCGAGGTAAATCGCTGTGGGTGAGCGCTGCACCCGCAGACGCCGCCCGTCGCCGTCAGGACTCGTGAACCGATTCGAACGTTCGATGAGCGAGATACGAGTAGTCCCGCGCGGAGAGGAACGGGACCTCCTCGACCCACGAGAGACATTCTTCGTAATCGGCCCAGTCGTCCATCCACGGGTAGTCGGAGCCGAGCATGAGCCGCTCGGCGCCGAACCAGTCGGCGAGATGGCGGACGTAGTCCCAGAGGTCCTCGTAGGGCCACCCCGACTCGCTGGACCGCGGGAGCGAACTCACCTTGACCGCGACGTTCTCGTGGTCCGCGAGCGATTCGAAGTCGGTCCACGGCTCCGCGTCGGGGTCGGTGGTCTCGTCGGGAAACGCCATGTGGTCGACGACGAGTTGCACGTCGGGGTAGCGCCCCGCCAGCGTCTCGATCATCGACAGTTGCTCCGCCTTCGGGAAGACGAATATCGAAGTGTCCTGCGCTGCCGCCTCCTCCCAGACCGGTTCGAGTTCGTCGTCCAGGATCCAGTCCGCCGTTCGGTCGAGTTCCGTGGAGTGTTCCTCGTAGCGCAGGCAGGCGTGCATTCGGACGCCGAGCATCCGGTCGTGGCCGACGACGCGGCGGAGGTCGGCCCGCACCGCCTCCGGGTCGTCCCCATAGAAGTCCATGAGGCCGACGCCCCACAGCCGGTCGGGGTAGGCCTCGATGGCGCGCATCGCGTACTCGTTGGCGCGGACCCCGCGGCCGTACATCGGCGTCGTGACCATGACGCTCTCCTCGACGCCGGCGGCGTCCATGTCGGCGATCAAGTCGCGAGCGGTGTACGCCCCGTCCCACCCCGGCGGCAGGATCTCGGCGGGCCACGGCAGCTCCTCGGTGTCGGCTCCCCACGTGTGGGTGTGCGTGTCTACGAATCGCATGGACTCACTCCAGGTTCCCCCCGCCGCTGACTCTGAGGATGTCGCCGACGACGTACGAGGCCCTGTCGCTGGCGAGGAACAGCACCGCGTCGGCGAGGTCCGAGGGCTGACCAAGGCGGCCGATGGGCCGCTTCTCGCCGCGTTCGCGCAGTATCTCCTCGGCCGTCTTCTCCGGGTGCTCCTTCGCTTCCATCTCGGCCTCGTGGCGGGTCTGGGCCGTCTCGGTCACGTCCGTCGAGATCGCGTTCATCCGGATGCCGTGTTCGGCGAGTTCCTGTGCCATCCGCCAGGTCAGGCCGTTGATCGACGTCTTCGAGATGCCGTAGAAGCCGAACGGGCCGGTGCGCCGGTCGCCGGCCTGACTGGTGTGATTGACGATGCTCCCCTCGATGCCGCGCTCTATCATGTGGGCGGCGACGAGCTTCGACGCGTAGTACTGCGCGCGGACGTTGACGTCCATCGTCGCGTCCCAGTCCCCCAGCGGGGCGTCGACGAGCGACGGTTCGTCGGGCCAGACGGCGGCGTTGTTCACGAGCAGGTCTATCTCGCCGAAGGTGTCGATAGCGCGTTCGACGAGGCGTTCGACGCTCTTCGGGTCGCCCACGTCCGCGGCGACGCCGACGACCTCGCCCGCCCCCGCTTCGCCCAATTCCTCGGCGACGGCTTCGACTTCGGCCTCGTCCCGGGCGTTGACGACGACGTTCGCGTCTGCCTCGGCCAGCCCCGCGGCGATACCGCGACCGATGCCCTTCGTAGAGCCGGTGACGATCGCGGACTCGCCGCTGTAGTCGTATTCGGTATGCCCTACCATAGCATATTCGTCTCGCCGTGCGATGAAGAATCCTCCGGTGACCCGCGGGCCGTCCGGAACTGTCCCCCGCTCTCGGCAACACCGCCGGGGAGCACACACGTTTATTGCGCTGGTGTCTCATGGTATCCGTATGGCTCCGGAGATCACCAGCATCGAGTCCGTAGAGTTTTCCTACCCCATCGAGGACGTGGGGACCGACCAACACGGGTTCAACCTCGTCTACGAACCCGGTTCGGTGACCGAGCGAAAACTGTTCGCGCTCAAGGTCGAGACGGACACCGGCATCACCGGCGAGTACGTCGGCGGGAACTCCCCCGGCGCGGCGCAGGTCAACATGTTCGCCGACTACCTCCTCGGGAAGAACCCGCTCGAACGAGAGCGCCACTGGAGCGAGATGAAACGCGCGCTCCGGAAGTACGACCGGATGGGGATCGGCCCCATCGACATCGCGCTCTGGGACTTCGCCGGCAAGTACCACGACGCCGCGATCCACGAGCTTCTGGGGACGTACCAGACTGAGTTTCCGGCGTACGCCTCGACGTACCACGGCGACGAGAACGGCGGCCTCGACACGCCCGAGGCGTTCGCAGACTTCGCCGAGGAGTGCCGGGAGATGGGGTATCAGGCGTTCAAGATCCACGGCTGGGGCGGCAGCGAGGGCTCGCGCGACCTCGACCGGGAGATCGACGCGGTCCACGCCGTCGGCGACCGGGTGGGCGAGGAGATGGACCTGATGCACGACCCGGCCTGCGAGCTGGAGACGTTCGCCGACGCGCTCAAACTCGGGCGGGCGCTCGACGAGGTCGGCTTCTTCTGGTACGAGGACCCCTACCGGGACGGCGGCGTCTCCCAGCACGGCCACCGGAAGCTCCGCCAGGCGCTCGATACGCCCATCCTCCAGACCGAGCACGTCCGCGGACTGGAGCCGGCGACGGACTTCATCGCCAACGAAGCGACGGACTTCCTGCGGGCGGACCCCGAGTACGACGGCGGCATCACCGGCGCGATGAAGCGCGCGAAGGTCGCGGAGGGTTTCGGCCTGGACGTGGAGTTCCACGCGCCCGGCCCCGCCCAGCGACAGTGTATCGCGGCCATCCGCAACACCAACTACTACGAGCTCGCGCTGGTCCACCCCGACTGTCCCAACACGCAACCGCCGGTCTACGAGGGCGACTACTCCGACATGCTCGACACCGTCGATAGCGACGGGATGGTGTCGGTTCCCGACGGTCCGGGACTGGGCGTCGAGTACGACTGGGACTACATCGAGGACAACCAGACCGGGAGCGTCCACACGTACGAGTGAGCTGACATGACCTACAGCGCCGGTATCATCGGAACGGGCGGTATCGCCGGAATGGGCATCCTCGGAATGCACGACGAGGACGAGATCGGACAGAAGAAGGTTCGAGCGAGTCACGCGGGCGGTTACGACGCGGCCGACGGCGTCGAACTGGTCGCGGTGGCCGACGTGGACGAGGAGAAACTCGACCGCTTCGGCGAGGCGTGGGACATCCCCGAATCGGGTCGGTACGTCGGTCACGCGGCCATGCTCGACGCCGAGGACCTCGACGTGGTCTCGGTGTGTACGCCGTCGTATCTCCACGCGGACCACGTCGTCGACGCCGCCCGGTCGGCAGCCGACCCGGCGCTGGTCTGGTGTGAGAAACCTATCGCCTCCTCGGTCAGCGACGCGGAGACGATGGTCGAGACCTGTGCGGAGACGGAGACCGAACTGCTCGTCAACCACTCGTTTCGCTTCACGAGCAAACTCCGTCGGCTCCGAGAGCTCGTTCGCGAGGACGAAATCATCGGCGAGGTGCAGTCGGTGGCTACGCAGTTCCGCATGGAGTTACTTCGCAACTCGACGCACCTGCTCGATACGCTCGTCTACCTCTTGGACGACAGAGCGGCGCAGGTCTCGGGGTACATCACCGGCGAGAACGAGGCGGTCGACTCCCTGCAAGCGGCCGAGCGCGTCGACGACGCGGGCGGCGGCGGGTTCGTCGTGATGGACGACGGCGCCTTCGTGACCATCGACTGCACGATCCCCCGCGCTGAGTCCTCGATGACGCTGAACTTCATCGGGAGCGAGGGGAAACTCTACCTGAACAACGACGACGGCGAGTGGCGCTACTGGCGGCTCGAAGACGGCGACCACGTCGAGGAACCGCTGCCCGGCATCGAGGGCGCGTGGACCTGGGACGAGGACTACCGCGACGCCTTCGCCAACGCCGCGTCGGATATCGTCTCGGTGCTAGACGGCGAGATGGCGAACCCATCGACGGGCGAGGAGGCCACGCGCTCACTCGAGATCATCGCCGGCTTCTACATCTCCCACTACACCGGCGGTCAGGTGTCGATTCCGCTGGACCGGCCGCTGCGCGACGTGACTATCACGTCCTGGTGAACCGCCGCCGTCGACGCGACGGTTCGTTCCACATGACGAAACGGCCGATCGCGCTCTCGGGACGCGCTTTTTATCTACTCGGCGACCCACGTACCGATATGTCCGACGCCGAACGCGTCCGGCTCCGCTATGCGCCCGACGACGACGCCATCGCTTCCGCGCTCCGGGGCGAGACGTTCGAACTGTACCTCCGTCGCTCCAAAACGGGACCCGTCGAGTCCGGCGACGAGTGGGAGGAAGTCGTCAACGACGGCTGCGGACGGACCAAGCCCGTCACGCTCCGCGTCGAATCGGTAGTGGGCGGCTCGACGGTCGGCGAACGGACGCGGTTCGAATTTCACGCCGCAACGGCCGAGTGAGTGGCCGTACCCGGTCGGAAGTTCCTGCTCGCGTTCGCTCGCGGTGAGCCGAGCGAGCGGCGACCCGTTCAGCCACAGTAACTCGTTCAAACCCCAGCATCTCGACTCTCGCGGGCGTAAAACGGCAGCGAACGTCGAGTGGGACGGCGAGACGGCCGTTAGCGACGGCCCGTAACGGTACCGGTCCCCGAGCGATGAGTTGCACAATACTGAACGCCCGTCTCGACAACTCGGACGGTACCGTCGCGAAAGTGTACCAATTCAGACGGTCGTCACCGGGTTCGAGAGGCGGCCGACGCGCTCGATGTCGATGTCGACCCGGTCGCCCGCTTCGAGCGTGAACCCCTCCTCGGGGACGAGCGACGTGCCGGTCAGCAACACCGTCGTCTCCGGAACGGTGTTGTGTCTCGTGAGGTAGGAGACGAGCTCCTCGCAGGTCCGGACCATCTCGCCGGTCGAGGTCCCCTCCTCGTACAGCCGCTCACCGTCTCGGTCGATGGTCATCGTCATCTCTAAGTCGTGGGGGTCGCCGACCGCGTCGGGCGTGGCGACGCAGGGGCCGAGCGAACACGCCCTGTCGTACACCTTCGCCTGCGGGAGATAGAGCGGGTTCTCGCCCTCGATGGAGCGACTGCTCACGTCGTTGCCGACGGTGTAGCCGACGATGTCGCCGTCGTGGAGAACGATGCCCAGTTCCGGCTCGGGGACGTCCCACTTCGAATCGCCGCGGACGCCGACGGCTTCGTCGGGGCCGACGACGCGAGAGGGCGTCGCCTTGAAGAAGATCTCCGGGCGGTCGGCCTCGTAGACGTCCAGGTACATCTCGGGCATCCCGCTCTCGGCCTCGCGGGCCTGTTCGCTGATCTCGTAGGTGACGCCGGCGGCCCACACTTCGTCCACGTCGAGCGGCATCGCCGCGTCGGTCTCGTCGGGGACCGGAACCGACGCCGCCTCCGCGACGAGTCGGTGGGCCACTTCGTCCACCGTCTCGCTCGCCACGTCCGCGACGTGCGCCAGGTCGTCGAAGGCGGTTACGCTCGGGCGGGCGGCGGTCAGATCGTACGCGTCGTCGCCCTCCCGAGCGACGAGCCGCCGCTTCCCGTCCTCGACTGTGCAGTAGTATCGCATACCGTGGTACTGCACGCCGGAGGCTCTTGTCGGTTCCGGTGATTCGGCCGTCACCAAAACTTTCTCGTAGGGGGACCCCATCCCATCAAACGATGAGCGAGACATACCACAACTACGTAGACGGCGAGTGGGTAGAATCGGAGACCGGGGAGACCTTCGAGAACAGGAACCCGGCCGACCGGAGCGACGTCATCGGCGAGTTCCAGCAGTCCAGCGAGGCGGACGCCGAAGCGGCCGTCGAGGCCGCGGCCGCGGCGACCGACGAGTGGGCGAACACGCCCGGCCCGGAGCGCGGAGCCATTCTGCGCGAGGCCTCGAAGAACCTCGAAGCGCGCAAGGACGAACTGACCGAGACGCTCGTCCGCGAGGAGGGGAAGGCCCGCCCCGAGGCGGCCGGCGAGGTCCAGCGCGCCATCGATATCTTCTCGTACTACGGCGCGAAGGCCAGCGACATCGGCGGAGACGTCAAGTCCTCCAGCAGTCAGGACACGACGCTGTACACGAAGAACGAGCCCATCGGCGTCGCCGGCCTCATCACGCCGTGGAACTACCCCATCGCCATCCCGGCGTGGAAGATCGCCCCCGCGCTGGCGACTGGGACGACTATCGCCTTCAAGCCCGCCTCGCTCGCGCCGAACGTCGCCCGGAAACTCGTCGAGTGTCTCGACGAGGCCGGCCTCCCCGACGGCGCGCTCAACTTCGTGACCGGTCCCGGCAGCTCCGTCGGGGCGACGCTCTCCACCCACGAGGAGGTCGACGCCGTCTCCTTCACCGGGAGCTCGGCCGTCGGCGAGACCGTCGGCGACCAGGCCAACGAGACGGGCAAGCGCGTCCAACTGGAGATGGGCGGGAAGAACCCCGTCGTCGTCATGGACAGCGCGGACGTGGACGAGGCCGTCGACATCGCGGCCTCGGGCGCGTTCGGCGTCACGGGCCAGGCCTGTACCGCCTGCTCGCGGGCCATCGTCCACGAGGACCTCTACGACGAGTTCGTCGAGGGCGTCGTCGAGGCCGCCGAGTCCATCGACATCGGCCCCGGACTCGACGGGGCCGACATGGGGCCGCACGTCAGCGAGAGCGAACTCGACGGGACGCTCGAATACATCGACATCGGCAGCAACGAAGGCGCGACGCTGGAGACCGGCGGCGAGGAAGTCGACGCCGGCGACGGCTTCTTCGTCTCCCCGGCGGTGTTCTCCGACGTGGAACCGGACATGCGAATCGCCCAGGAGGAGATCTTCGGGCCGGTGCTGTCGGTCATCCCGGTCAGTAGCTACGACGAGGCGCTGGAGGTCTCGAACGGCGTCCGCTACGGCCTCTCGGCCAGCATCGTCACGCAGGACCTCTCGGAGGCGCACAACTTCGTCGAGGACTCCGAGTCCGGCGTCGTCAAAGTGAACGAGAAGACGACCGGTCTCGAACTGCACGTGCCCTTCGGCGGCATGAAGGACTCCTCCAGCGAGACCTACCGCGAGCAGGGCGACGCGGGACTGGACTTCTACACCCTCTCGAAGACGGTCTACCTCAACTACTGAGCCGTCGCCGTAGCTCGCCGTTTCTCCGGCGTTTTTCCGCTTCTCCGTTCTTCCGTTCGCCCGGTAGTTCGGTCAGCACGACTAACGCTAAGACCGCTCTATATAATATCGGATATCGGGGGATTGTCTATATAATCGGACAAATAAAATCACAATCCGAGATACGAATCTATTTCGAGTGTTCCACTCCTATCTGGCGAAGAACGACACTTCGAGGGCCCTTCTCGACACCGAACGACGGTATCAGCCGGCTACTTGGAACCGCCCTATCGCTCCGATCGCGCTTCTCGCCCTCAGTCGCCGGAAGCCGCGGTCTCGCCGTCTTCCGCGTCGAAGCCGCTGGGGCCCGGCGCGTCACGTACGTCCCCGCCGCGCCACGTCTCGCGGCTGAACCACGCCCACGCGACGAGCGCGCCGACGACGTTCGAGACGAAGAACGCGAACCAGATGCCGCGCGGGTCGGGCCGGGAGAGGAACCAGAGGTCCGTCGGTACCACGCCGCGGGAGGCGACCCACGCGATCGGGAGCCGTATGACGGCGAGCGTGAGCACGGAAATAGCCGCCGCGTACAGCGTCTTGCCCGCACCGCGGAAGCCGCCGGAGAACGCGCGCATGATGCCGATGAAGCCGAAGGAGAGCGCGACGTAGCGGAGGAAGGTCGTCCCGTGGGCCAGGACGGCGGCGTCGTTAGTGAACGCGGCGACGATGGGTTCGGGGACGAGGAAGACGAGGACGCCGGCCGCGCCGAGGACGGCGAACAGGAACTTCGCGGCGACGTAGTTCGCCGTCGCCGCACGGTCGTACTTCCCGGCGCCGATGTTCTGACCGGTCATCGTCTCCACCCCGCGGGCGACGGCGATGGCGGGCAGGAAGACGACAGAGAAGACGCGGGTGCCGATACCGAACGCGGCGACGACGGAGGTGGAGAACAGCCCCACGACGAGCAACAGGGCGTTGATCGAGAGCGCGCGGCCGGTCCCCTCGACGCTCGCCGGGATACCGATCTCCAGGATCCGCCGCAGGTACTGCGTGTCGGGCGCCATATCTCGGAGATGGATCTGAATCCCGCGACTCCCCGAGAGCATGATGGCGACGCCGACGACCATCGCCAGACTGCGCGAGAAGACGGTGGCGATGGCCGCCCCCTGGATGCCCATCTCGGGGAAGGCGACGGTGCCGACCACCGGAGCGTTCTCGAGGAGCGTCCAGCCGTTGATGAGGAACGGGTCGAGGACGACGTTGACCACGACGGTCCCGAACATGACGAACATGGGGGTCAGCGTGTCGCCCGCGCCGCGCATCAGCGAGATGAACACGAAGAAGCCGAACATGAACGGAAGCCCCAGCGCGACGACCTCCATGTAGGCCGTCGCACCCGGAAGCACGTCCGGCGACGCACCGAGGAACGAGAGGAACGGTCTGACGACGAGGTAGCCGAGCCCACCCAACAGCGCCGAGGCGAGAAAGGCGAACGTCACCGTCTGCGAGGCGGCGTACTCCGCCTCCTCGGTCTCGTCCGCACCGGTGTGCTGGGCGACGAGGACGCTGCCGGCCACCGACAGGCCCATCCCCAGCGAGATGAGCAGGAACACCATCGGGAAGGCGAAGGAGACGGCCGCGAGCGCCTCGGTCGAGTACTGGCCGAGCCAGAACGTGTCCGCGAGGTTGTACGCCGTCTGCATCAGGTTCGTCACGACGATGGGCAGCGACAGGAACAGGAGCGGCTTGACGATGCCGCCCTCGGTCAGGTCTAACTCGTCCTGCCCCTTGAAGAGGCTCACGCCGCCACCTCCGGCGACCACCCGAGTCGCTCCCGCAGGTCGGCTTCGATGAGCCGGCGGGTCTCCTCGGGGTCTTCGCCCAGCGCGACCTGCCGCGCGTGCGTGGCGTTGATGGCGGTGACGACGAGCCGCGCGACCGTCTCCGGGTCGGCATCGCGGAAGTGATCGCTCTCGATACCGTCGCGGACGGCGTCGGCGACGACGCCGCGCATCAGTTCGTCCATCTCGACGAGACGGTCGCGGTACGCCTCGTGGAAGGGGGCCTGTGCCTTGAGTTCCATGAGCGCGACGGCGAACTCGCCGTCGTCGTCCTGCGGCGGTGAGAAGACGACGTTCAGGAACGTCTCGAGGCGCTCGCGCGGGTCGCTCGCGCGAGCGGCCAACTTCCCCTCGAACCCGTCCAACGTCTCGCCCAGAAACGCCCGCAACAGCCCTTCCTTCGTATCGAAGTGATAGTGAATCGCGGCCGTCGAGAGCGAGGATTCGTCCGCTATCCGCTGAATCGTCAGCTCGGCGTAGCCGTGCGTACAGAGGGCGCGGCGGGTCGCCCGCATGATCTCGTTTCGCGTGTCCGTTTCCATCTCTTGCCCGAACTTACTGACCGGTCAGTCAAAAGGCTTACTGACTGGTCAGTCAACTCCGCGGTCGCTGGGCGATAGCGCCGACTCGCACCGGGACGATCGGACGCCGCGTGAGCGTACGCGAGCGGCCGATTCGGCTCGGTGAGCCGTCCCTACGTCTCGGCGGCGTCGATGACTTCGTAGTTGATGTTGTGCTGGTTCAGGCTGTCCGCGTGGGCGGCTACCTGGTCGGCCGCAGCCAGCAGGAGGACGTCGACTCCCTTGGTAGCGGCTTCTCGCACTGCCGCGGCGCTTCCGAATCGGATGTCCGCTTCGACCCCCGCCGTTTGTGCGGCAACGACGGCTTCGACGCCCGCTGTCGCGACCGCCGCGTACTCCCCGGCTAACTCCTCGATTCGCCGGGAATCGACCACCGAACTCCCCCCGTTTTGCACCATCGGTATCGAGACGACCGTCACCGCGCCGCGCTCGTATTCGACGACGCCCGTGACGTCCGTGACTCCGAGGTCCGTCCCGGCGGACGCGTCCGTCACCGCAACTGCAGTTGCACTTCCCGAGTCCCCCGGAACCGCCCGGAGTACCCCGTCCCGCATCGTCAGGGAGACCAGGTCCCCTTCGGCGATGTCCGTCGCGGCGACGACGGTCTCTATCTCCACCTGTCCGATGACGTCCTCGGAGACGTGTTCGACGAAGCGTCGGAGCTCGTCGGTCTGTGAGATCAGCCAGTTGACGCCCTCTTTGGTGACTTCGTATCGCCCCCGACCGTGTTTGGTGACGTATCCCTGCGCGCTGAGGTCCTGGAGATAGTCGCTCACCGCCTGTGAGGTGACGCCGATGGCGTCCGCGATCTCCTGCTGACTCACGGCGGGCTGTCGCTCGGCGATCTCCACCAGGATCTGGTATCGCGTGGCGTTGCGCTTGCTCCGGAGTACTCCGAACTCCTCGGACTCGTCCGTTCCCTCGGTCATACCCTCGTATTCACACCGAAACTCAAGTAACTTTTTCTTAGCACGCTTCAGGTTGGCTACAGAGCCCGCTCTCCGGCTGAAGGGAAGATGAATTTGGTGTAATACAACCAAAATTGTTTTACGGCCCAAGTGAGTTGTTCAAGTCGATGGCAGACGTCTCGCTCCCACACGACGCGAAGGCCGGCCCGACGAAGTCGGAAGTCAGGGCGGTCCTCCTCGGCAAACTCGCCCTCGGACCGACCGACCACTTCGTCGAGGTCGGTTCCTGTACGGGTGCCGTCACCGTCGAGGCGGCGCGCCGGGTCAGCCGAGTCACCGCGCTCGAACGCAAGGCCGAACGACTGCAGGTCACCGAGAGAAACCTGGAAGCGAACGACACCGACGCGGACGTGACCCTCCGCGAGGCGGAAGCGCCGGACGGGCTACCCGACGACGCCGACGCCCTGTTTCTCGGCGGCAGTCGGAACTACGAGGGCGTTCTGGACCACGCGGTCGAGACCGGCGTGAACCGGGTCGTGATGAACGTCTCCCGCCTCGAAGTCGCCGGCGAGGCGACGACGGCGTTCCGCGAACGGGACCTGCTCGACGAGGTCGTCCAGTTCCAGGTGAGCCACGGGTACGAACTCGCCGGGGCCACGAGCTTCGACTCGCAGAACCCGGTGTACATGCTGGTCGGGTCCACCGCGCGCGCGACGGACGGGGGGAGTCGATGACGCTGTACGGCGTCGGTCTCGGCCCGGGTCAGTCGGACCTGATGACGGTTCGCGGACGGCGAGTCCTGGAAGACGCGGACGTGGTCTACTCCCCCGGACGGCTCTCGCGGTCGGTCGCCACCGAGCACGTCCCCGAAGCCCGCATCGGCGACCTCGATTTTCCGATGACGCGCGACGCCGAGAAGCTCCGGTCAGCGTGGAAAGCGGCGGCGGCGGAGATAGCGCCGACCGCCCGCGACGGCACCGCTGCGTTCGTCACGCTCGGCGACCCGAACGTCTACTCGACGTTCGGCCACCTCCGGCGGACGATGGCGGCGTTCCATCCCGACGTCGAACTCGAAGTCGTCCCCGGCGTCAGCGCCGTGACGGCCTTCGCGACCGCGCTGGGCGTCGAGATCACCGCCGGGTCGAGTCTCGCGCTGCGGGAGGCCGACGGCGGTATCTCGCCGACCGGTCCCGACCGGATGGTGCTATTCAAGGTGACCGACGCGCCGGCGACCCACGAGGGGCTGGTCGAGGCCGGCTACGACGTCGTCTACGGCCGCCGCCTGTTCATGGAGCAGGGCGAGACGCTCGTCACCGACGACCCGACCGGGATCGACGAGCGGGATTACTACACGCTGGCGTACGCGGAGCGGCCCGAAGCCCGCGTCGAACAGGCCACCGACGCCTTCCTCGAATCGGCCGACGAGAACGGCGTCGTCTCCGACGGGGGCGAGACGACGGGACCGAGGCGGGCCTCGACGGGACGGCGTCCCGACGGGGGCGAATCGGATATCGCCCGACAGGAGCGCTCCGAGAGCGCGCTTTGCGGCGACGAGGTGCGGCGATGAGCGGCGACGCCGAGACGGACCCGCAGACGGCCATCGACGCCGTGACGAACGACCAGGACGAACGGGTGTACGAACACAGCGCCGGCGACGAACGGGAGGGCATCCCCTTCGTCGGCGCTGGACCGGGCGACCCGCGCCTGCTGACCGTCGCCGGTCGGGAACTGCTCGCCGACGCCGACCTCGTCGTCCACGCCGGGTCGCTGGTCAACAGCGAACTGCTGGCGGAGTACTGCGTGGACGCCGAGACGGTCTCCTCCATCGGCAAGGACCTCGAAGAACTGATCCCGCTGATGCGGGACGCTTACGAGCGCGGCGAGACGGTCGTCCGCCTGCACAGCGGCGACCCGGCCATCTACGGCGCGGCGCTCGAACAGATGGACGCGCTGGAACACGAGGGCGTCCCCACCTACATCGTCCCCGGCGTCACCTCGGCGTTCGCCGCCAGCGCCACTCTCAGAACCCAACTGACGCTGAACGAGGTCGCCAACCACGTCGCCTTCACCCGTCCGCAGGGGAAGACGCTGGACGAAGACGAGGACCACATCTCGGAGTTCGTCGGGATGGGCGACGTGACGACGTGCATCTATCTCGGGACTCACGCCGTGAGCGAGACGATGGACCGCCTGCTGGACGATGGTCACGACCCCGAGACGCCCGTGGCCGCGGTGTATCACGCCTCGTGGCCCGACGAGGACGTCGTCGAGGGGACGATCGAGACCATCGGTGAGAAACTGGAAGCGGCCGGCTATCGCGCCTCGGCGATGGTCGTCATCGGCGACGCGGTCGGCGGCGAGGAGTACGAGCGCTCGTTCCTCTACGGCGAGTGGGCGAACCGCTCCTCGGACGAGTCCGCTGATTCGACGGGGGAGGCCGACGACTAGGATGGTCCGCAAGCGTTCTCGACGTTTCGGATGCGACTGCGAACCGCCAGAAAGCCCCCGGGCGCTGGCGTCGCGTGCCTCGCTGCGCGCGCTCGCGTCGCTCGCGTGCTTTCGTCGTCGTGCATCCGCCAGCGCCCGGCCCCTTTCGGTCCACCCTGCAGCACCGCGTTCCACCGCGAACCACACGCCTCCCCAACCGATTGCGCTGCTCGCTCGTTGGACTCGCTGTGCTGCGCATCCCTCGCACAGCGTTAGCGCGCCATCCGAGCGCGCCAGCGCGCGCCGACAGCAACCGGGGACGACGGTGGACTCGGGGCAACAGCCGAATCAACGCGACGGACCCGCGCGGCTGACCGGCCGGCAGTCACGCGCGGACGAGTCTCCGGCCGGGAGATCACCATGAGCACGGACAACGACACAGACTCCGGTTCGAACAGTTGCAAAGCGCCCGACTCGGACGGCGAGGTGGCCGATGACATCGCCATCGTCGCCTTCGAGCGGAAGATGGACACCGCAGAGGAGATCGTCGACGGCATCGGCGACCGCTACGAGTCGGTCGAGATCCTGGCGTACCACGGCGACGTCTTCGAGGAGCACTGGGGCGAGTACGACTGTTTCGTGGGGTTGATGGCCAGCGGCATCGCCATGCGCAAGACCGCCCATCTGCTCGACGACAAGTGGGACGACCCCGCCATCTGCGTCGTCGACGAGGAGCTGACGTGGGCGATCCCCATCACCGGCGGCCACCACGGCGCGAATCAGGTCGCCGACGACCTGGCGAGGATGGGCGCGGTGCCGGCGATGACCACCGCCAGCGAGGCGGCCGGCAAGCGGGGCGTCGAGAAGCAGGCGAAGGCGCTCGACGCCCACGTCGTCAACGGGGACTCGACGGTCGCCACGAACCTCGCGGTGCTCGACGACGAACTCGGCCCCGTGGAGCGACTCGACGGGCCGAGAGCGGTGCTCGTCGACGACGACGTGAGCGTGCTCAAGCGCAACGGGGACGACGGCGTCGTCCTCGGCTGCGGCAGCGTCGCAGGCACGGACGTCGAGCAGTTCCACGCCGCGTGGGACAGCGCGCTCGACGCGGCCGACTGCGACCGCGAGGACGTCGAGTTCGTCGCGACGGGCACCAGAAAAGCCGACGAGGCGGGGATGCTCGAAGCCGCCGAGGAGTGGGGACTCGGCGTCGTCGCCTTCGAGAAGGAGACGCTGACGGAGTTCGAAGGCCCCTCGCCCTCGCGCTCGAAGGAGCTCATCGGCTGGCCGGGCGTCGCGGAGTCGTCGGCCATCGCCGGCGGCCGGGAGCACGAGCTACTGGCCGAGAAGGCGCGCTACGACGAGGCCGTGACGGTGGCGGTCGGCCGATGAGTCGAGCGAACGACGACGGCGAAACGGCCTCGACCGCGGACGCGACGGGCGAGCGAGCCGACTACGGGACGCTGTACGTCGTCGGCATCGGCCCTGGACTCCCCCACGACATGACCCAGCGGGCGGGCGAGGTCATCCGACGCGCCGACACCGTCATCGCGTCGAACCTATATCAGGAGTTCCTGCGGAAAGACGGGACGCTCCCGCCGGAATCGGCCGCCGTCGAGGGCGCGGACGACGACGGCGAGATCGCCGGCGAGGTGGGGACCGTTCTGGAGCGACCCGACGGCGCGCGACAGACGCTCGTCCGCTCCTCGATGGGCAAGCAGGTCGAACTCGCCCGCGAGGCGTTCGAGCGAGTCCGCGCCGGGGAAGACGTGGCGCACGTCTCCGGCGGCGACCCGAACGTCTACGGGAAGTCGGACCTGCTGTTCACGATGGCCGACGCCGAGGACGCCGCCGACGTCCCCATCGAGATCGTCCCCGGCGTCACCGCCGCGCTCTCGGGCGCGGCGAACCTCGGCGCGCCGCTGTCGAACGACTTCTGTACGATCTCGCTGTCCGATAAGTGGCGCGGCTGGGAGGAAATCGAGGAGAAGCTCCGAGCGGCGGCCGTCAGCGGCTTCGTCGTCGTGCTGTACAACTGCTGGCGCGACTACGAACGGGCGGTCGCGGTGTTGCGCGAGGAGCGGACCGACGACGCGCCCGCCGCCATCGTCAACGACGCCGGCCGCGGCGCGGCCGGCCGGAATCTCGACGACGAGACGGAGACAATCACGACGCTCGGCGAGCTGCCCGAGCACAGCGAGGAGGTCGGCGGCATGGGCTCGTCCATCGTCGTCGGCACCCACGAGACCGATGTCTGGAAGAACGACTACCGCGAGTTTCTCGTCACCCCGCGCGGCGGGCGTGACGTGGAGGATTTCTGAATCATGAGCACGGACGACACTACTGACGCGAGCACAGGGAGCGAATCGAACTGCGGCGGCGCGACCGACGACGCGAGTACCGAATCCGAGTCGAAGTGCGGGGCCTCGGCTTCGTCCCCCTCTTCGAGCACCGGGTCCTGTGGTGCGACCGACGACCGGTCCGACGAGGAGGAAGTCGGGGCCACCGTCGACGACTTCGACGCGGACCCCGGTCGACTCGTCGCCGTCGGACTCGGCCCGGGCCAGCCCGAGGGGATGACCGCGAAGGCCCGCTCGGCGCTTTCCGACGCCGAGCACATCGTCGGCTACACCACCTACGTCGAACTGCTCCCCGACGAGATCGTCGAGGGGGCCGAGGACATATACGACACGCCGATGTGCGGCGAGGTCTCCCGCACCGAGGAGGCCATCGATCGGGCGCTCGCGGGCAACAGCGTCGCCATCATCGGCAGCGGCGACCCGAACGTCTACGCGCTGGCCGGGCTCGCCCTCGAGATCGTCGAGTCGAAGGGCGCGACCGCGTCGATGCTCGACTTCGACGTGGTTCCGGGCGTCCCGGCAGCCCAGTCGTGCGCGGCCCGCGTCGGCGCGCCGCTGGTCAACGACACCGTCTCGATCTCGCTGTCGGACCACCTCACGGACATGCCGACCATCGAGTCGCGGCTCCACGCCGCGGCCAAGGAGGGATTCACCATCAGCGTCTACAACCCCTGGAGCCGCAAGCGACGGGACAACTACGCGAAGTGCTGCGAGATCCTGCTGGAACACCGCGACCCCGAGACGCCGGTCGGCGTCGTCCACGCCGCCGGCCGCGAGGACGAGCGCGTCGAGATCGTCGAACTCGGCGACCTGCCCGAGCTGGGCGAGACCGACCTCGTGGACATGACGACGACGCTGCTGGTCGGCAACGAGGACACGTACGTCTGGGACGACCGCATGGTGACCCCGCGCGGGTACGAGACGAAATACGATTACTGACGATGTATCGAGTCACCATCGACCGCGAGGCCTGTGACGGCGTCTTCGCCTGTCTCGTCCGCGACGACCGGTTCGTGGAGGGCAGCGCGGAGCGAAGCCCCGCGGACCACTCGAGCGGGCAGCGCCCGCGAGAAGCCAGCGAGGGGCTGGCTGCCCTCGAAGTGGACGACGAACTGACCCTCGCGGCGACGTTCGACGACGACCGGCGAGCGGACGCCGAGGGGGCGGCCGCGGCCTGTCCGCTCGACGCCATCAGCGTCGAGGACGCGACGGACGACCACACCGCCACCGTCGGCGTCGAGGAGGGCGAGCCGTGAGCGCCGAGACCGACGCGCCGAACGACATGCTCGCGGCCCACCCCGAGACGGCGTACTTCTGGGGGCGCGTCGCCGGCGACGGCGACTGCGAGGACGGCTGTGTCACCGTGCGGACGACCGACGAGGCGGCGGCCGACCGGCTCGCGGCGATCGCGGGAGCCGAGCGGACCGACCGCCGGACGGTCGAGCGGAACTACGCCCACGACACGTCGATAACGCGTCGCGAAGACGAATACACCGTCCAAATCCTCGGTCCGCTCGCCGAACGCGCCAGCGGGGCGCTCGGCCTTCCGTTCGACGGCGAGTCCGGGGGGTATCGACTCGACCCGCTGACCGAGTACGACCGGGAGCTGCTCCGGGGCCTCGTCGAGGCCTGCGGGACGGTGTGTTTCAAATCGGACGACGACGCCGTCGGCCTCTCGTTCGTCCACGAGGACGGGTCTCTCCTCTCGACGGTACAGTCGCTGCTCGACGGGATTCCCGTGACCGCGCCGTACGGCGAGCCGTCCGAGGCGTCGTCGGGCCACTGGTTCGGCGTCGACGACGCGGCGGTCCCGGCCGTGGGCGATTGGCTGTACGAGGGGAGCGAAGAGACGGGGCTGTTCGCGCCCAGTCGGCGGCGCAAGCTCCGGAAGAGCATCGAGCGGGTCCGATGAGCGAAGCCACCGCCGCTCCCGCGCTCGACGACGAGGCGATCCTACTGGCCGGCCACGGGTCGCGCCGCGAGCGGTCCAACGAACAGGTTCGCGAGTTGGCCGCGGAACTCGAAGGCAGACTCGGCGTCCCGGTCGACGCGGCGTTCCTCGAACTCGCCGAACCGGCCATCGACGACGCTATCGCCGGACTCGCCGCGACCGTCTCGCGGGTGACGGTCGTCCACCTCTCGCTGTTCGCCGCCAGCCACGTCAAGAACGACGTCCCGCTGGCAGTCGCGCAGGCCCGTGAGTCCAACCCCGACCTGACGATCCACAACGGCGCGCATCTGGGTATCCACCCGGCGCTCCTGGACCTGCTCGACGACCGGGCGGCCGCCGTCGAAGCGGAACTGGGCGTCGACCGCGGGACGGACGAGATCTCCGTCGTCGTCTGTGCGCGGGGGTCGTCGGATCCGGACGCCAACGCCGACGTCCACAAGCTCGCCCGCCTGCTGTACGAGGGCCGCGAGTTCGACCGCTGCGAGGCGTCGTTCATCGGCGTCACCGAGCCGCGGCTCTCGGAGACGCTTCACGACGTCGCCAAGACGCGCCCCGACGCCGTCGTCGTCCTGCCGTACATGCTCGGCGACGGCGTGTTGACCGGGCGAATCAAGGAGGGCGCGCGAGAGTTCGACGGGGAGTACCCCTACGTCGACGCCGCGCCGGGCGACCCGCTCGGCACCGACTCGCGACTGCTGGACGTGCTCGGCGACCGCTGGCAGGAGGCCCGGACGGGCAGCGTCGAGATGTCCTGTGACACCTGTAAGTACAAGGTGGAACTCGACGGCTACGAGGATGATCAGGGCGGCGCGCGGGCGATGCTCCGGGCGCTGACCCACCAGGCCGAACACGCGGACCGCGAGGACGTGGCCGACGACCCGCACGTCCACGACGCCCCCGAGAAGCACGTCGCCGTCTGTACGAACCAGACCTGCGCCGCCGACGGCGCGCCCGCGGTCCTCGAACGACTGCGGCAGGCCGCCCGCGACAGCGACCGGTGCGACGCCCGAATCACGCGGTCGTCCTGTCTGGGCCGCTGCGGCGAGGGACCGATGGCCGCCGTCTACCCCGACGGCGTCTGGTACGGCGACCTCGACGAGGCGGACGCCGAGACCGTCGTCTCGTCGCACCTCGACCGCGACCGCATCGTGAGCGAACTGGTCGACCAGACGCTGTGAGCCGTTCCAACCACCCTGACACGACACATGAGCTGTTACGAGATCGAGGCCCTCAGACTGGGCCTCATGAACGTCCTCGGTACCGAAGACGAACACGCGCGCCGGCACGCGGAACGAGAGCTGGAAGGCCACGAGAGCGGCCCTATCGAGGCGCTGGCGAACGCGGAGACGCTCGCGGCCGTCGAGCGCCACCTCGACGCCGCGCTCGTGGACCTAGAGGAGGAGATCGCGCGGACGGACGCGGACGCCGACGAGTACGACTACATGCGCGGGCGACTCGTCGCCGTTCGGGACGCCGAGCGGGCGGTGAGCCGGATCACGACGCAGGGCGAGGACGTCCTCTCGGGCCTCGGCGAGGCCCACGACGTGCTCCACGAGGCGTTTCCCGTCGATGAGTAGCGGGGTCCCGACTGCGTCGCTGGGCGAGGCCCCGTCAGTCCGGTCACCGGCGACGGCCCTCGAAAGTTTTACAACCAATCTTGTTCTTTTGCAAGTGTAGTTACAATGGCTGCCGCACCCACCACCGTTCACGGTCGTATCGAGAGCGCGCGCACGGAACTCACGCCGACACAGCTGGCCGCCGGCCTGCTGTTCGTCGCCGCGCTGGGCGTCACGTTCCTGTTCGCGCAGGACCCGCTCGTCCACGATTCGATGCACAACTTCCGCCACGCGGCGGGCATCGCCTGTCACTGAGATGCTCGCCGAGTACCTGACGCGGGGGGTGAAAGCGGGCGTCGTCGCCGGACTGGTCTTCGGGCTGTTCGTGGCGGTCGCCGCGAACCCGCTCGTCGCCCACGCCGACGCGGTGAACCACGCCGCGGGCGAACCGGACCACGGCGTCGACGCCGAGCATCACCCCGACGCGCACGGCCACGGGGCAGACGGTAGCGAGGGAGGCGGTCACCACGAGACGGCCGTCTCGGCGGCGGTCGCCGGAGTCGTGAGCGTCCTCGCCGGCGTGGCGTGGGCCGTCGCGCTCGGCGGCGTCTTCTTCGGTCTCGCCTTCTACTTCCTCGAACCCGCGATCCCCGGTACCGGCGCGACCAAGAGCTATCTGCTCGGGGCCGCCGGGTTCGTCACCGTCTCCGGCGCGCCGTGGCTGGTGTTACCCCCGGCGTCGCCGGGCGCAGAGCAGTCGCTGGCGGTCGCGACTCGCCTCCCGCTCTACGCCGGCATGATGGTCGCCGGTGCGGTCGCCTGCCTGCTCGCGGGCTACGCGTACAACCGACTCGCCGAGTCGAACGGACGCATACTCGCGACGCTCGGCGCGTCGCTCTCCCTGTGCCTGCTCGCGGTACCGGCCGCACTCGCACCGGCGAACGCGGTACAGGGGGCGCTCTCGCCGGCGCTACGGAACGGACTGGTCGGGCTGTTCGCCTTCGGACAGGTCGTGCTGTGGCTGATCCTCTCGGTCGCACACGCGCAGCTGCGGTCGGGCGAGCCGTCGGGGTCGGACCGCTCGACGACGGACTCTCGGCCGGTCGTCACGGCGGACTGATGCGCGACCGCACGAAAGCGGTCCGCGAACGGGGGTTCACCGACCACGTGCTGGTCTGTACGAACGGCCGGGACTCCGAGTACGCGGCCTGCGCCGACGCTCACGGTCCGGCGGTCTACGACGCGGTACGCGAGTGGCTCCGCGACCGCGACGTCTTCTGGTCTCACGTCCACGTCGCGGAGACGAGCTGCCTCGGGCTCTGCAGCGCCGACGGCACCGCCGTCGCCGTCCACCCGCGCAACCGCTGGTACTCCGATGTCCGTCCCGGCGAAGTTCCCGAGCTGCTCCGCGCCGAGTTCGGCGAGGACGCGTCCCGACTCGGCGTCGAGACCGCGAACAATCGGGAGTGACAGCGCGATAGCGCTCGATTGATCGCCTCTATCCCCGCTTTCGGACTTCCAACTGTCCGACACCGCGTCGACGAGTCACCGCTCGGCGACCGCGTCGATCCGCTCGGCGGTCAGCGCCGAGAGCGGGACGACGGCGGCGTCGGTGGCCGAGGCGACGGCGTCGGTCAGCCCCGCCCGCGTCTCCGCCCCGGCGTCGACGACGACCGTCCGGTCGGCGACCGCTCCGAGTCGGTCGGCCGCGTCCCGAGTCGCCGCCGTCGGACTCCCCTCGGCGGTGTTGGACTTGCCGTCCGTGACGACGACGGCGACGGCCGCCTCGGGGTCCGCTCGGGTCAGCACCTCGGCGGCGGTCGAGAGGCCGGCCGGGAGCGGCGTCCGGTCGCCGGTGGGCAGGTCCTTCAGGTGGCGAGCGGCCAGCGAGACGCTGTCGGTCGGCGGGAGGACCACGTCGGCGTCCTCGCCGGCGAAGGTGACGACGGCCACCTCGTCGCGGGCCTGATAGGCGTCTCTCAGCAGTTCGAGGACGCAGCCCTTCGCGGCCCGCATCGCCGGCCGCATCGACGCGCTGGCGTCGACGGCGAAGACGACCAGCGTGCCGGCGTCGCCCTTTCGAACCGACCGGCGGAGGTCGCGGGAACTGACTCGTCCGCTCCCGCGCCGTGCCGCCGCGCGGACCGAGGCGGCGGCGTCGACGGTGTCGCTCTCTCCGGCGCGTTCGGTTCGGACGGTCGCACCCCGGTCGGTCCCCGCGGCGGTCGCCCGCCCGCTCGCGGCGCTCCCGTCGGCGTCGACCGTCGGCGACTCGATATCGGGTCGGGCGCTGTCACCGACTGCGGCGCGGGACTGACCGGGGAGTAACGGCGCCGCGTCTTCCCGGTCTGTGTCGTCGTCCTCGCCCGGGCGCTCGCTCTCACCGTTACTCGCCTCGGCCAGCCGTGGCTCACCGGCGTCGGCGGTATCGTCGTCCTCGTCCGCGGAACCCGTCGAATCCGACTCTCCAGTGCCCGTCAGCTCGCCGTCGGAGGCCCCGTCGTCGCCCGAACCGCTCTCGTTCTCGCCCTCTTCGGCTTCGCCGTCGCTCTCCTCGGTTTCATCGCCGCTCCCCCCGGACTCGGCGTCCGACTGCTCGTCGTCCGAGGCCTCGTCCTCGAAGTGGTCGTCGAGGACGTCCTCGACGGCGGGCGCGCTCTCGAAGGGGTCGGACCGCAGCCGGTGCGGGAGCGCGAAGCTCGCCGCCCGCTCCACGTCCGTCTCCAGCACCGCCGTCCGCCCGTCGAGCGCGGCGAACGTCCGAGCGGCGCGGGCGGTGGCGATGTCGGCGCGGTGCCCGTCCACGCCGGCGTCCCGGCAGAGCTCGGCGATCGACTCGCGGAACTCGCGGGCCAGTTCGACGTCGTCGAGTAGCTCGCGGGCGGTGTGCAGCCGGTCGGCCGGTGACTGTGTCCGTTCGTCGTCCTCGCCGTCCGTGTCGTCGACCTGCCCATCGAGCGCTCGATCGATGATGCTCACACGCTCTTCGATCGGCTCGCAGGCCGTCACCTCGGTCTGGAGCGCGAACCGGTCCCTGAGCTGCGGGCGGAGGTCGCCCTCCTCGGGATTCATCGTCCCGACGAGCGTGAACTCGGCGGGGTGCGTGACGGTCACGCCGTCGCGCTCGACCCGATTGTAGCCGCTCGCGGCGGCGTCGAGCAACACGTCGACGAGGTGGTCGTCCAGCAGGTTCACCTCGTCCACGTAGAGGATCCCCCGGTTAGCCCGCGCGAGCAGGCCCGGGTCGAACTCGGCGTCGCCGGCCAGCGCGTCGGCGACCGAGAGCGTGCCGACGACGCGGTCCCGCGTGGCTCCGAGCGGCAGCGTCACCAGCGGCGTGGACCGTTCCTCGACGGGCGGGTCATCGCGCTCACGACAGTCGGAACACTGGTTATCGGGGTCGTCGGGGGGACACCCGTACGGACAGTCCGCGACCGCTCGCTGCGCGGGCAACAGCCCCGCGAGCGCTCGCACCGCCGTCGACTTCGCCGTGCCCTTCTCGCCGCGAATCAGCAGTCCGTCGAGACCGTCGTCGGCCGCGACGGCCAGCAACCCCTCTTTGAGGTCGCGCTGCCCCACGACCGCCTCGAAGGCCGGTGCCTGCGAAGCTTTTTTGTCCGCACCGAATACAACCATACTTGTGTTAGACACAGCGAGGTTTTAATAACGTTATGTCACAGCTCGGACTCTACACCGCGACGGAGAACGAACTCGGGGCCGTCCAGCGGGCCGCACAACAGGTCGAAACCGACCTCGTCGTCCGCTCGGAGAGCGACCTTGACGACGAGACGAAAGTCGAGGCGTTCGTCGACGAACTGACCGACGCGACGGCCGTCGTCCTCTGGCTTCACGGGGCCGAGGACAGCATGCCCGGCTACGATCGGGCGGTCGAGCGGTTGCGCGACGCGGGCGTTCCGCTCGTGGTCAAGGCCACCGGCGACGCCTTCGCGTACGAGGACACGTCCGTCCCGGACGACCACCGCGAGACGGTGTACGACTACCTGGACCGGGGCGGCGCGAGCAACGTCGCCAACTGCCTGCGCTACCTGCTCGCTCAATACGGCGAGTCGGACCCGGGCTACGACGACCCGGTGGCGCTCCCGACGGAGGGGGTCTACCACCCGGACCACCCGGGCGCGAGCTACGGGGAACTGCGGGCGACGTTCGACCCGGCGAAACCGACCGTCGCCGTGTGGTTCTACGAGTCCCACTGGACCCACGAGAACACCCGCTACGTTGACGCGCAGGTCCAGGCCATTGAGGAGCAGGGAGCGAACGCGCTCCCGATATTCTGCGAACCAGCGACCGACGCGGAGGGGCAGTGGAACGCCGAGCGAGTCACGGAGGAGTGGCTCCTCGATTCGAACGGCGATCCGCTGGTCGACGTCGTCTGCTCGTCGTTCATGTTCTCGCTGTCGATGGACGAGCGGGGCCGCAGCGCCGACGGCGAGGGCGAGAGCGCCGAGGACGTGTTCCTCGACAGACTGGGCGTCCCGGTCCTCCAGACCGTGACGACGATGCGCTCGCGGTCCCGCTACAACAGCAGCGACACCGGCGTGATGGGCTTCGAACTCGCGCTCTCGGTGGCGCTGCCCGAGTTCGACGGCAACGTCGTCACCCACCCGATCTCCGGCAAGGAACGCACCGAGGACGACGCCGACATCGGGAGCGCGCCGAAGCAGCACTTCCCTATCGAGGACCGGATCGACCACGTCGCCAGGCTGGCCGTCAACTGGGCCGAACTGCGCCACGCGCCGAACGACGAGAAGCGCGTCGCCGTCGTCCTCCACAACTACCCGCCGAGTGACGACGGCATCGGGACGGCCTTCGGACTTGACTCCCCGGAGAGCGCCGTCAACCTGCTCGACGAACTGGCCGCGAGAGGGTACGATCTCGGGGACTCGATGCCCGACAGCGGTCAGTCCCTCGTCGAGCGCCTGACCGCTCAACTGACACTCGACGACCGCTGGGTCGCCCCCGAAGACGTGCGAGAGTCGAGCGTCGACACCGTCTCCCCGGCCCAGTACGGCGAGTGGTTCGGAGCGCTGGACGCGGACTTCCGCGCGAACGTCGTCGAGGAGTGGGGCGACCCGCCCGACCGCCCGTTTGCCATCCCCGGCGTCGAGTTCGGCAACGTCTTCGTCACCGTCCAGCCCCCGCGCGGGTTCGGGATGGACCCCTCGAAGGTGTACCACGACTCGGACCTCCAGCCACCTCACGACTACGTCGCGTTCTACCGCTGGCTTCGCAACGAGTACGCCGCCGACGCCGTCGTCCACCTGGGCACGCACGGCAGTCTGGAGTGGCTCCCCGGCAAGACCGTCGGGCTGGACGGCGAGAGCGCGCCGGACCAGCTGATCGACGATATTCCGAACGTCTACCCCTACATCGTCAACAACCCCGGCGAGGGGACGCAGGCCAAGCGCCGGTCGTACGCCGCCGTCGTCGACTACCTGACGCCGGTGATGGCCAACGCCGGGACGTACGACGAACTGGCCGAACTGGAGGAACTGGCCACCCGCTACCGCGAGGCCGGTATGGAGGACGCCCGGACCGACGACGGCGAGCACCTCGCCGAGCGGATCAGGGAGGCGGTGGACGAACTGGACCTGGCCGTGGAACTCGGAATCGCGGGCGACATCTCGGAGAAGGCCGACGTGCGGGGGCCCGACGAAGCCGGAACGACGCTCGCGGAGGGCGACGTCTCGGGCGACGAAGTAGCCATCGACGAGTTGGTCGAACGCGTCCACGAGTACCTCACCGACGTGAAGACGACCCAGATTCGAAAGGGGCTGCACACGATGGGCGAACCGCCCGAGGACGACCGCCTGGTCGACTACCTCGTCGCGCTCACCCGGCTGGAGAATCCCGGTGCGCCCTCGCTGCGCGAGAGCGTCGCCGGCGTCCTCGGGGTCGATTACGACAAGCTCCGGAACGCCCCCGGCGAGTACGACGACGCGCTCGGGATGACCTACGCCGAGGCCGCCGACCGCGTCCACGAGACGAGCCTCGACCTCGTGGCGACGCTCGCCGATCGCGGCTTCGACGTGCCCGAGAGCGAACTCGCCGACGGCGACTCGGAGGTGAACATGAACCTCCTCGTCGTCGACCTCGACCCGCTCGGCGACGCCCGGGCGGAGTCGGGCGCACACGACCGGTTGCGCGAGGCGCTGACCTACATCTGCGAGGAGGCCGCACCGCGGGTAGCCGGCGCGGTTGACGAGATCCCGCGCACCGCCGACGCCCTCGCCGGGGAGTACGTCCCGCCCGGCGGCTCCGGCGCGCCGACGCGCGGCGGCGTCGATCTCCTGCCGACGGCCCGGAACTTCTACACGCTCGACCCGCGGAAAGTGCCCGCGAAGACGGCGTGGGACGTGGGAAGCGAGGTCGCCGAGGGGGTCCTCGACCGGCACAGTAGCGCGGCGCGAAGCGCCGCGGACCAGTCGAGCGGAGCGTCCGGCGAACCGCGAGACGAGAGCGAGGAAGGGGAGTACCCCGAGGAGGTCGGCGTCGTCGTCTGGGGGACGCCGACGGTCCGCACGCGCGGCGAGACCATCGCGCAGGTACTGGCGCTGCTGGGCGTCGAACCGGTCTGGTCCGACGCCGGCCGCGTCGAGGGCGTGGAACCGATACCGCTCGACGAACTCGGCCGGCCGCGAATCGACGTGACGACGCGCGTCTCCGGCCTGTTCCGGGACGCGTTCCCGGCGGCCGCGAGCGTCGTCCACGACGCCGTCGACGCCGTCGTCGAACTGGACGAACCCCACGAGATGAACTACGTCAAGAAACACGTCGAGGAGGAGACCGAGGAACTCCTCGCCGACGGGATGGACGCGAGCGACGCCGAGGCGGCCGCGAGACACCGCGTGTTCACCACCAGACCCGGCGGCTACGGCGCGGGGACGAACAAGGCCGTCGACGAGGGCAACTGGGAGGACCGCTCTGACCTCGCGGACGTGTACGTCCAGTGGGGCGGCTACGCGATGGGGTCGCGGGGCCGCGTCAGCGAGGCTCACGACGCCTTCGAGCGGCGACTGGGCAGCGTCGAAGCGACCGTCAAGATCGAGGACACGGCCGAACAGGACGAGTTCGACAGCTCCGACTGGTACGCTTTCCACGGGGGCTTCATCAGCGCCGTCTCGGAGATAGCCGGCGCGGAGCCGGCCTCCTACGTCGGCGACTCGGCTGACCCCGATAACGTCTCGGTCTACACGAACGAGGAGAAGGTCCGGAAGGCGATGCGCGCTCGCGTCCTCAACCCGAATTGGCTCGATTCGATGGAGGAACACGACTACAAGGGCGCGGGCGACCTCTCGACGACCGTCGACGTGGTGCTCGGCTGGGACGCGACGACCGGCGTCGTCGGCGACGCGCTCTGGAACGACGTCGCCGAGAAGTACGCCCTCAACGAGGACCGGCGGGATTGGCTCCGCGACGTGAACCCGTGGGCCCTAGAGAGCATCACCGATACCCTCCTCGAAGCCGTCGACCGCGGCCTCTGGGACGCCGACGAGGAGATGACCGACCGGCTCAGGGACGTCAACCTCTCCGTGGACGGCGACATCGAGGCCCGCGCCGGCAGCGCACCGGCGGAGGTGACGAGCGATGACGACTGAGGAGGGCGAGACGACCGAGGAGTTCGCGGAGTACGCCGACCTCGGCGCGACGACGGGGGACGCGATGGCGATCGCCGAGACGAGCATGGACCGCGTGCGCGAACTCGTCCCGGACGAGACGCTGGGCGACCGCATCAGACAGAAGGCCGTCCACGCGACGGGCGATCCCGAGTTCCAGCACCTCGTCCGCTTCGCGGGGGCCGACGAGTCGGCGGCGGTCCGCGCCGGTGCCCGCGCGGTGCTGGACGAACGGCCGATCGTCACCGACATCACGATGGTGAAAGCCGGCGTCACGGGCCGCGGCCACGGCTGTCCGGTGCGGAAGGCCATCGGCAACGGGGCTGACCTGGCGGAGCGGACGGGGATGACCCGGACGGCCGCGTCGGTCCTCGAACTCGACCGGCGGGACGTCTACGACGACGCCGTCGCCGTCGTCGGGAACGCTCCGACCGCCGCCCTCGCGCTCGCCGACTGCATCGAGGACGGGACCCGCCCCGCCGTCGTCGTCGCCACGCCTGTCGGCTTCGTCAAGGCGGCGAAGAGCCGACAGCGCGTTCGGGAAGTCGCACGGGAATACGACGTGCCGGCCATCACGACCGTCGGTCGTCGCGGCGGCAGCGGGCTGGCCGCGGGGTTGACGAACGAACTCGTCCACGTCGCGAGCGACGCCAGGGATGGCGATCTCTCCGTCGACCCGACCGGAGATCACGCCGTGCCCAGAGAGGGGGGAACCGATCGGTCATGAGCGAGAATTACGACCTGAACGAGGGGCCGGACCCGGCGGCGGTGGCGGCCGCACGACCCGAGACCGACGCCGCGAGGGCGGAGTCGGCGGTGGACGCCGTCGGCGTCGGACCGGGGAGCCCGGAGTATCTGACGCCCCGAGGCCGACGGGCGATACGCGAGGCCGACGTCGTCGTCGGCTTCGAGACCGTCGTCGAGTTCGTCGCCGACGAGACGGACGCCGAACTGCTGACCTGCGGGTACGACGACGAGCGCGAGACGCTCGAAGCGTTCGCGGGGAGGGTCGCCGAGGGCGCGAGCGGGACGGCCGCGCTGATGGGCGACCCGAACCACTCGGGCTACCAGTTCGTCGGAAAGGTCCAGCGAGCGGTCGACGCCCCGGTGCGGGTCGTCCCCGGCGTCTCCTCGCTCCAGGTGGCCGCGAGCCGCGCCCGGACACCGATGGAGGACGCCGAGTTCGTGACGCTCCACAAGAGCGGCGATCTGACGGCCGACCTCGACCGACTCCGCGAGAACGTCGGCGAGCGACACCTGCTCGTTCTCCCCCGCCCGTACGACCGGATGCCCGAGGATATCGCGCGGACGCTCGTCACCGCGGGCGGCGACGAGACGCTCGACGCGCTCGTACTGGAACGGCTGACCCACCCCGACGAGTCCGTGACCGAGACGACGCTCGGGGAACTGGCGACGACGGGGAGGGGCGCGGACGAATCGGCTTTCTCGGACCTCTCAGTTCTCGCCGTGCGGGCCGAGTCGTCGGGCTGACGGCATCCGCCTCACGGCGGGTATCGCTCTTTTGCCGCGGCGGAGCGAGCGCCGCCGTTCCGGGACGCCTTCCGCCGGTTCTCTCGCGTCACTCACCGACCGAGAACCGGGTCTTTGAGCGCCATCACCTCGGCCATGATCGCCTCGACGCTGTCGTCGTCGACCCCGTTCGCTCGGAGCGCCGATTCGAGATAGTCGCCGACGGCTTCGAAGTCCTCTTCGGTGATATCGAGATGCGCGTGCGCCTCGCGCATGTCGTCGCCCCCGTAGTCGACGGGACCGCCGGCGACCGCGCTGATGAACTGGATCTGATGAGCGCGCAGTTCGTCCATGTCCATCCCCTCGAAGTAGGGCGTCAGTCGCTCGTCCGAGAGGACTCTGTCGTAGAAGTCGGCGACGACTGCTTCGACCGCGTCTCTCCCGCCGATCTCGCGATAGATTGTCTGCGGCATCGTGTTCGTGTAGGGTTAGCCGTCGGACCGGAATACGACCTGTCGCTAAGATATTCGGCCTTATTTAATGTCGTGATGATGGGTAACAAGGTGCGCGATAGGAGACGGATCTGCGTGGAATCGGCGACAACCGATCGACACGCAGGCGCGCTACTCGGAGAGGATCTGATCCAAGAGCTTCGTCTGTGCGACGGAGAGGTGCTCGACGAAGGTGGCCGCCGATATCCCGAGTTCGTCGGCGACCGCTCCGGCGCTCGCGCCCTTCGGCGACGAGAAGTAGCCCATCTCGTGAGCCGTCTCGAGCACCTCGTACTGGCGGTCCGTGAAGACGTTTCGGTCGACGACGAGCAGCGAGCGCCGCTCCTCCGGTCCGCCAGACTGGGCGAGGCGGCGGACCGTGACGTCCGCACAGCACGCTTGCAGATCAGTGACGACCGCCCGTAGCGTCTCGAGATCCGACGCTATGAACGAGAGGACCAGCCGTTCGGACTCTGCCCGAATCTCCCGGACGGGACAGCCGTGGCTCGGAAGGCGCGTACACGGGCACGCGCTGTTCTCGTGCGTGTATCGATAGACCGACGTCGAGCTGTCGTCGAACACTTTCTCGGCGGACTGTATCTCCGGCTCGGCGTCCTCGGCGTGGTCTATCGTCACTTCGCCGACGACGCTCTGTGTCCCCGCGAGAGAGCGTCGGCTGACTTGCACGGACTCGACTGTACAGTCCTCGCTCAGCGAAGCGACGGGACAGCCGGCCACGTCGCTCACTTCCAGCTGCACGTGGACCCCAGAAGCCATACCTGAACGTGATTACTCCCGGAGTATAAGCGGCTCTATTTCCGGGTCACACTGGGAGAGCGGTCAGTACCAGCTCTCGACCGCTGGATACCCGTCGGATCGAACAACCGACAGTATCCGGCAGCGAGAGGCCCGAAACGTGGGCTCGAATTCAGCGCCATTCCGCTCGGGTGCCGCTCGGAAACACCTCACTCGAGCCACGCCGTGACGTGCGGTGAACTCGCGATGACGCCGTCGACACCACGCCGTTCGAGGGCCCAGGCGCCCGGGCGTGAATCGACGGTCCACGCGTTGACCAGCATTCCCGCGTCGTGCGCGTCAGCGACGATATCGGTACAGAGGCAGAGCCACGCGTTCGGATGGACGTACCTGCAATCGAGTTCCTCGGCGACCGCGAGGTCGTCGCCCGGAGTGAGCCCCAGCACGTACGCCAGTTCGACCCCCTCGCCGCCGTCGACCTGGACTCGCCGGATCGCCTCCGCGTCGAACGAGGAGACGATGACGTCGTGCGGCGCCTCGCGTGCTCTCGAAAGCGCCTGTTCGACGGTCGCCGCGTCCTTGAGCTCGAGGTTGACGCCGGTCGCGGCCGGGATGACGTCGAGAACCGACGAGAGCGTCTGGACGCCCTCGCCGTCGTGGGCGTCGAGGGACGCGAGCTCCGACGCGGTGAGTTCGTCTACCTCGGTCACGCCGTCGATGGCGATGTCGACGAGCGAGTTGTGCGCGACCACGAGCTCCCCCGAGGCGCATCGACGGACGTCGAGTTCGATCATGTCCGCCTTCGGAACCGCCTGTTCGACGGCCGCCACCGTGTTAGCGGAGTACTGCTCGTCGAATCCTCGGTGAGCGATCAGACGCATCTGTTGGCAAGCGCTATTCGGTAGTCGGTGAAAGGCGTTCGGGCACCGTCGGCGGTAGTCTCTACGGGAAGAGCGCTTTCCCGAGTAGACCGCCTGACACGGAGACCCGGTCAGGCGAGTCCGACACCGTCAGCCAGCAGTTCGTGGGATCGGAGCGCGTCGTCGTGGGTCGCGTGGATGTGCTGGATCATCACCTCGTCGACGCCGACGCGGTCCGCGAGCTGTTCGAGAAGCGATGCGAGCGTCTCCGGGCTCCCGGAAATCGTGCGCGGCCACTCGCCGTCGTCGAGTGTCGCAGGCGTCGGTTCGGGGACCCCACCGAGTTCGTCGATAGCTTCCTCGATCGACGGCCTCGTACCGACGACACCGCGTTGCATGCGCTCGTACGACGCCTCGGCCACGGCCCGGTGCCGTGCCGCCTCCTCGTCGGTCGCCGCACAGACTGCATTCACCGCCAGTATCCCCTGCGGATCGTCGGCACTACCGGCCAGGGCAGACGGTTCGAACCGCTCGCGGTACCGCTCGAACGATCGGGGAGCGAGCTGCGGTCGAATGAACGCCGCGAAACAGTACGGGAGCCCCAGTTCGGCCGCGATCGCCGCGCTGGACGGACTCGATCCGAGCACCCACGGAGCGGGAGCGCCGTCCCCCGAACGCGATATCTGTAAGTCGCCGTAGGGATGTCCGTCGGGATAGGCGTCGTAGAGGTGGTTGACGACGGCTTCGATCTTCTCCGCGTGGTCCGCGTCGGGGTTCTGGACGCGCCGGTCCGTTCCGAGGGCTCGATCCGCCGCGGGCGACCCGTTCGCCCGTCCGAGACCGGCGTCGATGCGGCCCGGAGCGAGCGCGTCGAGCGCCCCGAACTGTTCGGCGACTTTGAACGGGCTGTAATGGTTGAGGAGCACCGCGCCGGACCCGAGTCGGATCGAGTCCGTCTCGGCGGCGAGATGCCCGAGCAGCACCTCGGGTGTCGTCCCGGCGATGGCGTCCGCCATGCCGTGGTGTTCGGCCACCCAGAACCGGGAGTACCCGAGCCGCTCGGCTTGCTTGGCGGCCTCGACGGTGTTCGCGTACGCCTCGCTCGCGGTCCCATCGGTCGGAACGGGAGACAGGTCGACGACGGAGAGTTCCACGTCCGAGTTCGGGGACTGCGAGAATTAACGGTTTGGTTAGCGGTCGTTACAGAAACCGTCCGATTAATACCGCAGTGGACGCCACGAACGACACGTGAATTCTCGCTACCGTCTCGTTCACTTGGTCCTCGCTATTTCGGTGATCGCTGCGGTCACACTCGCTGGCACCGGCGTCGCGGTGGGCGCTGACGCCCCTACCGACACCCAGAACGCACAGACGATACTGGAGGACCTCGAGCAACTGCTCCAACAGATCGTCGATATTCTCGAAGTCGTCGCGGACCTCTTAGAGGCGCTCCGAGATATCGCCGGCGGCGTAGAGAGCGAGGACTGAGGGGCTGGACCGATCGCTCGGCAGAACCCGGCCGGTAGCGTATAGCTCGGCACATCGTGCCAGCGAGCGAAGCCCTTCTCCGCTCGTTACACCTCAAGCGGTTCGAACAACTCAGCGGCATTCGACGGCGGAAGGCCCGCAACGCGCGATCAGATGCCGATTTTCACGGCCGGCCCGGCTGTCCGCTCGCGCTCCACAGAATTCGCGCTCGACTAGACGCGACCGACCGGGGTCACCAAAATTTATTTGACGGCCGGTTCCGTTGGCCAAAACAAGAGCAATTGGAGTAATCAAAATGTACTTGCAATACCGGGCGTCGTCATGACGACCGAATCGATCCTGCTCATCGGCCGGGGGACGGAAGTGACGCGAGCGGTGCTCGAAACGCACGCCGACCGCCTCGCCGCTCGTACCCGCGTCGACGCCGTCGACGTCGCCGTCTACGAGCGCGAACCGCGCCGCGAGCTTCGAGAGACTGTAGAGGGACTCTCCGCCGAGACGGTGTACGCCGTCCCGATGTGTGCCGCCCATACCTACGACACCGTCGACGAGATCCCGGCGCTCCTCTCGCACGCCTCCGGCACCGTCCGATACTGCGAACCGGTCGGGCAGAGCCCGGCGATTACAGACGCGCTCGCGGAGCGCGGGGCGGCGCTGGTGTCGCCGGGCGAGGACGCGTCGCTCGTCCTCGTCGGGTTCGGCAGCAACTCGAAGCCGTACAACCGACAGACGGTCGACTATCACGCGGCGCGGCTGCGCGACCAGTCGGCGTACGGGGCGGTGCTGACCTGTTACCTCCTGCAGAACCCGGCGGTCGAGTGCGTCCGCTACAACCTCGCGACGCCCCGGGCGGTCGCGGTGCCCGCGTTCGTCGCGCCGTCGGAGATAACGGACGACCGGATCCCGGCGGCGCTCGAACTCGCTCGGGGCGGACTGGAGTACGCCGACCCGCTCGGGGAACATCCGCGCGTCACTGACGCCGTTCACGGGGAGATCGAAAAGCAGCGAGCACTGGCGCGTGACGACTCGGCGTCGACGGCCTCCGTCGGCGCTCGACCGACGCGGACGCCGCGGCCCGTCTCGACCGATGGCGAGGGCCTCTCGGAGTAATCCGCGTCTCGCCGCGACTCCACCGGTCAGCGGTCTCGAACCGCCCCATCGAACGGGCGACGGAGTCGGACGCCACTTATACTCGCGCCGAACGCCTCTGGGTCAGTCGTCGGCTTCGACGGTATCGGCGGTCGGAATCGTCACGTCGGTCAGGTTGGCCTCTATCTCCTCGCGTCGATCCTCGAACTTCCCTGGGAGGACGAGTCGACCGCCGAGGTCGTCGAGCGGCTCGTCGCTGGTGTAGCCGGGGCCGCGGGTGGCGAGTTCGAACAGGATGCCGCCGAACTCCCTGAAGTAGACCGAGCGGAACCAGTGGCGGTCGATCTGCTGAGTCGGGCGGAGCCCGGCGGACTGGACGGCCTCGCGCATCGCTCGCTGGTCTTCGTCGGTCGGCGTCTGGAAGGCGACGTGGTGGACCGTCCCGTGACCCTGTCGCCCGCCCTGGATGGTCGGGAGCACGTCGACGTACTTGCCGACCGGACCGTCGGCGGCGAAGCGAGTTCGCTCGTCGCCCGGCGTGTCGCCCTGTGCCTGTTCGGTGCCGACCTCTTCGAGACCCATCGTCCGGAGGAGGTCCATCGTGGGTTCGGGGTCGGCGAGCCAGAGCGTCACCGAGTGGAAGCCCCGGATGGCGGCGTCTTCGGGGACGAACTCCGTCCACGGGACCGTGGGGTCGTCCTCGCCGATCTCGACCGCGACGAGTTCGACCGGGAGGCCGTCGGGGTCTCGGAACGGGAGCACGGTCTCGCCGAATCGCTCGACGCGCTCGTCGTAGTCGACGCCGTACTCCTCGAAGCGGTCCTCCCAGTAGTCGAGGCTGCCTTCGGGAACGCGGAAGGCGGTCCGGGAGACCTGTCCGGAACCGACCTTCCCCTGTTTCATGTCTTCCCACGGGAAGAACGTCATGCTCGTTCCGGGGGTCCCCTCGGCGTCGGCGAAGAAGAAGTGGTAGGTGCCGGGGTCGTCCTGGTTGATGGACCGCTTGACCAGGCGGAGGCCGAGCGTCTCGACCCAGAAGTCCATGTTCCGCTGGGGGTCGCCCGCGATACAGGTCACGTGGTGGATGCCGGGTGTCGGTGTCGGAGGCGTCATGGACGGACGTACGGACCGCAGGAACTTGAGTACGCGCTGACGTGAGTGTAACCGGGTCAGGCGCTGCGCTCGCTCTCGGAGGCCTGCTCGTCCTCCGGCGAGAGGCGCGAGAGGCGCATCGCGTTCCCGGTCACGCCGAGCGTCATGCCCGCGTCGCCGGCGAGCACCGCGAGCCAGATCGGGACGTAGCCGAAGGGGACGGCGACGGCGAGACCCGCCTTCACGGCGAGGCTGGCCCAGACGTTCTGTCGGATGACGCCGTTGGCGTCGCCGGCCAGTTCGTAGAGGTAGGGCAGTTTCGAGAGGTCGTCGCTCATCAGCGCGATGTCGGCGGTCTCGAGCGCCGTGTCGGTCCCGGCGGCGCCCATCGCCACGCCGACCGTCGCGGTGGCCAGCGCCGGCGCGTCGTTGATGCCGTCGCCGACCATCGCCACGCCGTCGTGTTCGGCGACGAGGCCCTCGATGGCCTCGACCTTCTGGTCGGGGAGCAGCTCCGCGCGGTAGTCGTCGACGCCGACTTCCTCGGCGATCGCGCGGGCCGTCCGCTCGTTGTCGCCGGTGAGCATGACGGTGCGCTCGACCCCGAGGTCCTTCAGGCGGGCGACGGCGCGTTTCGCCTCGGGGCGGACCTCGTCGGCGACGGCGATGACGCCCTCAAGTTCGTCCTCGGTCCCGACGAGGACGACGGTCTTGCCCTCCGCCTGCAGGTCGGGCACGGTGTCCTCCAAGAGGTCGAGACAGTTGTTGCGCTCGCAGATGGCCTGTGCGGTCCGGGTGACGACGCCGCCGTCGGTCGTCGCGTGGACGTGCGAGAGGTCGAAGCCCAGCTCCTCGAACAGGCCGGGTTTGCCCGCGAAGTGCGGCGTCCCGTCGAGGTCCGCCTTGACGCCCTTGCCGGTGATGCTCTCGAACTCGTCGATGTCGCGTCCGGCGGCCGACTTCCCGTCGGCGTGGGCGACGATGGCCTCGCCGATGGGGTGTTCGCTGCGCTGCTCGAGGCCGCGCGCACAGCGGAGCACGTCCGTCTCGTCGTTGCCGTGCAGCGGGACGACGTCGGTGACCGTGAGTTCGCCCTTCGTGAGCGTCCCGGTCTTGTCGAAGGCGACGACGTCGACCGCGCCCATCGCTTCGAGGTGGTTGCCGCCCTTGACGAGCACGCCGTTCTTCGCCGCGCTGGTGATGCCCGACACGACGGAGACGGGCGTCGAGATGACGAACGCGCAGGGGCAGGCGAGCACCAGCAGGGTGAGACCGTAGACGACGGCGGTCGACCACGAGGTCGCGAGGACGAACGGCGAGGCGACTGTGACGAGAGCGGCGAACGCGACGACGACCGGCGTGTAGTACGCCGAGAACCGCTCGACGAACTGCTCGCGTTCGGTCTTGTTCGACTGGGCGTCCTCGACCATCTCGACGATGCGCGAGAGGGTGTTGTCCTCGGCTTTCGCGGTGACCTCCACCTCGAGGTATCCCTCCTCGTTGATGGTCCCGGCGTACACCTCGTCGCCCTCGCTCTTGTCGACGGGGACGCTCTCGCCGGTGATCGGGGCCTGATTGACCGCGCTCTCGCCGTCGACGACCGCGCCGTCCATCGGAACCTTCTCGCCGGGTTTGACGACCACGACGTCGCCGACCTCGACCGAATCGACGGGGATCGTCACCTCCTCGCCGTCGCGCACGACGGTCGCCTCGTCCGGCGAGAGGTCCATCAGTTCGGTCAGCGAGTTGCGCGCTCGGTCCATCGCGTACCGCTCCAGCAACTCGGCGATGCTGAACAGGAACGCGAGCGTCGCGGCCTCGAAGTACAGGCCCTCGCCGAAGGCGAGGCTCGCGACGAGCGCGCCGAGGATGGCCGTCGACATCAGGAAGTCGATGTCGAGGTTGCGGTTCCGCGCGGAGTAGTACCCGTTGCGGAGGATCTCCTGACCGCCGACGGCGATGGCGACGAGGAAGAGGGCGTCGGCGACGTGGAGCTCGCTACCGAGGACCGCGGCGACCTGCGCGTTCTGCCCGCTCAGGGCGAACTCGAACAGGAGCCCGAGCGCGACGAAGACCCCGCTTACCCACGTCTTCACCGCGCGGGAACTCCGCCAGATGCTCTCCGCCGACTCCTCGGAATCGCCGCTCTCGGCTCCCTCGCCGGTCGTCCCGGTGACCTCGTAGCCGGCCGCTTCGATGGCCGAGACGATCTCCGCCTCCCCGAGCGCGGCGGCGTCGTAAGTGGCCGTTACCTTCCCGGTCGTGGGCTGGGTCTCGTACGCCGAAAGGCCGTCGAGTTCCGAGAGCGCGTTCTCTATCTTTCCCGCGCAGGAGGGGCAGTCCATCTCGGGGACGGTGAACTTCACCGTCACCGTCTCGGCGTCCTCGACGCCGTAGCCGGCCTTCTCGACGCGCTCGACGACATCAGATTCGCTCGTCTCGCCGCCGTCGAAGGTCACCGACAGCGTCCCGGTCGTCACCTGCGGGTCGACGGCGTCGATCCCGTCGAGCTTCCGGACGCTGTTCTCGACCTTGCCCGCACACGACGGGCAGTCCATCTCGGGGACCGAGAGGTGGGCGACCTCGTCGTCGCCCGCCTCGACGGCCGACCCGTCGCTCCCCGTCTCGGCCACGCGGTCGCCGTCCCCGTGGCCGTGCTCGTCGTCGGCGTGGTCGTGTTCGTGGGAGCCACCGGACGGTTCGGGCGAACTCCCATTCGACGCAGTCATTATCGGAGACTAGTCCCTCCTCCGTTAATAATCCACCTGCTATCGTCGACCGCTTAGATGGCCTATTTTGGCAATCTTAGGGCTACGAATTATTAACTCAGGACGGATCTAGTGCCGAGACGGGAGCATCTCTACGGGACCGGACCGCTTCTCCGCGGCGGGCGCTCGGGAGACCACACGGTAGCCCGACGACGAGACGGACGACATCGCGAAAACCGGAAGAAAAACCGCGTCTGCAGTCGCTCGGCGCGACGTTACCGACCGAGGACGTGCCGAGCGAGGAAGCCGACGGCGAGGCCGACGCCGAACGCCGTCGCCGCGCTCTGTCGCTTGCGCTGTCGGGCCTCGTCGGGGAACCTCTCCTCGGCGAGGTCGAAGACGACGCGACCGAGTTCCGCCTTCAGGTTCTCGGTCTGCTGTGTCCTGCTGTCCTGTGCGCGTCGCTTCGCCTTCTCGAGCTGTTTGTTGAGGTTCTCCCGCGCCTGCTGTCGGCTTTCGCTTTCGTTCGTCATGCCCGGACAATCGCTTCCGCCCTTGCTAACGGTAATGCCTGCACATGCCTGCAAGACCGGAGAGCGGGAGTTTCGGCGTTCAATCCTGCTTCTCCGGCGGGATGAACGGCCCGACCGAGACGGTTCGGCGGGCGATCGTCGCCGCGCGCAGGATGTAGGCGATGAACGCCGCGAAGGGCGAGACGATGACGCCGATACCGAGCGTGACGACGAGGGGGAGCAGCGAGGGCGGGATCGTGGTCGTCGAGTTCGTCCGGTAGAGGAAGGTGAGCGAGACGCTGGTCACCAGCGCGACCAGTCCGGTGTAGACGACGATCCGTGAGAGCCGGGCGAAGTCCTGCTGGAGCGAGAGCGTCTTGAAGAACTGCCGCGAGACGGCGATGGCCTCCAGCAGCTCGTCGACGGCGTCTAAGTTCTCTCGCAGCTCCCGGGGAAGGGCCTCGGCGTGCGCGTTCCGGACGTGGCGAACGGCGGTCATGTTCTGGGCGTACTCCGTCCCGAGGACGACGTCGAGCACGTCGACGATGCTCTCCTCCGATTCGAGGAGGTCGTCGATGTCGTCGCCGTACTCGCGGAGGCCCCGCATCGCGTCGCGGACGCCGTCGGGGACCTCTCGGTCCGAGTCCGCGACCGTCTCCTCGAAGGACGACGCGCGGTCGCTGAGCGTCGTCGCGACGAGCGAGAGGAACTCCGCGGGGTCGTTCGGACTCGCCGGCTGCCCGGAGAGCTCCTCGACGGTCCCGCGGAGCGACCGAGTCCCGTCGAGGCGGTCCGAGAGCGAGTCGGGCGTGCCGAACACCCGCGAGAGGATGAACTGGTTGATCGAGAGCGAGATGGTCACGAGCGTCACGACGCCGGACGTGAGCCCGCTCGCGAACACCGTCGCCGCCTGACTCCTCGGACCGACGGTGAGCAGTCCGGCCCGGAGGAGGCCGCCGATGACGGCGACCACGAGAACGGTGAGACAGGCCGCGACGGCGATCCGGTTTCCCCCCAGGAGAAACCAGTGCAGCGCCCGTTCCCGGACCCCTTCCGTAGTCGAGACGGACGAAGAGACGCCGCGTTCCATACCGCGGAGTCGGCTACCAACTCGAAGCGGGTTCTGCATGCATTTCCCGCCGTCGCGCGCTGTCAGCGGGGTTCCGGTCGGGAACGTTCGACGACGGTGCCCTCCGCGCCGACGGCGACCGCTCGCTCCCGGCCGAGCGCGACCCCGCGGAGGGGGGCGGTCGCCGGCGTCGGCGTCCGCTCCCAGTCGGTCGCGTCCGCGGCCCGCTCGTACACCGTCCCGCCGTCGCCGCTGGCGAGCCACAGCGTCTCGTCGAGCGCGAGCGCCCACAGCGCGTCCTCGTCCGGGCGCTCGGGCGTCCAGCGCTGGCCGTCGTAGCGGTGGACGACGCCGCTGTCGTCGCTGACAGCGCACCCCTCCTCGTCCGCCGCGACGTCGGTGAGCGTCCCGTCGGCCCCGTCGAGCCCCGACCGCGCGAAGGTTCGCCCGCCGTCGTCCGTCTCGAAGACGCACTGGTTGGTGTCACAGGCGTAGCCGGCCGACGCGTCTCGGAGGGCGACGCTGGCGAGACTGGAGCCGCTTCCCGGCGTCACCGGCTCCTCCCACGCCGTCTCCCCCTCCCGGTACCGGCCGCGGCAGACGCGGCCGGAGCCGTCTATCAGCAGGACCGTCTCGTCGCCGGGCGTGCCCGCTACGGCGACGTCCGCGAGGTTGTTCGTGTCGTCGTTCGGCGCGGAGAGATCGACGTGGCGGCCGCTCTCGGGGTCCAGCCGACCGACGGCTCCGCTGTCGCCGGCGAACCAGACGCCGCCGCCCTCGACGGCGTCGACGCCGCGGAGCGCGTTCGACTGCGCGCCGGGGCCGTCGGCCAGTACGGTATCCCAGCCGTCGCCGTCGTCGGCGAGCACGCTCCCCTCGGACCCGACGGCGTAGGCGGTTCCGTCGGCGACGACCGCGTCGTGGAGCGTCTCTTCACAGGGAACGTCCGCAGTCGCCCACGCGGGCGGGGATTCCGGCTCCTGTGACGGGTCCGACTCCCGTGACGACGCCGGTTCCCCCGACGACGCGTCCGGCTCCCGCGAGGGCTCCGCTCCTCGCGCGGCCCCGGTATCGCTCGACTCGATCGGAGAACCGCCTTCTCGGACGGATTCCGCGTCACGATCGCGGTCAGGCCCCGCTGACTCCGCGTTCGCGTCGCTCGGCTGCCGGTCCGATTCGGCCGCTTTTTCCTCCGACGGGGAACGCAGAACGTAGAGCGCGGCCGGCGTGAGGAGATAGACGGAGATGGCGACGACGGCGAACAGGCGGTTGATGAACGTCAGCGTCCCGAACGCCGTCAGGGCCGCCGTTGCCACCGCGTGCTGCCACGTCTTCGTGTACTGCCTGAAGAACGGGACGAACCCGTCGGTGCGAGCGTGCTCACTCATTGCCCTGTCTCGTGCGTTGGGACACTCGGGTCTTTCCCCGGCATACTGTGCCCGAGCCACCGAAGGACCATATGCCCGGATTTTTCCGTGCGACTCCCGACGCGGAAACATGGACCTCTCGTCTCCGACGCTCGACCGAGAGCGCCTCGGATGGTGGGCGCTCGTCGTCGCGGTCGGGCTGGCGCTCCTGTTCGTCCTCCACTCGTTCGTCGGGACGTTCGTGCTCGCGCTCTTCGTCTACTACGGTATCCGACCGCTGAACCGGCGGTTGGAGTCCGTCCTCTCGCCGGGAACGGCCGCGCTGGTCTCGGTGCTCGTCGTCGCGCTCCCCGCGTTGCTGCTCATCACCGCGGTCGTCGTGATGGGCGTCACGCAGCTGCTGTCGGCCGGCGCGCTCGACGGGCTCAGACAGGCGATACAGCCGTATCTCGACCCGGCTTCGCTGGACCTGATAGAGCGCGCCCGCTCGGCGCTGACCGGCGGCCTCTCCGGGTCACCGATGGACTTACTCCAGCGCGGCGCGGGCGTCCTCTCGACGGTCGCCGGCGGCACGATGCACCTGTTTCTCGCCGTGACGGCCGCGTTCTACCTCCTGCGGGACGACGCCCGCCTCGCGTCCTGGTTCCGCTCGACGGTCGCCGGGACGGGAACCACGGCGCACGCCTACGTGACCGCCGTCGACGACGACCTCGGCACCATCTACTTCGGGAACGTCCTCCTCGTCGGCATCGTCGCCGTCCTCGCCGCGGTGGTGTACAACGCCTACAACTTGCTCGCCCCCGCCGCGGTCGCGATGCCGGCGCCGACGGCGCTGGCGCTGCTCACCGGACTGGCCAGTCTCGTCCCCGTCGTCGTCGGCAAGCTCGTCTACGTCCCGCTCGTCGCCTTCCTCGGTGTCCGAGCCGCCCGGGCCGATCCGTCGCTGCTGGTCTATCCTGCGGCGCTGTTCGTCGTCTCGCTGGTTCTCCTGGACCTCCTCCCCATGACGTTCCTGCTGCCGAAGGTGGCGGGACAGACGACGCATACGGGGCTGGTCCTGTTCGCGTACATCCTCGGCTCCATGCTCTTCGGCTGGTACGGGCTGTTCCTGGGACCGTTCCTCCTCGTCGTCGGGATTCAGGCCGTCAGAATCGTCCTCGAAGAGCTCTTAGAAGGTGATCCGGTGTCGCCGGAAGTCACGTCCGCCGAGACGCTGGGGTCGGACCCGGACGAAGCGGAGTCGACCGAAGACGGCTAGACCGGTTCGTTTCGCGACCCTACGGCGCTGGGCCGAGATAATCCGCTTCGTAGCTCTCTCCGCAAACCGTTTGTGCTTGCAAATGCCGGCTATACCGAAAGTGTGCGTCACCGTCCGCTCTTCGCTCCGGCCCCTCTGCGCTCAGCGTTCACACGCCGCGAAACGCGGTCGAGAGTGGTTGCATTCGAAGGCCGCAGCGGTATCCGAGTAGCACGCGTTCGTCGTCCCGTAATGAGTGACTCTACCGGCGACGAACAGCTGGACCGCATCGAACAGGGGTTAGACGCGCTGTTCGCGACCGAAGTCGCGAAGGAGGTCCTCGAAGCGGTCGATTTCGAGGCGATACTGGCCGAGGAACCGGCGGAGGATCCGGTCGATATCGACCGCCTCGCACAGGCGATTGGCCGCCCCGTGGGTCGCATTCTCGCCGCCCGGGTCATCGGGGGGAGCGGAGCGGCGGGCCTCGCAAAGCAGACGCTCGGCAGCGAGGTCGGCAGCCGCGTCGCCGCGAAGACGTTCCGCGTCGCCGTCGAGAACGTCGACACGCAGCAGGTCACCGAGACGCTCGTCGAGCTCGACGAGGAGACACTGCCCGGGCCGACGCTGCAGGAGATGATCGGGCCGGCCATCGAGGACAGCGACGTCTTCGCCTTCGACCACGAGGACCTGCCGGAAGACGTCGACGCGGGCCCGGACGCCAGCGGCGTCCACGACGCGGGCGGTGCCGATCACACGGGGCCGCTCGACGGCACCGACGGCGGCGACGGAACGCCCGAAGAGTAATCGCGTCTTTTCGACCCCGATGCGGACCCCGGGATACCTCTTTCGCGCCGGTATCCGGCGCTCAGCGCTGTGATTCTCTGAGGATGAGCGGACCGATGGCGAGCGTCCGCTTCGCGACCGTCGCCACTCGCGCGATGTAGGAGACGAGCAGCAGATGCGGCAGTAGCGTCACCGTGAACGCCGCGGTGACGAGTATCGTGATGTGTGCGACGCCGACGAAGGACCCCGTGACGGACGTTCCGTCGACGAACGCCAGCATCCCGCCGGCGACGATGAGCGCCGGCACCGAGATGTAGAGGATGAGCTGTGAGAGGTTGATGAGGGCCCACTCGAAGTACAGCGTCTTGACGTGCTCGCGGCCGGGACCGAACATCGAGAGGGTCGTCCGCAACTGCTCGATGAGCTCCTTCTCGTCGTCGGTGAGGCTGTCCTGGTAATCGTACTTGATGCGCTCGGCCTGGAAGATCTTCCACCCGTAGTTGTAGTTGAGCGCGGCGAAGAGAACGTCGAAGGATCCGAACGACGCGCCGTCGAGTTGCTCTCGGACCTGCTGTCCGTTACCGAGTAGACTGGTCGTGAACTCGTTGACTTCCGCCTTCAGCTCGTCGTCGTCCTTGTCCGAGATGGAGTCGCGCAGCTTGCGAGCACGATCGCCCGACGCGTCGATTATGTTGCGGAGGAACGCGGACGGGTCGGCCGGAACCGGGCGGTCGACGAGGTCACGCGTGTAGTCCCGGACGTTCATCGTGCTGCTCATTCGCTCGTGCTGGTCGCCCAGCGGTCCGTTCTCCTGTGAGATGACGAGCTGGCTGATGGTCACCACGAGGGTCGTCCCGGTGATTATCGCGCCGATCATCGTCGAGAATATCGTCTCGATGGTGTCCTCGGTCTGCAGGTCCGCGTGGAAGCCCGGGTAGAACTGCGTTCCGACGACGAGGACGGCGACGAAGACGGTGAGCGCCAGCAGTCCGGTTATCAGCAAGCGATTCGCGCCGAGCATAACCCAGAGCTTCGCCCGGCTCTCGCCCGCTCGCTGACGCATCGTGTTGGCCGTGCCGATGTCCGCGTCGGCGTCGGATTCGAGGTCCGTCTCGGTGTCGACATTGACGTCCTCGTCGGGATCGATAGACGAGCTCATCGCTCCGTCTCGGCGTCGGGCTCCGCGGGACGTTTAAACAGGAGAAACTTCGTCCCGCCGCCGCCGGTGTAATCGACAGACCCTGTGAGCTCCCATCCCTCGCGTCCCAACTCGTTGAGTTCGCTCTTGGGGTCGATCGCCTCCTTCTGCGTGACGCCTCTGGGGACCCGCAGCGTCTCGTACTCCCAAGGGCCGCGATACCTATCGCTCATACGTCCTACGAACTGGGTCGGCGAGCCACGCCGCTGTTAGCGTTCTTCCGTCTCGACAACGAGAGCCACCAGAGAGTCCAGAGCGTGAAAGCGTCGTCATAACCGAATCGCGAGACAGTACGCGGTTGACCCGTATGCGCTAACCGCTTTCAGTTGCAGGCATGGGATTTCGTGACGTACGGCTCGCCTCGCGACGGTCGGCGACGAGATCTGTCGTTCCCGGCCGATAGCCGACTCCACCTGTTGCAGCGGCGAAGTCCGGACTGGCGAGGAAGACGACGACGGAGCGGCGCAGCGAGCCCGGAAAGCCGCCGAGAGAACCGGGTAGCGAAGACCGGACCGGTTACAGCGCCTCTTCGACGAGCGTGCCGGTGGCTCGACGGAGGCTCTCCGAGAGCGCCTGGTGGGAGATACCGAGCTTCTCGGCCAGTTCGGCCTGCGTGATCTGTCGCGGGACCTCGAAGTATCCCTCCGATTCAGCCATCGACAGCACCTCGTGCTGTGAGGTCGTCAGGCCGTAGCGCCCGGCCATCTCGCCCTCCATCTCTCGGACGCTCTCGACCTCGAAGTCGAGCCCGTGCTGGTCACAGAAGTCGTGGGCCTTCGAGACCATCGAGCGCTCGGGGTAGAGCATCCGGATGTTCCACTCCGTGCCCGCGCCCGTCACGTCCAGAATCGTCGCCTCCGACTGAGTCAGCATGTCGATGACGAGCTTGACGTTTCCGTGCCAGTCCATCTGGAAGAGACACTCGTCTTCGAGCTCGCGCAGGTGTGTGACCGTCTCGACCGTGGGGTCCTCCTCGAACGTCTCCTCGATGCCGTTGCGTTCGCTTCCGCGGACCCACAGCATCGGCATGAGCGACCCGTCCCCCGAGCAGACGATCTGCTCGACCGAGAACGTCAGGTCCGGGTACGTTTGTAGCGTGTGATCGAGCACTAAGTCTTCCGAGGGGACGTTCCCCGATACGAGAGTCGACATATCCAACGGATTACGGGGGACATAGATAAACGGGGTTCACACTCCTACGGATTCCGCGAGTTTCAGCCCTTGTCCGGCGGTTCTACCGATGAAACAGTGCTGAAACGGTCCGTTAAGCACCCCGAAAAATCACTCGTATCGTTCGGGGAACCGGGGTAAGACAACCGAACTTCGACGGTACGGCGAAGGTACTTTCCTGACCGGATAGCGGACAGTTTCAACCGTCGCGGCGAGATTCGTCCGACCGCTCGGAGAAAGGAGACGTTAGCGGCGAGCCGAACCGTGCGATACGAAACGCGAGTGAGGCTCCCGAACGGCCTGATAAACTGCCAGCAGGCTCAAGCCTACCACTTTGGTGGGTGGAACGCGTTGGAACGGATATGCAGAACGCAAAGGCAGGCGGTTCGATGTGGAACAACCTCTCGATCATCTCGACGCTCATCGACGCCGCACGCGCGTTCACCCGCGGCGACCGGTGGGCCGCGGCGTTCCTCGTCGGCGCGGCGGCGCTCTCGTCTCGTGTCCCCGGCGTCGGCACGCTCGCCTCGGTACTGGTCCGCATCGTTCGGTACCTCCGCTAACGGCGAGCGACCGGGACAGCAGACGATCGCCGACCGAGAAAGAGACTCGTTTTCACATCAGGTCGGGGTCCGTCCCGACTAGGAGCGTATCCTCGATGAGCGATTCGGTCCCTCGACGGAGCCGCTCGGAGAGGGCCTGATGTGAGATGTCGAGTTCGTTGGCGAGCTCTTCGAGCGTCTTCTCCTGGGGGACGTTGTAGTACCCCTCCTGCGCGGCGAGGACGAGCGCCTGGTACTGGCCCTCGGTGAGCCCGAAGCGGCCGGCGGGCTCGCCGTCCATGTCCCGGATCGACTCGACGTCGTAGGTGAGCCCGTGTTCGTTACAGAACTCGTAGGTGGCCGAGAACTTATCGCGGGTCGGGAACATCACGCGGAGTCGCCACTCCTCTTTCTTCCCGTAGGCGTCGAGGATGGTGGCCTCGGAGTTCGTGAGCATCCCGAGCAGGAGTTCGACCTGATCGATCCAGTCCATCCGGTAGAGGTACTCGTCCTCGAAATCGGCGAGCAGCCGGACGTTGTCGACGCTCGGGTCGTCCTCGAACGCCGCCTCGAGCTCCTCCTTATCGACGTTTCGCGCCCACATCAGGGGCATGACGGCGTCCTCGCCGCTCTTGATGATGCGCTCGCACTCGAATTTTACGTCCGGGAGCTCGTCGAGCGTGTGCTTCAGCGCGAACTCTTCCGCGGGCACTGAGCCGATGACGATCGTAGCCATAGTTTCATTCTGAACCTCGAAGGCAAAACAGGTACTCATTTTGTGCGTATCGTATCTACTAAGTGAGGGATTCGGCTGGCGGGCCGCCCCACGTTCTCACGTCCGGCCGGCGGGCGGTCATTCGAGCCGTTCGCTCTGGTCGGTATCCATGCGACGATATCGGGAGAGCCGCCGGTAGCCGGTCACCGTCTCCGAGTCTTCGAGCGTGATCTCGTAGTAGCCGATGATGTCCTGCGTGTCGGGAACCGCGCGGCGTTCGACTACTTCGACGGTCGCCAGCCAGCCGCCGTCGCCGTCTCTGCGTATCTCGACGACCCCGTCGAGCGGATGCTCTATCAGCTGCGCCGTGACCGCTTCGACGGTGCGTCGCACCTCGATGAGCGATCCCGCGCCGCCGATGGAAACCTCGTCGCTCGCGGCGTCTTCCGACTCGGACGTTTCGGAGGCGTCCGCCTCTCCGCTCTCGGCCTCGCCCGCCGCTGTGCCGTCGGTGGACTCGGCGGCCTCGGACGCGCCGTCCGAGTCGGCGTCCGACGCTTCGTCTTCGGTATCGCTCGCCGACTCCTCGCTCTCGGCTTCGTCGTCCGAGGAGCCGTCGTCGACGGTCGGATCGGAATCGTCGTGCTGGTGACAGAACCCGCTCTCGACCGCCGCATTCTGACACCGGTCGCCGTCGCTCGTGAGCGCGCGGCACTGTTCGGTCGACTCAGCGTCTGACTGTGACATGGTTGTGAGCTATGCCGCAGTCTCTACTGGGACGGGGCCTGCTGGTAGTTGTCCGGGCGAGCCGGTTTCTCGATGTCCAGCTCCTTCATCTCCTCTAGCTCACCGGACTGGCTGGCCTGTTCTATCTTCGTTATGTTCTCCGCGTAGTGGAGGAACGTGTCGACGGACGCGGCCACGACACGGGCCTCCACGGTGAGAATTTCGATCCCGACGACCGAGACGCGCGCCCAGATGTCGACCACGAGTCCCTTATCGAGGATGCGGTCGAGCACTGCTGCCAGGCTACTGGAATCCGGTTGTGCCATAATGCCACTTGACGGGTTACCTACCTGTACATGCTGCCTGCAGTCGAAAGGTTTCCGGCGGAATCGGTCGTGTGTTCGCCAGAGGTCGGGCGGTTCGACGATTCTCTCCACGACGAGGTGGTCCGGTCCTATCGCCGTCGAATCCGCTGGACGCGACGACTTGCGTATGCTGGCAACAGGGCTTGGTCGGGCGACGGCGAATCGCCGCATACGAGCACAGGTCATACAATGTCCGGTGATAAAATCTACGCGTACGGCGTCATCGAGGCCGACTCGATCGACGTCTCTACCGACGGCGTCGAGGGCGAGAGCGACGTATACACTGTCTCACATCGCACTCACGCCGCCGTCGTCAGCGACATCGACACGCTCGACCCCGAGGAGAGCGACGAGAACGCTCGGGCGCACGACGACGTGCTCCGGGAGGTGATGACGGCGGGCGACGGCCGAGCGGTCGTCCCGATGCGGTTCGGCATGGTCTTCGAGTCCGAGCGGGCGCTGAAGAACGTCCTCCGGAACAGTCGGGCCGAACTCACGGGATCGCTGCGCCGCGCCGCCGGTCACGAGGAAGTCGGCATCAAAGTCCTCGTTCCGGAGGACGGCGTCGCAGACGCCGACTCGGTTCGGGAGTCCATCGAGACCGAACTCGCCGACCACGCGGCCGACGTCGCCGACGGAGACCTGTTCAGCGACCGCCTGCTGTTGAACAACTCCTATCTCGTCGAACGCGACGAGCGCGAGTCCTTCGACGACGCGGTCGACGCCGTCCGCGAGGCCCACCCGGACCTGACCGTGCAGTACTCCGGTCCGTGGGCTCCGTACAGCTTCGTGGACTTCCACATCAAAGCGGAGGCCTGAGATGTTCCTCCTCGACGACCTGTTCCTCAAGCCGTTCGTCTCGCTGCTGACGATCATCCACGACATGGCGCTAGAGGAGCAGTACGACGTCGAGGCGATTCGGGACGAACTCAAGGAGAACCGCCTCCTGTACGAGGTCGGCGAACTGGACCAGACGGAGTACGAGCGACGGAAAGACGAACTCGAAGCGGAACTCGAAGTCGCACAGAAGGCCCGCGAGCGACTCAGCGGGAGAGTCGAGGTGAAGGGATGACGAACCGCGAGGCGATTCGACGCTCTCGCTCGTTGCCCGCGTCACCGACCACCTCGCAGACGGCGAGGTCTCGCGGCCGCGCGGTTGCCACCCGGAACGGAGCACCATGACAGACTCAAACGAAAGCGAACTGACCGTAGACGACCTCGTAACGGCCATCGACGAGCTCAGCGAGAAGGTCGACGACACGTCCGAACACGAATCGGCCGAGGAGGCTGCGGAGCGGTTGGACGACATCCACGACGTGGCCGACGAGGTCGAGGACATGCTCGGGACGGTCGACCTGACCGACCTCCTGAGCGAGATCGAGTGGGGGAACCTCCCCGAAGCCATCGAACTCGAGGACGTCCCCGAGGCCATCGAGGACCGCAACCCCGCCGCCGCCGTCAAATTGCGAAAACTCCTCTCGGTGGCGGACATGTCCGAGGTCTGGGACAACGTCAACGCCAGGGAGTTCTGGCGGCAGTCCCGCGAACTCGACGACGAACTCGACGACTTCTCCGACGAGGAAGACGAGGGGCTCCTCTCGGGCGACGAGGACGACGCCGACGACGGGCTCCTCGACGACCCGTCGTTCGACAGCCCCTTCGGCGACGAGGAGGCCGCGGACGCCAGCGACCCGGCTGACGCGTCGGCGGAGTCGGGGCTCGGCGGACTGGAGGGACTCGGCACGGACGAGGAGGGACTGCACCGGGAGTCGATGGAGAACGCGATCCAGTCGCGCATCAGCGACTCGGTCGGGGAGTTCCGACAGAGCATCCTCGCCGCGCGCCAGAAGCTAAAGAAACTGCACGCGGAGAACCGCAGGCGAAACGAGCGTCGCAACTCCTCGTCGACGGACTCACGGAACCCCACCGCCGTCTCGACCATGTCGCCCGGGGGAGCGCGGCAGGGGACCGCCAAGTTCTCGACCGTCCCCGAGGAGACCCGCTATTCGACGGCACCGAACAGACGACGTATCTACGGCTCGCGGTTCGAGGAGGCGGAAGACGATGCCTAGCGCGGGACCGACGCGCTCCTCGGCCGACCTGGCCGACGTGGTCGAACTGCTGCTCGATAAGGGCCTCGTCATCAACGCCGACATCGCCGTCTCCGTTGGCGATACCGAACTGCTCGGCATCCAGATCCGGGCCGCGGTCGCCTCCTTCGAGACGGCCGCCCAGTATGGACTGGAGTTCCCGGAGGGAACCGACCAGGAGCGCATCGAGCGAGCGGCGAACCAGGGACGGCTGGGACCGCCGTCCGACACTAGCGACGACGATGACGACGCGGCCGAGCGGCCCGACGTCTCGCCCGGGAGCCACCCGAAGCAGATTCAGGTCGCGCAGTCGAGCGCCGGTTCGCCCGGCGGCCCCGCCGAGGAGTCCGACGCGGCCGACGACGCCGACGAACCGACGGGCGCGAGCGGGGAGTCCGCCGACGAGACGACCGACGAACCGGCGGCCGACGACGCGGACGGCGACGCGACGGCCGACCAGACGACGGCGGACGAAACGGAGGACGAGGATGACGACGATTGACATCGACGGCGAGGACGCCAGCGACGGCCTGCTCTCGCTGGTGGTCGCCGTCGTCGAGTTGCTCGTCGAGGCGATGGAGCGGGAGGCGATCCGGCGGATGGAGTCCGGCAAGTTGAGCGACGAGCAGATAGAGCAGCTCGGCCGGCAGCTCCAGGCCATCGAGGCCGAGATAGACGACATCAAGGAGACCTCGGACATCGAGAACGACGTCGACAACGTCCGGTCGGAACTCGACGGGCTCGTCGACGACGCGCTCCGGATGATCGACACCGAGGCGGCGACCGCAGGTACCGGCCGCGGCACCGTCGCGGACACGCCGACGGCGGCCGACGACGGGGGGCAACGATGACCGACGACGGAGCGACGGACCAGACGACGACCGACGAGGGAGCGGCGGCCGACGAGACGGCCGGCGACGAGGGCCGGTATCTCTACTGCGTCGTGGACGTCGCCGACGCGGACGACGTCGAGACGGGAACGACGCTCGACGCCGAGGGCGTCGACGGCGAGGAGCCGTATCTCGCCGTCCAAAACGGACTGGCGGCGCTCGTCCAGCGGCGAGCGACGCCGTACGACTCCGACGACGAGACGACGGTCAAACGATGGCTGCTCCAACATCAGGGCGTCGTGGACGCCGCCCACGAGCGGTTCGGCACGCCGCTACCGGTCCGCTTCGACACCATCCTGCAGGGCGACGACGACGGTATCGCCGCGTGGCTCGACCGCCAACGAGAGGACCTGCAACCGGCGCTCGACCGCTTCGCGGGCCGGAGCGAGTACCGCATCGAGCTGACCTGTGACGCCGACGCGTTCGGCGCGGGCGTTACCGAGGGCGACGACCGCCTCGACGAGCTACAGGACGAGTCAGACGAGGCGGACTCGGGGACGGCCTTCCTCAAGTCGAAACAGGTCGACCAGCGCGAGCGCTCGCTCGTCGCCGAGGAGTGGAACGAGACCGCGGCCTCGCTCCGGGAATCGCTCGACGACCACGCGGCCGAGATCCGGAACATCGACCGAAACGTGACCTCCCTCGACGAGGACGACCGCGACGACGCGGACTTCGAGACCGCGTTTTCGGTCCTCGCCGACGAGGAAGCCGCCGGCGCTATCGGGGACCAACTCGACGAGATAGCGGCCAGGCCCGGCGTCGAAGTGCGCTACACGGGGCCGTGGCCGCCGTACACGTTCGCACCGACACTCGGGAACGAATGACTCGACAGCCGATATCTAACGGAGTGAGCGATGGAACCGTCACGTGACGACGACGCCGTCGTCGACCTACTCGACGTCATCCTCCGGGACGGCGTCATCCTGCAGGCGGACGTCATCGTCACCGTCGCGGACGTCCCGCTCGTCGGTATCAACCTCCGCGCCGCGATCGCCGGAATGGCGACGATGACCGACTACGGCTACTTCGAGGAGTGGGACGACGAGGCCAGGCGGCGCGTCGTCCCCGACGACGAGCGGACGGAACAACCCTCTGCTACCCTCGGCGACGACCGCCGCGGAGCGCGGTAATGAGGCGGTAACGGTCTTCGAGAACTACGCGACGACAGTCGGGTCGCTTCCGGGGAGTTTCTGTGAGAGCGCTTCGCACCGCGCATATCCAAGCACCAGACTGGGTACGGTCGGTCCCGAAGACGAAGTATGGTGAAAAATCAAGGCGCGACGACCGAATCGGAAACAGTCGAGGCGAACGAGACGATCTACAATGACGAGGGCACCGTCGTCGGCGTCGTCACCGAACTGACCGAGTCGGGATTCGAGGTCGAGACGACCGAGGGCGTGACGACGGAGGACGACACGTTCGACGTCGAGGAGGAACAGCCCGGCGGCGAGTTCGGCGAGGGCTACATCATGTGGCGCTGCGAGGAATGCGGCGAGATGGGCGAACTCGAGGACGGCCTCCCCGACTCGTGTCCGAGCTGCGACGCGCCGAAAGAAGCGCTCTCGAAGGTCCGCGAAGACTAGCGTCAGACGCTGCCGTCCGCTGGACCTCGTTTTTTCCGATAGCTCACTGCCGCTCGGCGGTGTTCGCCGCTTCGATCCGGTAGCGGTGGTCGAAGGGGTCGAAGGCGTACCAGAGGCCGAGATGGAGCGCGAGCGCCGTCGCCAGCAGGACGGCGTTCGCCCAGATCGAGTTGTAGTACAGGACGTCGACCGACCACGGCTTGGCGAAGAACGGCCAGAACGGGTTGACCGGCGGGGCGATGTCGGGGGCCGAGAGCATATCGGCGAACAGGTGGCTTGTCCCACCGAGGGCGAACGCGCCGGTCACGAACAGGAACAGGCTCGTGCTATCGAAGCGGTCCCCTCTGGTCAGACTGTCGATTCGGTTTCGCAGTATCGGCGTGACGAGCGCCCCCACTACGACGCTGACGGCGGTCACGAACAACAGCGTATGTGTGACGCCGTGGTGGCTGATCGCCTGTGGGAAGACGTTCGACAGCACCAAGTCCACGTCGGGAAGCATCGCGGTCGTCGTCGTGAGCGCGATGAACACGATGCTGACTCGACCGTCCCAGACGAACCACGCCGGGACGGCGAACAACAACCCGAAAGCGATGTGTCCCATGACGTCTACCATCGTCAGAATAGACTAGCGCTCGTCAGGTATGGCTGGGGCTTGTAAATGCAAGCCAAAATTCACGCCCGTGATGGTCTCGAAGCCGCCGGATTCGACGGCGTCCGCGCCGGGAGCGGTCGCTCGCCGTTCGAGACACGAGTTACGCAGCGGCGGACGTCGGCACGGTGGCGACGCGCCCGCGTCAGGACGCGTCGCTCTGCCGTGCACCGAGAGATCAGGAGTCGTCTTCGTCGTCGGAGTCGTCTCCGTCGGTCGCAGACTCTGTCTCGGTATCGACTTCGTCGTCCTCGGACTGCTCGGTTTCGTCCTCGGCGGTCAAATTCGACGCGTCGTCGTCGCTCGACAGGTCGTCGTCTAGGGACGAACTCTCGACTTCCTCCTGTTCGTTCCCTCGTCGCCGGTTCGCCAGATACGCCGTCGATGCGACGGCGACAACGACGGCGAGCAATCTCGCCCACGAGGACCCGGACGACGAAGATTCGCTCTCCGTCTCGTCGTCTGTCACTTCCACCGCTGACTGACTGTCGCTCTCGTGCTCCGCCAGCGCTTCGGCGACGCCCTCTTTGACGGCGGCCTTTATCTCCTCGGCTTCCAGGTTCGACCCGTTCCGTGACTGCAGCTCTTCCTCGACGACCGACGCGATGGGCCGTAGCACTTCCGAGATCTGTGAAGTCTTCTTAGACATCGTGGCTAAACACTCGCCTGCCCGCCCGAAGTCATCTGGCCCTGCACCTGCAAGCGCTCGTTCGCGGCCGCTCACGCGCTCACGAGAGCGGTTTGAGACGCGTGGCGTGGCGGTCTCCGTCGTCCGCTGGCCCGACTGCTTCGTGTGCAAGGGTGACCGCTTTCTCCGTCGGGGACGGAGGGAGAGACATGAACGTCCGTCCCGCGACAGTCGACGACCGAGAGGGCATTCGAGAGACCGCCGAACGGTCGTTTCGCGCCTCGTACGCGCTGAGCCCCCAGCATATCGAGACGATCATCGAGGCCGACTTCGGTCCCGAAGAGCTCTCGAACCGGATAGATACGGACGAGGAACGCCTGCTCGTCGCCGAAGGAGTCGACGACGAAGCGGTAGAGACCTCCCCGGTCGGGTTCGCCGAGACCACAGGCGAGGGGGAGCTCCGCTGGCTTCACGTCCATCCGGCGGCTCGCGGACGCGGTATCGGTCACTCGCTCGTCGAGGGCCTACAGGACGAACTCGACGGCGACTCGACTCGACTCACGGCCCGACTGCTCGAAAGCGCCCGGGAGGGGAACCAGTTCCTCCAGCGGTTCGACCTCTACCAGACGGATACCGAGACCATCGAGATCGGGTCCGTGGAGTTCACTCTGCAGCGGTACACGCAACAGGAAGAGGAGCAGGTACAGGCGGAAAAAGAGGACGAGGAGGCCGACGCTCCGGAGGTCGAGATCCCCGACGAAGTCACGCTCGGCGGACAGCAGCGGTCGGTCGACGGCGACGCCGAACTCTCGGGGACGCGGTCGCCGTTCTTCCCCGTCTACGACGACGCCGAGTCCGAGCACCGGGCGGGATACTTCTGCTCGCAGTGTGGCGGCACCGACGTGACCGGCGACGGCCTCGACCGCCTGAAGTGCAACGAGTGTGGCAACACCCATCGGCCGGACGACTGGGACCCGGCGTACCTCTGAGCCCCGGCGGCGCGGAGGTACACGGAGGTCGAATCCCACCGCTCGCTTTCTCTCGCAAGGGCTAGATTCCCGAGGACGGCGGCCGACGTCTCACTCGACAGAGAGTACCTATGACAGAGATCGGCTACACCCTATCGAGCGAAGAGCACGGACCGAACGACCTCGTCGACCACGCGCGGAAAGCGGAGGAGATCGGCTTCGACTTCCTCTCTATCTCCGACCACTACCACCCGTGGGTCCCCGAGCAGGGCGACGCGCCGTTCGTCTGGTCCACCCTCGGCGGCGTCGCCGAGGCGACGACGGACGTCGACGTCGGGATCGGCGTCTCCGCGCCCATCATGCGCATCCACCCGGCCCTCTACGCGCAGGCCAGCGCGACGGCGGCGACGATGTTCGAGGGCCGCGAGTTCTACGCCGGGGTCGGCACCGGCGAGAGCCTGAACGAGCACATCTACGGCGACCACTGGCCCGAACACGCGGTCCGCCTGGAGATGTTAGAGGAGGCCGTCGACGTAATTCGCTCGCTCTGGACGGGCGAGGAGGTCAGCCACCGCGGCGAGCACTACACCGTCGAGAACGCCCAGCTGTTCACCCTTCCCGAGGAGACGCCGCCCATCTGCGTCTCGGCGTACGGCCCGCGCGCCGCGCAGGCGGCGGCCGACGTCGGCGACGGTTTCTGGGCGGTCGGCCCGCAGGACACCGTCGAGACATGGGAGGAGAACGGCGGCGAGGGGCCGCGGTTCTGCCAACTCACGGCCTGCGTCGCAGACAGCGAGGAGGAGGCGGTCTCGACAGCCCACGAGCAGTGGCCCAACTCCGGCCTCGCCGGCGAGATGACCGCCATCCTCCCGACGCCGAGCCACTTCGAGCAGGCCACCGAGATGGTCTCCGAGGACGACATCGCCGAGAGCTCGATGCTCTGCGGGCCGGACGCCCAGCCGCACATCGACAGCATCCAGCGGGCGATCGACGCGGGTTACGACCACGTCTACGTCCATCAGGTCGGCGACGACCAAGACGCGCTGTTCGAGCTCTACGAGGAGGAAGTCCTCCCGTCGTTCTAGGCCGACGCGTCGGCTCCTTTCGGCACTTCTCGGTACCGCTCGGTCGCTAGACCGCTAGACGTGGCCCTTGTATTCGTGGACACGCCGGTAGACCTCGCGGAGCACGCGATTCGAGAGCCGGGTTCAGGACGACGAGGCGTTCGCCCACTGTCTCGGTCGGTAGTGTCGGAGTCAGGGTCTCGTCTCTGTCTCAGCGGTCGGTCTCGCTCCTTTCCAGTCCGTCAGTCCGCGTGCGTCGGCTCGCTATCTGTTGTGTAGCTTCCGTACTACCGCTTCGCGTTCCTCGGGCTCCAGAACCGCTACTACGACTTTCAGTTCACACTACTCGCTTCGGGTTCGCCAGAGAAGTCGGTGCGGTCGGCGTCGATCGCGTTGACGACGGCACCGAGCAGCAGGACGACGCCGCTGAAGTACAGCCACGTGACGAGCAAGAGGATGCTCGCGATGAGGTTGCCGTCGCTCCCGGTCAGGGAGACATATACCTGAAACAGCACCTGTAAGAGCATCCAACCGACGGCCGCGACGACCGTTCCCGGGAGGACGTCCCGCGGCTCGACGTCGATGTCCGGGAACAGGTAGTACATCGGGAAGAAAGCGATACAGAGGCCGAGGGCGAGGATCAGCGGCACCGCGAATCCGATGAACGGGACGAACGAGAAGAACGCGACGACGCTGGTGGCACCGACCATCGCGACGATGCCGAGCGTGAGCGTGAGCAGCATCAGGAGGCTCTTCTTGAGCTGGCCGACGAACGACTCCCTGCCGGTCGTCTCGTAGATCTCCGAGAACGCGGTGTCGAGCCCGCGGAACACCTTGATCGCACCCCAGACGAGCGTGAGCACGCCGATGACCGACGCGGTGATCGTCGAGCCGGTTCCGGCACCGCTCTGTTGGTCTATCATCACCTCGATGACGCCGCCGACCGACGGGGAGACGTTGTCGGTGGTGACCTCGACGATTCGCTGCTGCAGCTCCGGCGCGCCGAAGACCGAGACCGCGAGGAAGAAGAACATGAGCAGCGGCACGAGCGAGACGAACGCGCTGTAGGCGATACTACCGGCGAGGAAGGTCACGTTCTTCTCGCTGAAGACGTCCTTGACCGCCTTCGCTTGCGAGACGACCGATTGGGTGTCCATACTTCTCCTATCGCGCTCGAGCAGTTTTACTGCGGGGGCCGATGGAGCCGGACGTAGCGCTGCTATTCTTGCCGGTCCGTCTCCGATCGCTGCACGTCGCATCTCGACCCCGATACGTTCGTGCTCGCCGCTGTCCGATCGTTTTCGCCTGAAGGTTTTTGCCCCCGCTCTCCGAAGCGCCGTCTGGGTTGCCAATAGCCCTGAATTGTCACATGGAACTCGAGAACTTCATCAGCGAAAACGCGCCCGAGGAGAGTCAAGACACGTTCGAACTGGAGAACAAGAAGCTACTGGACATCGACGTGGACGGCACGGTCCTGACGAAGGCCGGGTCGATGATCGCCTACGAGGGCGACCTCTCCTTTACGGGGAAGTCCTCCGCCGAGGGCGGTCTGACCGGCTTCATCAAGGGACAGATGTCGAGCGAAGGCACGCCCGTCATGGAGGTCGAGGGGACGGGTAACGTCTACGTCGCCGACCAGGGGAAGAAGATCCAGCCCCTCTCGCTCGACGAGGGCGAGTCGATCACGGTCAACGGCAACGACGTGTTGGCCTTCGAGGACAGCGTCGACTACAAGATCGGGACCATCGGCTCGCTCAGCGGCGCGTCGGCCGCCGGCCTGACGAACGTCTTCCTCTCCGGGCCGGGGATGGTCGCCATCACGACCCACGGCGACCCGCTGGTGCTCGAACCGCCGGTGAAGACGGACCCCGACGCGACCGTCGCGTGGTCCAGCGACCTCTCGCCGAGCATCAACACCGACCGCAGTCTCGCGAACGCCATCGGCCAGTCCTCCGGCGAGACGTATCAGATGGCCTTCGAGGGATCGAGCGGCTTCGTCGTCGTTCAGCCCTTCGAGGAGACCGCACAGCGAGCCTGAAACCCGACGCGAGTCGTGAGATCGTCGAACGAGCAACGGGTCGCTAGCACTCTCCGACTGGACGACAGGCCTTACTACGGTGGCACGCTATCTCGACGCATGGACCCGAGCGCGGTCTTCGAACGCGCCGACGTGACGCGGCGGCCCGGGGACCTACTTCCGGGCGAGTCGGACGGGGACGAGAAGTGGCTCGCGACCGACCCCGAGACCGACTGTCGCGGCGTCGGGCCGTTCGAGGAGGCGGCGCGGACCAACGTCGTATACGCTGTCGAGGCCTACCACGAGGAATACGAGACGCGCGGAGAGACCGGCCCGTTCTTGAGCGCCGGGCGAGACCAGACGTTCGAGATGCGCTGGCTGGACGAGGCCGAGACGACCATCGCCGACCGGCTCCAGGCTTTTTTACCGTTTTAGGCCGACCTCCGCTCGGTGGCCCACCGTGACCGTTTCCTGAGAGCCGCCACGTCCTCGGTGTAGACTTATATGCGAAGGCGCACGATTCGGAGATATGACACTCTACGCGCTCGAAGACATCGACGACGCGCTCGACGCGACGCGGGCGTTTCTCTTTCCCATTGACCGAACCCGGTGGATAAAACTCGCCGTCGTCGTCTTCTTCGTCGGCGGTCCGGTCGCGAACTTCAACTTCTCGCAGTACAACGTCCCGGCGGAGCAGGGACCGGGAGGCATGCCCCCGATTCCGGAGATCGGAACGAACGTCGTCCTCCTCGTCGCCGCCGTCGTACTGGTTGCGCTGCTGGTCGGACTCGCGCTCTTGCTGGTCGGTTCGGTCATGGAGTTCGTGCTCGTCGAGTCGTTGCGCCACGAGACGGTCGCGATCCGCGCGTACTGGGACCGGCGGTGGCGACAGGGCGTCCGCCTATTCGGCTTTCGACTCCTCGTGAACGGACTCGTCCTCGGCAGTTTCGCCGTCCTCTTCGCGCTGTTCGTGCTCCCCGCTCTCTTCGACATCGGGCCGGGTGCGGCCCCCGTCGGCGGGCTCTCGCTCGCGGGATTCCTGTTGCTCCTGCCGGTCATCGTCGTGTTGGCGCTGGTCGTCGGCATCGTCGATACCGTCACGACGTCGTTCGTCGTCCCCGTCATGGTACTCGAAGACCGGACCGTTCTGGGCGGGTGGCGGCGGCTCTGGCCGACGATGACCGGCCAGCCCTGGCAGTACCTCGCCTACCTCGTCGCCAACTTCGTCCTCGCGGTCGTCACCGGAATTCTCGTCGCCATCGCTACCGGGCTAGCGGCGCTGCTGCTCCTGATTCCGTTCGGTTTCCTCGGCCTCATCGGACTCTTGCTGTTCTTCCTCTTCGCACCATTAGGCGTCGGTGTCCTCGCGGTGGTCGGCGTCCTGTTCGTCCTCGCGCTCCTCGCCGTCGCCGCCCTCGTCCAGGTCCCGGTCGTCACCTATCTGCGCTACTATGCATTGCTGGTCTTGGGCGACATCGCCACCGAATTCGACCTGATTCCGGAGCGTCGCGCCGCCGTGCGAACGGAGGAACTGTAGCGGCCGAACCCCCTCTCTCGCTGTTGTCCATCCGCCGAGACGCGGCCACTTCGGGGCGCATTTACCCCTCGATTCCGTCGGTCGAGGTATGGACCCCGACGACGTTCGCGAAGACTGGGCCGAGCGCTCCGGGAAGTACTCGCCCACGTACTACGCCGAGATCGGCCCGAACGAGGTGAGCGAGACGCTCGCCGACGTGCTCGGTCACTACGTCGCAGACGACGCGTCGATCCTCGAGATCGGCTGTGGCTCCGGCCGGCATCTCGCGCACCTGCTTCGGAACGGCTACGAGAACCTCACCGGGATCGACATCAACGCGGACTCCTTCGACGTGATGGCCGAGAACTACCCGCGCCTCGCCGAGACGGGGACCTTCCACACCGGCGCGGTCGAGGACTTCGTCGGGGACGTCTCTGACGACGCGTTCGACGTGGTCTACACCGTCGAGACGCTTCAGCACATCCACCCCGACGACGCGTGGGTCTTCGACGAGATTTCCCGCATCACGGCCGACTTCCTCGTGACGGCCGAGAACGAGGGTAACAGCCCACAGCGCGGTCGGAACGAGGCGGACATCAGCTACGTCAACGACGACTTCCCGCTCTTTCACCGCAACTGGAAGGGGATCTTCTCGGAGCGCGGCTTCGCCCAACTGATCCGCGAACCCACGTCTCGGGACACGATCCGCGTGTTCCGGAAGCTCTGAGGCCGATCAGTCGTCCGGGTCGACGACGGCGAGTTCCACCCACCACGGAACTTCCCGCCAGTCGTCGCTGTCTTCGGACGGCCCGACTCGAAGCGTCACGTCGAAGCGGTACGTCCCGGGCTCGAGGTAGCCCGAGGTCGCGTAGTCGTCCCAGACTGCGTATCGAGTGACGACGGCCTCCCCCGCGGAAAGCGCGGCCATCCCACAGCCGTAGGCGTCGTACGTCCGGCTGTTCGTCTCCTCCCGGTCACGCGTCCAGCGACCGTCGTCGCCGGGTCCGGGCGCGTTCTGCGCTCGATAGAGCCAGAGTCCCGCCGGAGTACTGCCGCCTCGACTCCGGTTGAACAGGTGACACCCCTCGCCCTCGAAGGCATCGACCGCTCGATCCGCTCCCGTGTTTCGAACGCTCACGAGGAGCGTCGCCGTCGCATCGTCGGTGACCTCGCTCCGCTCCGTTACCGCGGTGAATCTGAGGTCGACGCCGGCCGGGACTTCGGCCGTATTCGTGACGTAGACGTATCGACTCGCCGATGGTTCGGGCGACGACGTGGCCGGTTCCGCGGGGGATTCCGCCCGCGAGAGCTCGATATCCGAGAGCGTCGCATCGAGGACGTACATCTCGTCTTCTCGACGCAAGTACGCGGCGCGTTCGACCCACTTCGGCATCGGAGCTTCGCCGTCGTACGCCCGTCGCTGTCGCTGGAGCGCGTCCTCGACGACCGCCAGCGCCTCGGGAAGCGCCCGTTCGGGACCGTCGGTGACGGTACGGTTCGGACAGGCGTCGAGCGTCTCGCCGTCGAGCGCGGCGGCGAAGGCGTCTCGAACGCCATCTGATTGCGCACCGTACTCGATCGGAACGACGTGGGTCCGCTGTTCCGCCGTCGGTGACACCCGCTCGGCCGAGAGAGTGGACTCAGATACCTGACACGTGCTCCTCTGCGTGTCACTCGATCCGTCGTCGAGAGTGTTGGTCGATTCACGGTCGGGGGTACCGTTCGGATCGGTCACGGCGGAGAGACAGCCCGCGGTTCCGGCGGCGGCGAGCGAGGCGAGGAGCCGGCGGCGATCCATAGTTTCGACGTTCGCCGACGCGAAAAAGTGCTTTGTGGTGGTCGAGTGCAATGCGACTGTCTCCGAGCGGACGAATTCCGTCGCCGAGTGAGTCACCTATCACCGCGGAGCACGAGCACCAGTCCGAAGAGGACGCCGACGACGATGAGCACCGCTCCGCTGATGCCGTAGAGTTCCCCCGGCGTGTAGGTGAACCGATCGCCGTACCGCATGATCGCCGCGGAGAGCAGGAGGGTCACTCCGGAACCGGTCAGGACGGTCGCCAGATCGAATCCGGCGGGGTTGCCGAGATCGGGCATACGAGGGAAACGTACGTCCCCGAAGATAGGGATAGTGCTTGCAAAGAAACCGCTCGACCGCGTGGCGGAAGCGAGTCGAGAGTCAATTTCAGCCGACCGCGTGCATAGCGACCCTCTCGGGGCAGTAGACTCAAATAGGCTGCCACCGATAGACGACAAAACACGGTGTCTGAGTGAATGGAAATTCCCCCACAACTTCGGTGTCTGTTCTCCGCTGAAATCGAGCGTTCGGGCGATTCGCTGGTCGTCGAGGTCCCCGACGACGAGATCGACGTCGGCGACGTCGAAGCCGGCGAGACCTATCGCGTCGCCTTACTACCCGCGCTGACGGACGACTCATCCCGGCAGACGGACCGACCAGCGGACGTATCGCCACCGAACGAACCACCCGTCGAAGAGGGCGAGACCCGACGCGTCGAGATCGAGAATCTCGGCGACCAGGGCGACGGCGTGACGCGGGTTGAGCGCGGTTTCGTCGTCATCGTCCCCGACACCGAGGTCGGCGAACGCGTCGCCGTCGAGATCCAGACCGTCACGGAGAACGTCGCCTTCGCCGAGGTCACGGAGCGCCTCAGTTACTACGACTGAGGTCGCTACACGAGGCACGCGGAGTTCGGTTGAACCGTCGCGACCGCCGACAGCTCCCTGAAACTGCTCGATTTCGTCTACATGCTAGTATAGCTATTCGAAATATCTATTTGGTATACCTACTTCGACGAGTCAAATTGATTCAACTCCGGCGGCTCGCCCGATACCGCGTCGCATCAGTAGCTGGTGCCAGGACCCACCATCGAAAATATGTCTCCCAAAAGTGACTATAGATGTCCAGATTAATGTTCAATTTACAGAGAATAATCTGCAAGTGAGGATATTAATAGCTATAATTGGCTAATCGAATATGGAAATCCGTCAGATACTGTGAGAAGTTCTATATCCGGGTCGAAATACCAGTCGATATCTCCAAACAGCTCGGATTCCCTTAGTCCCGTTCCGCCGTGACGGGGTTAGTCAGCGTTCCGATGCCCTCGATCTCGACGTCGACGGTGTCGCCGGGTTCGAGCAGTTCGGGCGGGTCGCGGAAGATACCGACGCCGCCGGGGGTACCCGTGGAGATGACGTCGCCGGGGCGCAGCGTCGTGAACCCGCTGATGTACTCGACGACCTCCTCGACGCCGAAGATGAACTCCTCGGTGTTCGAGGACTGCTTGGTGTCGCCGTTGACGCGACAGGCGACGTCCAGACTAGAGGGGTCGAGTCGGTCGTCGGGGACGAGCGTCGGTCCCATCGGCGCGAACGTGTCGTAGCTCTTCCCGCGGAAGAACTGGCCGTCGTCGAACTGCGCGTCGCGGCCGCTCACGTCGTTTATCGCCGTGTAGCCCGCGACGTACTCCCGCGCCTCGTCGGCGGAGACGTTCTTCGCCGTCCGACCGATGACGACGCCCAACTCGACCTCGTAGTCGACGTCGTCGAGGTCGTCGGGATGAACGATGGGGTCGCCGGGGTTGGTGACGGCCGCGCCGGCCTTCCCGAACAGGAGCGGTCGCTCGGGGACCTCCTCGTCCTGTTCTTCGGCGTGGTCGTGGTAGTTCAGCCCGACGCAGACGATCTTTCCCGGTCGCGGTACCGGCGCGAGGAGTCGCGCGTCCGCGACGGGGACGGCGTGGTCCTCGGCGGCGTCGACGGCGTCTTCGACGACCCGCAGGAAGCCCGGGTCGGTCAGTTGCTGATAGGTGATATCTTCTCGGAGTCCGGTCAACGGGACGATTTCGTCGTCGCGGCGGACGCCCCACGCCGGAGTGTCGCCTGTGGTGTATCGAACGAACTGCATCAACGGGTACTGCCAGCGCGGAGAACCTAACTGTTGTGTTCGAGACCGACCCTACGAGTAGGTCAGGTTCACCTCGATGACGTTCGCGCTGCGGAGGATCTGGTCCGGAACCTCGTCGGTGAATCGCTCTTCCTGCATCCGGCTCTTCGGACCGGAGACGCTCACCGCGGCGATCGCGTAACCGTCGTCGTCGACGATGGGGGCCGCGATACAGCGCATCCCCTTGACGCGCTCCTCGTCGTCGTAAGCGTACCCTCGCTCCCGGACCTGATCGAGCGTATCGAAGAGTTCCGCGCTGTCGGTTATCGTCTGCTCGGTCACCTCCGGGAGCCCGTGGCGGTCGAGAATCGCCTCGACCTCCGCTCGCGGCCGAAACGCCATGATGGTCTTTCCCAGCGCCGTCGTCTGCAGCGGAACGCGCATCCCGGCGTGGGTGTCCAGCTGAACCGCGTTCTGTCCGCGCGCTTTGTACAGGAAGACGCCGAGCCCGTGTTCCTCGATCATGAAGTTGGCGTGTTCGCCGGTCTTCTCGGCCAGTTCGTCTATCTCCGGGCGGGCTATCTCGAAGACTTTCTGTCGTGACCGGGCCTGATTGCCCAACTGGAGGAAGCGAGTGCTGACGTAGTACTCGTTGCCCTCCTTGACGAGGTACTCCTCCTGTTCCAGCGTCCGGAGATGGTCGTGGATAGTGCTCGTCGGCTTATCGAGGCGCTGAGCCACCTCGGAGACGCCGGCACCTTCGAGTTCGCGGAGCGTCTCGACGACTTCGAGCGAGATTTTCGCGGCCTTGACGGGCACGGGTTCGGTCATGTCCCTACCAAAGATAGGTCTCGAAAAAAGCTTTTCCGTCATCGCCGGAACGAATGTCCCACTTCGCCGAAGCGGGGGCCAAACTACCGAACCTGATCGTTACTGTCTGTGATCTTCGCTGGCGATGGTCGCCGGCTACTCCGGATTACCGGAACTCCGGCATGACCTCGTCGGCGAACAGTTCCATCCCGTCGGTGTCGGGGAAGTCGATGAACCAACACTGGAACTTCGTCACGCCGGCCTCGATCCGCCGCTCGATCGCCTCTGCGCACTCTTCCGGGGTGCCTATGACGAAGTACTCGCGGGCGTCCTCGGCGGTCCGAATCGGTGCCTGGTCCTGGTACTCCTCCTCGAACTGGATCGGCGTCATCAGATCCACCATCCGGTCGAACTTCTCCTCGTCGCGGGTGCAGATGACGTGGCCGTCCCAGGAGTACTCGACGTCGTCGGGGTCGCGACCGACGGTGCCACAGTGGTCCTCGATGACGCCGATCTTGTGGTTCAGCGTCTCGACGTCGCCGTTGAACACGTCGGTGTTCCAGACGTCGGCGTGTTTAGCGACCAGTTTGAGCGTCACCTCCTCGCCCTGTCCGCCCACCAGAATCGGCGGGTGCGGGTCCTGCACGGGCGTCGGGGCGCACGGGGCGTCCTCTATCTGGTAGTGATCGCCGTCGAAGCTCGCGCCGTCGCCGCCGGCGTCCCACATCCGCTTCATCAGGCGGATCGACTCGTCTAAGCGCATCAGGCGCTCGAAGCCGTCGCGGTACTCCCAGTCGTAGGCCTCGTACTCGGGCTCGTGCCACCCAGCGCCGAGACCGAGTTCCAGTCGACCGTCCGAAATGACGTCGAGCGTCGCCGCCATCTTCGCCACCAGCGCGGGGTTGCGGTAGTCGTTACAGAGGACGAGCGAACCGAGGTTGATGTCCTCTGTGAAGCCGGCCATCGCCGACAGGAGCGTCCAGCACTCGTACTCGGCACGGTCCCGGCCCAGCATCAGGTGGTCCGGTGCCCACGCCGCGTCGAAGCCCAGTTCTTCGGCTTTCTCGATGCCCATTCGTGTGGTCTCCCAGTCGAGGGCCTCGTACGCCGGCGTATCGCGGTGGACGGGTTCGTCGTCGCCGGCGTCCGGCGCACCAGCGAAGACGGGGACGTTGTACTCGAAGCTAATCTCGGGCATGGTCACTCCAGTGCGAAGTGGTCGAGCGCTTCGCGGTTGAGTTCGGCGCTTAAACCGACGCCGTCGGGGAGCGGGATGACGCCGTCGTTCGCGTCGGGCGGGTGCTGGTAGATGGCGTCGGCGTACGTCGAGTCCTTCTCGCCCTGTCGCTTCTGGTACCATTCGGGGATCGGGAAGTACTCCGCCATCGGCGCGTTGGTCGAGGCCGCGATGAAGTGCAGGTGCGGGTTCGTCCCCGTGTGCGGGATGATCGGCACGTCGTGGGCGCTGGCCATCGCGTCGACGCGCTGGAGTTCGGTCAGGCCGCCCATCCGGTGGACGTCGGGCTGGAGGATGTCGACCGCTTCCTTTTCGAGCATCTCCTTGTACCCCCACCGGGTGAACTCGTGCTCGCCGCCAGAGATGGGTACGTCCGTCGAGGCTCTGAGCTCCGCGTAGCCGTCGAGGTCGTCGGGGATGACCGGCTCCTCGACCCACTCCATGTCGTACTTCTCCAGCCGCTGGAGCATCTTCTTCGCGTACCGAACTGACCAGCCCATGTAGGCGTCGCCGGCGAGTTTGATGTCGTGGCCGACGGCCTCTCTGACCGTCCGGACGATCTCCTCGTTCTTCTCCATGCCCTTCCGCCCGGCCTCGGGGCCGTACTGGAAGCGCAGTTTCATCGCGTCGAAGCCAGCCTCGACGTAGTCCATCGCCTCGCGTTCGAGTGTGTCGAGGTCGACCGGATGGAGATTGCTCGCGTAGCAGTCGATCTCGTCCTCGACGGGGCCGCCGAGCAGTTCGTACACCGGCTTCTCGGCCTCTTTCCCGGCGATGTCCCAGAGCGCGAGGTCGACGGCGCTGATGGCCTCGATGGCCGCGCCCTTCCGACCGAACGGGATCGTCGCGCGGTACATGATATCCCAGAGCCGCTCGCGCTCAGTCGGGTCCTCGCCGACGACGAGCTTCGAGAGCGTCTCGTCGACGATGGTCTCGATCGCGCCGGTCGCCCAGTTGCCGTGGCCGACGCCCGTGATGCCGGCGTCGGTCTCGACCTCGACGACGACGTCGCCGACCGGTCCCATCCAGTTCCGGCGGGCCTGCGGGTTGTCGCCCTCGGCGTTATTGTACTCCTCGTACTTGCTCATCACCGTGACGAGCGGGAACTCGACGAACTCGCCCCAGGACTCCGTACTGACCTTGGTCGCGGATATATCCGTGATCTCCATGGCGTGCTGTCCTGGACTATTCGCGCACCGGAACTAATATCTTTCCATGATGGTGGGCTGTAATCAATTCGCGAAGATGACTCTACGCGACCCGGTACGCGCGGTCGTCGCGTCGCTCACTCCGCGAACTGGAACACCGGTTTGCAGGTCTCCGAGTCGAGGAACGACTCGAAGGCGGCTCCGGGGTCGTCCGTGCTGAAGGAGGCGTCCAGTATCGCGTCGACGTCTATCTCCCCTCGTTCCATCAGTCGGAGCGCCTGCTCGAAGTTCGTCCACGTCGACCCGTAGGAGGTGTTGATGTCCACCTCGCCGCGGACCACGTCGGTCAGCGCGAACTCGCTGTCGTCGTTCGGGATGCCGACGACGACGACCTGTCCGCCCTTCCGGACGAACTCGGCGGCGGTCCCGACGCCGGTGTGATGGCCCGTCGAGTCGAACACGACGTCGAACCCGATGCCGTCGGTGAACGCCTCGGCGCGGTCTTCGAGGCTCTCGGACTGGGCGTTGATGGTCTCGATGCCGAGGTCCTCTAGCAACGGTAGCCGATACACCGCGTCCTGGTCGAGCCCGGAGACGACGACGTTCGCGCCAAGCGAGTCGGCGACGGCCGCCACGAGGACGCCGATCGGTCCCGGTCCCTCGATCAGGACGTTGTCGCCCGGCGTCGTCTCCGACTGACTGAAGACCGCGCGAGTGGCGATGCTCGTCGGCTCCGTGATCGCCGCGTGCCGGAGCGGGACGTCTTCGGGGACGGCGTGGAGGTGTTTCGACTCGACCGCGACGTACTCCGCGTAGGCCCCGTCTCTGTGCATTCCCGTGATAGAGAAGTTCTGACAGACGTTGGGCTGCCCGTTCTTACACTGGAAACACTGCCCGCAGTCGTGGATCGGTTCCTCGATGACTTTCTGTCCCTCGGTGAAGTCTTCCACGTCGGCTCCCACGTCGACGACTTCGCCGGAGTACTCGTGGCCCATGACACGAGGGATGGGGATCCACTCGTACCCGCCGTCGTACTTGTAGGCGTGCGCGTCGCTCCCGCACAGCCCCGCCGTGTGGACCTTGACGAGAACTTCGTCCGCGTCTATCGTCGGCATCTCCCGCTCCTGTGTCTCCACGGAACGGGGACCCGTCTGAACAATTGCTTTCATAGTTGATATAGGTCGGTCTACTCGACTCATTCGGAACATGCAGACACTGGCGTTAATACTTTTGGGTCCGAGAGCTCGAATACGCCGATATCAACGGCTTCGACGCCTATATCCGCGACGTTTTGTGAACTCTCGTCTCTCGACTCCATTTCCGTGGGTCGGGCTAACCAAAGCTAAATGACCGTGTGGGTCGAGCCTAGTCGTATCGATGGCAACCACCGACACATCTTTCGAGCGCGCTCTGGACGAACTGGGCGTCTCGGTCACCCGCGCCGAGAGCGACACAGTTCGAGAACAGATCGAGGAGACCGCCATAGCACCGGCCATCGGCGTCCCGCTGGCGGAGACGTTCGGTGACACCGCGTTCTCGCTCGCGGAGACGTCCGTCGAGGTCGACCCGACGCCCGCGACGCTCCGCGACGCGACGACCGGCGTGACCGGCGCGCAGTTGGGAATCGCGGACTACGGGACGCTCGTCCTCTCGCTGACGGAGCGGGCGAGCGAACTCGTGAGCCTCTTCGTCGAGCGACACGTCGCGGTCGTTCGAGCGGCCGACGTCGTCGGAGAGATGGACGCCGCGATCGAGGAACTGGACGCGGAGTTCTCGGAGACGCGTGGGAGCGCGATTCTGGCGACCGGTCCCAGCGCGACGGCCGACATGGGGGCACTCGTGAAAGGCGCGCACGGCCCGAAGGAGGTCCACGTCGTCCTCGTCGAGGAGGGCGAGTGACGATGTCGAAAGCCGACGAACTCCGCGAGGTGATGCGCACCGAGGGCGCGGCCATCGCCGAGAACACGCAGGCCTTCAACGAGGGCCGATACGAGTCCGTCGCCGACCTGGAGGACTACGAGGAACTGAAGTCCGAGGCGCGCGCCATCAAGGAGGACGCCATCGAGCGGCTTCCGGAGCTGCTCGACGAACTGACCGAGACCGTCGAGGAGAACGGTGGCACCGTCTATCTCGCCGACGACGCAGAGGACGCGAACGCCTACATCCGCGACGTTGTCGACGACCGCGAGGCGGAGCGCGTGGTCAAGAGCAAGTCGATGACCAGCGAGGAGATCGAGGTCAACGATGCGCTGAAAGCCGACGACGTGGACGTGGTGGAGACGGACTTAGGCGAGTGGGTCCTGCAGGTGGCCGACGAAGCGCCCTCCCACATCGTCGCGCCGGCCATCCACAAGTCCCGGGAGGCTATCGCCGAGTTGTTCAACGAGGTCTTCGACCCCGAGGAACCGTTAGAGACCGCGCAGGAGCTGACTCACTTCGCCCGCGAGAAGTTGGGCGAACAGATCGTCGACGCCGAGGTCGGTATCACCGGTGCGAACTTCCTGGCGGCCGATACCGGGACGATGGCGCTGGTCACCAGCGAGGGCAACGCCCGCAAGACCGTCGCCGCGACGGACACCCAGATAACCGTCGCCGGTGTCGAGAAGATCGTCCCGAGCGTCGGCGACCTCGACCCCTTTATCGAACTCATCGGTCGGTCGGGGACCGGACAGGACATCACCTCCTACGTCTCTCTATTGACCCCGCCCGTCGACACGCCGGTCGTGGACTTCGAGGACGACGAGACGCCCCTCTCGGAGTTCGATAGCGACCGGGAGTTCCACCTCGTGCTCATCGATAACGGTCGCATGGCGATGCGCGAGGACGACCAGCTCCGGGAAACGCTGTACTGCATCCGCTGTTCCGCCTGTTCGAACTCCTGTGCGAACTTCCAGAGCGTCGGCGGCCACGCCTTCGGCGGCGAGACCTACTCGGGCGGCATCGCCACCGGCTGGGAGGCCGGCATCGAGGGGCTCGACGTCGCCGAGGAATTCAACGACCTCTGTACGGGCTGTACCCGATGCGTGAACGCCTGTCCGGTCGAGATCGACATCCCGTGGATCAACACGGTCGTCCGCGACCGCATCAACCGCGAGGGCGAGCGCCCCGCCGACTGGCTCGTCGACGGCCTCGTTCCCGACGAGGAAGACGAGGGCGCGCCCCTGCAGAAGCGCTTCTTCGGCAACTTCGAGACGGTCGCGAAACTCGGGAGCACCACCGCGCCGCTCTCGAACTGGCTCGCGGACACCTCGGCCTCGCGGTGGGCCATGTCGTGGGCGCTCGACATCGACCCCCGCCGGGACCTCCCGACGTTCGAACGCGAGACGCTGGTCGAGTGGGCCGGGAAGCGCGATTCGACGGTCTCCGATCCCGAGCGCCGAGCGGTCCTCTACCTGGACCTCTACACGAACCACGTGCAGGTCGACCGCGGCAAGGCGGCGGTGAGGGCGCTCGAAGCGCTCGGCGTCGACGTGGTCGTGCCCGAAGCGCCCTCTAGTGGGCGCGCGCCGCTCTCACAGGGGATGGTCGCAACCGCACAGGACCACGCCGAGCGAGTCGTGGACTCGCTCTCGCCACACGTCGAGGACGGCCGCGACATCGTCGTGGTCGAACCGAGCGACCACGCGCTGTTCCAGCGCGAGTACGAGAAACTGCTCGATTCCGCCGCGTTCACCGACCTCGCCGAGAACAGCTACGAGGTGCTGGAGTACGTCTACGGTCTCCTCGACAACGGAGCCGACGGCTCGGCGCTGACGACGGCCGAGGGCGACGAGATCGCCTATCACAGCCACTGTCAACAGCGAACCCTCGGACTGGAGGCCCACACCGTCGCCGTGCTGGAGGAGTGTGGCTACAACGTTGTCACCTCGGACGTGGAGTGCTGCGGGATGGCCGGCAGTTTCGGCTACAAGGGCGACTACTACGAAGTCAGCATGGACGTCGGCGACCGCCTGCGCGGACAGCTCCAGGCCGAGGGCGTCCGCGACCGCCCGGTCGTCGCCAGCGGCACCTCCTGTCTCGAACAGATAGATTCGCTCCTCGAACGGCAACCCCGTCATCCGGTCGAACTGCTCGTAGACTGACGCGGCCGGTCGCCCGCTCAGGCTACGACAGTCCGACGTGTTCCCGGAACGCCCGTTCGGTGATCCACGCTCGGTCTTTCTCGGATAGCGAGTCCACTTGTCGGAGCCAGTTGTACGCTTCCGGATAGCTGGCGACGTCGCTGACGTTCGGGTAGTCCGACCCCCAGATCACGCGCTCGCGGCCGAACGTATCGAGGAACCACCGGACGTGGTCGTGCATGTCCGCGTAGGGGAACGAAGTCTCGGACATGTGGGGGATCTCCGAGACTTTCACCGCGACGTTCTCGTAGGACGCGAGGTCCGCAAACTGGGCGAACGTCCTCTCGTCGGTCGGCGTCTCCGGCCCCGCGTGCGCGAAGTGGTCGAAGAGGTAGGTGAGGTCGGGGTAGGTCTCGACGAGGTCGAGCGCCTGATCCAGTTGGCCGTGGTCACAGAGAATCTGGACGGCGGCGTCCGTCTCGACGGCGGCCTCCCAGAACTCGGTCTCCTCGACGGCGTCCCGCAGCCACGTCACGTCCGGGTCGAACGTCTCCCACATCCGGTCGTAGGGGCAGGCCGCGCCGAGGCGGAAGCCGAGGACGCCGTCGGTCGCCATGCACTCTCGGAGATGGTCGACCGCGTCGTCGGCGAACGGGTCCAGCATCACGATACCGTGCAGGCGGTCGTATTCGGCCGCCACCCGTCGGGTGTACCAGTTGTCCGTCCAGTCGCAGATGGGGTAGCCGACGACGACCGCCTCGTCGACGCCGTTCCGGTCCATGTCGGCGAGGAGTCGGTCGGCCGTGTAGACGGTGTGTACGTCGAACTCGTCGACGAGATCCAGCAGCGGCCCGTTCACCCAGGGGTGGTCGTCGCTCGCCGCGCCCCAGGCGTGGGTGTGGGTATCGAGCATACGCGAGGTGTCGCCGGGCACCGCCCTAAATCTTACCCGTAGAGCTAAGGACCGTCCCGGCGAAACGCACGTCGTATGGAGCGAATAGCGTTCCACCTCCGCATCGAGGAGGGGAAACGAGAGGCGTATCGAGCGGAACACCAGGACGTACCGGAGGCGCTCGAATCGGCGTATCTCGACTCCGACGCCGGCCTGGAGACCTACAGCGTCTTCGAGAACGACGGGCACGTCTTCGGTTACATGGAGGTCGAAGACCCCGAGGCGATCAGGGCGGTCATGGAAGAGAGCGACGCGCAGGCCGACTGGGCCGAGGTGATGGAGCCCATCGTCGCCGACGAGGGGAGCCAGTGGATGGACGAGGTCTACCGGATGATCTGATTCACCCCTTCAGATACCCGCCGTCGACGGCGATGGACTCGCCGGTTATCCACTCGCCTTCGTCGGAGAGGAGTAACACGGCGACGTGGCCGATCTCTTCCGGTTGGGCTGGTCTATCGAGGATATGTGTCGAGAGCGAGTCGCGCATGACCTCTTCCGGCGTCTGTCCGCTCTGGTCGGCCTTCTCTTCGAGCCACTCCTCGACCATCGGCGTCTCGACCGTCCCCGGTTTGATGGCGTTGGCCGTGATGCCGTGGTCGCTGAGTTCCTTTGCCAGTACCGTGGTCAGCGTGAGCACCGCCGCCTTCGACGCGCCGTACGCTCCCTGTCCCCGGAACGGCCGTTCCGCGCCCACCGACGAGACGTTCACGATGCTCCCCTCGACGCCGTCGGCGATCATCTGTTCGGCGACGTGCTTCGCGACGAGGAACGTCCCTCTGGCGTTGACCGCGAAGTGCCGGTCCCACTCCTCCGCGCTCGTCTCCAGTAGCGAGACCGACCGCTGGATGCCGGCGTTGTTGACCAGTCCGTGAATCGCGCCCAGCTCCGAAACCGCCGTCTCGACGCCGGCAGCGACGGACGCTTCCTCGGAGACGTCGACGTCGATAACGGCCGCTTTCCCGCCTGCTTTTTCCACGAGTGTCGCCGTCTCTGTCGCCGTCTCGGGCCGCGTATCGAAGATCGAGACGTTCGCACCGGCGCGGGCACACCGCTGAGCGATACCCCGGCCGATTCCCTGTGCGGCACCGGTGACGACGATGTGCCGGCCCGCGAGCCGCGAGTCCGAGTGCTCCGCTACGTCCGACTGCATATCTCCCTGCATAGCGTCTCCAAAGCAGACCGTCGAGTTAAGCATAGGGGGTCGTAGCAGCAACGGCGTCGGTATCAGTTTGTCCGGTAATACCGGAATATCTTGCAGGCGCTCTGCACTGTCGTCAGTTCGGTGAAGTCCGAGACCGCGTTCGACGGGGTCGGTGACTCGGTCGGCCCATCTGATCGAGTCACTGAACAGATGTCTGAGCTCGTTCCGGGAGAAGAATAATAAATATATAGCTATAAAAAATCGTAGAATACGCGGTTCCGGTGATACCGGACGACGCTGCTGTTCGGAACGACGCGAACGCGGTCCCGAGAAAGCAGAGGCCCGGAGATGTGGGTTCGACCCGCGACTGGCCGAGCCGGATGACCGGGCGGCGACCTATCGTTCGAAGATACTTCAGACGCTCTTGTCAGCCCAGAGACGCTCTACCGCGCTCGAACGACGAGCGGTGGATTCACAGATACGCCTCCCTGCTCGAACGGTAATCGGCCGGCGACCGATCGCGGCGTCACACTTTCCGGTATGTTCGGACGGATTCCACTTCCCTCCCCTTTCTCGGAAGCGGTTCTCGGGAGCGTCGCCTGGTAGCCCGCAGATAGAGAGTAACCGCGAGCTTCAGATAACAAACGTACCCGAGTTATCTATATGCCGCGATACTGGATCCGAGCCCCCTCATCGTGGATATTTCGACCGCTCTCGAACAGACGACTCGGCTCGTTGCTCCTCGGCGGTTGAAGAGCTATAGTGACGACCCGGTCAGTTTCTCTCGACGCCCGTGTAGCGATCGAACAAATGGCGGGGGAAGCCGGACACGGATACTGTCTGCAGTCGATATAGAAATCACCCGGGAGGCGTTATACGGCGTCGCTTAGGGGTGCCTCTGCGGAAATCGTCTATTGGGAATCGAATCTCGGCGTGTCTCGTCGAGCGGGCTCGGTAACAGGGAGACGAGCTTCCGGTAGCACCGGATACCCTTTCGGTTTCTCTCTTCTGTTTGCTGAGCCCTTCCTCCAATCGCTGTTGCGCGTGCCGGTCCGCTCGTTTCCGTGAATTAGATAATAACTGTACTTGCGTTATTGCATTCGCGGGCCACGCTGAACTCTCAGCCATTCGTCCTCGATAAGAGTTAGTGAGACACCGGAAGAGCGGACGTAGCGAACGGCGGTATCACTCGCTCGCGATCAGTGTATGAGTTGCAGCCACTTACTGGTAGCCATTCTAACTTTTGTTTAGCTATACTGAATCATTCTATCCTGATATAGAACAACCGTCGATAGATGGTGGACTAAGACGTATTTTGATCCGCACTACAGTATTACTAGCTGCCTTTTCACCGATACTGAGGTCCTATGCAGATCTACTACTTCCCGTAGCAGCGATACTCACGTGTAAGTGATGTTCAGTTCGATCACGTTCGCGACGCTCTTGAGCTTGGCCGGCAACTCCTCTCGGAATCGCTCGTCCTGAAACCGGCTCGTCGGGCCGGAGACGCTGATCGCGCCCTCGACCGTGTCGTTGTTGTTGACGATCGGGACCGCCACACAGCGGAGTCCCTTGACGCGGGCCTCGTCGTCGAAGGCGACGCCCTCCTCGCGGACGCGTTCGAGATGGGAGAACAGTTCCTCCCGATCGGTGATCGTGTTCTCCGTCGTCGCCGGCATGCCGTGCCGGTCGAGTATCTCCTCGATCCGCTCTCGGGGGAGGTGCGCGAGGATCGCGTTCCCGAGACCGGTGTTGTGGAGGTAGACCCGCTGTCCGATGTACGAGTCGGTCTTCACGGCGTCGACGCCGTGGGCGCGGTGGAGATAGACGCCTCTCCCGTGCTGTTCGACGAGCAGGTTCGCCAGTTCGCCGGTCTCCTCGGCCAGTTCGGTCACCTCTTCTCTGGCGATGTCGTAGAGACGCTGCCGGTGACGAGCGTGTCCACCGAGGTCGAGAAGCCGCAGTCCGACCTCGTAGGTGTTCCCGTTCTTCACGACGTAGCCGTCCGCCTCCAGCGTCGTGAGGTAGTTGTGCAGACTGCTCTTCGAGAGGTCGAAGGCGTCGGTGAGCTCCGTGACGGTCGCTTCGTTTCGCTCTTTCAACTCCTCCAGAATCTCGAAGGTGGTACGGGCGGTCTTGACGGCGTTACTGTTCTGTCGGTCGGCCATATCCCCGATGAGTACGTCCGCCCTGATAAATCTACGCCAGCCATGCCAAACTCGGATTCAGTAATACTGGACGGATCTCCGGAGACGCGCGGTCCGGAAGTGCTTTGCGCGACTCACTACTGGGACATCGACACCGGATATGTGCTATCAGATCACTGATTACGGCGATATCGACGGGGAGGACGCCACCTGCGCGTTCCGAGCGGCGGTCGACGCCTGTGCCGACGACGGCGGCGGAACGGTCCGCGTGCCCCCCGGCGAGTACGAGACGGGGTCCGTCTCGCTCGCGGACGACGTCACCGTCTCGATCGCTCCGGGCGCGACCGTTCGCGCCAGTTCGGACGAAGCGGACTATCAGTGCCCGGACGAGTACGTCGGTCCCGACGGCGAGCGACCGCTCTTTCTCGCTCGCGACTGCGCGAACGTCTCGATAACGGGCGGTGGCACGGTCGACGGACGTGGCACGGATATCACGAAGATGGACGAATCCATTCGACAGCACTCCGGACAGTCCTCGGCGTCCCCGCTCGTCAGCGACGGCGAGCATCGGGCGCGACAGGGCGAGGCCTTCCTCGACCCCGCCGATGGGACCGAGGAGTGGCCGGTGGCGAAACCCGCGTTTCGGCCGGGTCCGGTGCTCTGTTTCGACGGCTGCCGGGACGTCGCGGTCAGCGACGTCACCCTCCGAGACATGCCGGCGTGGACCCTCACCCTCCGGAACTGCGAATCGGTCACGGTCGCCGGCGTCACCGTCGACAACCATATGCGGATACCGAACTGCGACGGGATCTCCGTCGAGGGGTCGCGCGACGTCCGCGTCTCGGACTGCTCGATACGGGCCTGCGACGACGCGATCACGCTGAAGGCGAAGGATGCAGGCCAGCCCTGCGAGGCGGTCACCGTGACGAACTGTACGCTCGCATCTCGGGCCTGTGCCGTCAAGATCGGATCCGAAACGAGCGGCTCCATCCGTGACTGCACGGTCGCCAACTGCCTCGTGCGCGACTCGAACCGTGGGCTCGGTATCCAGCACCGCGACGGCGGTGACGTAGAGCGAATCCGGTTTGCCGACGTCACGGTCGAGACGCGCCTCTTCGAGGGGCCGTGGTGGGGGAAGGCGGAACCGATCTACGTCACGTCGGTTCCCCGCGACGAAGCGACGGACCTCGGCCGCGTCAGGGACGTCCGGTTTTCGAACGTCGACGCGCGTTGTGAGAGCGGTGCGCTGGTGTACGGGCACGAGGACGCCGCGGTCGAGAACGTGCGGTTCGACGGCGTTCGACTCGACGTCCGCGACCCCTCGGCAGCCGATGCGGTCGGCGGGAATATCGACCTCCAGCCCACGAGCGTTCGACCCCCGATCGCGGCTCACGACGTGCCGGCGATCCACTGCGAGAACATCGCCGGGCTCGACCTCGCAGACGTTGCAGTCGAGTGGGGCCACGACCTCCCGTCGTATCACACGCACGGCGTCGGCTGCGTCGGCGTCGAGGACGTGACGATAGACGGCTTCGACGGCGGTCCCGCTCATCCCGACACCGGGGACGTCGCGCTGTCCTTACGGGACTGTTCGACCGTCACCGTCCGGAATTCGCGGGCGCGTCCGGCGACCGGGACGTTCCTCGAAGCGGCCGATACCGACGACGAGCGCCTGTTCGCCGGCAACGACCTCGCGGACGCAGAGCGGATGATCGCGGGGGAGACCGATTTCACCGTCGTCGGCAACGCAACGCCGCGATGAGTCGGCGGAGAAATCTGACGACGGAACGGCGGTAGCCCGTCGACCGTCTCAGAGGATTCGCACGTCGTCGAGCGCGCCGGTACTCCGGACGCCGATGCCGCCGTCCTCGAACGTCTCGTCGGTCGCCGCCACGGACGCCACCGCGTTCCCGTCGGGGTCGCGGAGTTCGACGTCGATATCGCCGAGCGACGCCCAGTCGACGACGAAGTCGTAGAGGACGCCGGTCTCGACCGAGAGGCTCGATTTGGCCAGTTCGGTGTACTCGCCGCCGACGCGCTTGTAGAGCTGGAGCCTGTCGCTCGATCCCTCGGGGTAGACCCGGGCGAAGTAGAAGTTCTGTGCATCCTGCACGCCGAAGGCGACGCCGAGATTGTCGTTCATCGCCGTCCGCGCGGCCGCCGCAGCGAACGTATCGCCTGCCTGCGGATACCGCGGGAGGCCGCTCGTCGAGGTGACGATGGCCGTGCCGCCGGACGTGTTCTTCAGGCTCCTCTCCCCGTCGCCCACCGGCGGTTCGCCGTTGACGACGTAGGCGTCGGTCGCGCCGTCGTACTCGGCGAGGTCACCGTCCTCGAAGCTATCGACGACGCCCGAGCGGTCGCCCCCGCCCGCTTCCACCTGTTCGGTGACGAGGTTCCCCTCATTGTCCACACGGACCCGGTACTGGTCCGATCCGTCCGGCGTCGTGAGCACCGCGCCGTTGCCGTCGCCCGGTACTCGGACGTCGTCGTCTTCGACCACGAACGACGCTTCGTCGCCGCCGCCGGCGTGGAAGGCGTGAGAGTCGTAGGTCCGGTGGCGCTCGGTCCCGTCGTCGAACCAGCGCGTCGACCCCGCCGCGTCGTCGGCGACGACGGGTCGCGGGCGCACGTTCTGCTGGTCGAAGTGCCGGACGTACTCCAGGTCGGTGCCGACCTCGGCGTTGTAGCAGTCGACGTTCTGGATGTAGACCCCGTCGTGGCGGTTCCCCTCGCCGTCGGTCACATCGGCGACGTCGACGCCGCTGTGGTAGCCCATCGCGTTGTGACGCTCGCGGACGTTCTGGATGGATATCTTCCGCACCGCTGTCTCCGAGTTCTCCAGTTTGACGATGCTCTCGCTCACCGACTGGAGCGGATGGCCGCCGCACTGGATGGAGTCGAGGTTGATCGTCGCGCCGCCGTCGATGCGGATGCTGTGCTCGCCGCCGCCGCCGCGCCAGTTGTAGATGTCGAGGTCGAAGGCAGGACCGTACGGGATGTCGTCGCTGCCGGGTTTCGCGAGGAACCCGTCTCGACAACCGGTCACTTCCGTATCGAGGACGGTGAGTTCGCTGGAGCCGTGGTAGTCGGCGAGCCGGATGCCCGCGGGCACCGTGTTCCGTCCTTCGAGGTTCTGGAGGTACATCCGGGAGATGTGCATGTGCCCGACGCCCTGAATGTCGACGAAGGAGCGTTCGAGGTTCTCCTTCGCGTAGAACATCCCGCCGTTGAGCGTGATGTTCTCCGTCTTCTCGTCCGGGCCGACGACGAAGAAGCTCTCGATGGTGTCGGTCGCGTAGATGAGCGTCCAGCCCATGTCGAAGACGAGCTTGCCCGTATTGTTCGCGATGACCATCGGCGACTCGACGCGCCACGCGGGCAGCCCGTCGGCCGCGGCGGGGTCGTCGGGGTCCGGCGCGGGGATGACGATGCGGTGCCCCGGCTGTTGGTTCGGGATGTCGTCGCCGCCGGGGAGCGCTTCGAGGACGTTCTCGACCTTCTGGTCGAGCGTCTCGCCCGGGTACTCCGTGACGACGTGGATAGACCCGGGGGTACAGCTGTCGGCGTTGAGCGTCCCGTCCGTCACCGAGAGGTTCGCGCCGGCGAGCTCCGAAACCGGCGCGTCGCCCGCCGACATCGAGAGCGACCCGAGACCTGACAGGGCGTGTCCGTTCGCATCGACGTCGCCGTCCCAGTCGTACCAGGGCTGATTACCGCCGTTACCGTTGTCCTGACGAGCGCTGGCGGTTCCCGTTATGAGGCCGCCGAGCCCGGTCCCCAGTAACCCGAGCGTTCCACGCCGCGAGATCGCGCTCTCCTCTGTCGATTCGTCGCTATTGGTATCTGTCTCGTCGTAGCTCATAGTGTGCGCTGCGTTGCCACAGCGCATTTGATGTGTGATGCTCATCATTTATAATTTCTGTACGCGGACCGGATCAGTCTGGCCGGCGTCGAATGTGACTCTCCGAGCCCGGCCCAACGATAGTTTTATATAGTTCGACTCTGGTATTGTGGACTATGGAACGTGATAGTCGCGGCTCCAGTACGGCTAGTCGAAGAAGCGCGCTCTCCCGGCGGCAGTTCGTCGCGACGGTGGGCGCATCGGGACTCACGGTCGGACTGGCAGGCTGTTCGAATACCGGTAGTGGTGGCGATGGCGGCGACGGCGGCGGTGACGGTAACAGCGGCGGCGGAACGTCCACGGAAGACCTCGAGTACAACGGCGAAGACGTCACCGTCGAGTACAGCACAGCGCCGCTGTTCGGCAACGTCGCCGACATGCTGAAAGAGACGCTGTACGAGGTCGGACTGCCGGAGAGCATCGACGTCAACTTCTCCACGACGGTATGGGGGGCCGACGACCTGCAGTCCCGGTACAACCAGATACTCTCGGCCGGTCGCGCGACGCCGGACATGATGCTCACGAACTTCTCGTACACGCCCTACTTCGCGCCGCGGGAGTGGCTGCTCGACCTCTCGGAGGTCCTCGGCGACGAGAAGATGAACGCCCTCGAGAACGACTACTCGCAGGTGATGGTCGACTCGATGACGTGGGAGGGCGGCCTGTACGGCATCCCGCAGTTCATCGACATCCCTACCATCCAGTACCGGAAGGACCTCGTGAAAGAGGCCGGCTACGACCCCGAGGGCGAGAACTGGGCCACGGAGCCGATGAAATGGAACCGGTTCGCGAAGGTCGTCGCCGACACCAAGGAACAAGCGGGCACCGACGACGGCTACACCGTGGCGCTCAACCAGCGTAACATCGGTTCCATCGCCGGATACGAGCAGCTGGTGACCAACGGGGGCAACTACTTCGGCGACATGTCGAACCAGAACGGTCCCGTCGGCGATCGGCCGGTTACCATCAACGAGGAGCAGACTATCCGGACGCTCCGACAGCTCCGGACGTTCATGTACGGGAGCGAGGACGAGTACGCCATCGAGGGGCTCTCGGGGAACATCACGCCCACCGAGGCGCTCGGCTGGGACACCAACCCGTCCATGGAGTCGTTCTCGGCCGGCGAGGCCGTGGCTCACCGGAACTGGTCGTTCGCCATTGCCGACTACGGCGCGGAGGAGAACTTCGGCGACAGCCTCGGTGTGATGCCGTATCCGTACGGGACGAGCGAGGACGAGGCCCCCTACGAGGGAACCGGCGGTTCCAACGCCAAACTGGGCGGCTGGCACCTCTCGATAAATCCGAACACGGAACGCCTCGCCGCGACGGTGGAAGTCATCAACGCCATGACGACCGACGAGTTCTACATGACCATCTTCGAGGAGCTGGGGTCGACGCCGCCGAAGCCGGGACTGCTGGAGAGCGACCGCGCACAGCAGATCGACGTGATGAACCGGTACCTCGATACGCTGCAGTATCAGGCACAGAACCAGTTCGCCCCGCCGCTGGTGGCCGTCTGGAGCGCCGAGAAATCGGCCATCGGCGAGCAGTTCCTGGCGTGTCTCAAGCGGGAGAAGTCGCCGACGGAGGCGGCCAAAGCCGCGCAGAACCAAGTTGAGCAGATAGAAAACCAGGAGGGGTGAGACGGCCGTCGAGGCCGTTTCGGACCGGCAACCGGACCGACAACTATCGTAAACTACTAACCGATTGGCTTGGTCAAGCTTAGCACACACAACATGTTACAAATAGTCCAACAGGCGGTATCGCCGATCTTCCTCAAGATCGAGCAGTTGGACGAGGAGAAGTACGGGTACCTCCTGGTCGCCCCAGTGTTCCTGGTACTCTCGGTGCTGGCGTTCTATCCGCTGCTCCGAACGCTGTTCTTCTCGTTCCACGACGACTCACTCACCGGCGTGAGCCCCATCGGCGAGTTCGCCGGCCTCGACAACTACGTCCAACTCGTCACCGGCCAGATGAACGTCATCCTGAGCTACCCTTTCCTCAGCCTCCAAGAACCCTTCTCCAGCGCGCTTCCGGTCACGCTCCTCATCACGGGCGTCAGCGTCGCTGTCGGGACGATCATGGGACTGGGGATGGCGATTATCCTCAACAAGGAGTTCCGCGGCCGGGCACTCGCCCGGACCATCGTCATCCTGCCGTGGTCGATTCCCATCGTCATCCAGGGGATGATGTTCTACCTGCTGTTCCAGCCGTCGATCAGCTTCCTGGTCGAACCGCTGGCGTCGCTCGGGATCTTCTCGGGGAACCCGCTGGTGAGTAGTCAGGACTCGACGCTCATCATCATCCTCATCGACATCTGGCGGAAGATCCCGTTCATCGCGCTCATCATCATGGCCGGGCTCGCCAGCATCAACCAGAATCTCTACGACGTGGCGAAGGTCGCGGGCGCGTCGAAGTGGCAGCAGTTCCGCTACATCACGCTACCGCTGGTCAAGCCGGTGCTGTTCATCGGGATGATCTTCTACACCATCAGCTCGATGAAGGTCTACGGGATCGTCGAGGCGTCGGCCGGGTGTAGCACGGTGCCGACGCTCACCTGTCTGGTGGTCTCGACGTTCAGACAGCAGCGCTGGCCGACCGCGTCGGCGATCGCGTTCCTGTCCGCGCTGATCATCGCCGTCGTCGTCATGGTGTACGTCCTGCGGTTCAGGGAGGCCAGAGAATGAGTAACGAGGAATACTCCGGAACGCTGGGTCGGATCGTCGAGTACGCGGTCCACAACGCGACCGACGTCTACCGACTGGGCTTCTACGTCGGGCTGACGTCGTTCATCATGATCACGCTGTTCCCGTTCTACTGGCTGCTGGTGCTGGCGGTGACGCCGAGCGACCAGCTCTACCAGATGGGCGTGCTGCCGGAGTCGTTCAATCCGAACGTGTTCATCACCGTCTTCCAGCAGTACCCGCTTCACCACTACATCTTCAACAGCGTCGTGCTCGCGTCGATCACGGTGGTCGTCTGCATCACCCTGGGCAGCCTGGCGGGCTACGCCTTCGGTCGCGTCGACTTCCCGTTCAAGGGCCCGCTCCTGCTCGTGTTGCTGGCCATCTCGTACTTCCCGGGGATCGCGTTCCTCATCCCGCTCTTCGAGCTGCTCACCGGGTCGGTGAGCGTGCTCGGCGTCTCCTCGCCGGACCTCTACAACACGCCGTGGGGGATGGTGTTCCCGTTCACGATGCTCAGTCTCCCCATCACCATCTTCATCCTCACGACGTTCTACGAGCAGATCCCCGACGGACTGGAGGACGCCGCACGCGTTGAGGGGACGACTCGCCTCGGCGCGCTGTTCCGCGTCATCATGCCCCTCTCGGCACCGGGCGTGGTGACCGCGGCCATCATCGTCTTCATCGGCGTCTACCGGGAGTTCTTCTTCTCGTTCATCATGACCGATGGCTCGCCGGGGAACTGGGCCGTCCTAGTGTACGGGATCCTGAACTTCCAGCAGCAGTACACCACGCAGTACAACCTGATGGCGGCCGCGAGCCTCATGGGGATTATCCCCATCGCGGTGCTCGTCATCTTCGCGCAGGACCACATCGTCCGGGGCCTGACCTCGGGCGGCCTCAAGGAGTGATACAACATGGGACAAGTCAACCTCACCGACGTTCGCAAAGAGTACGAAGACGTAGTGGCAGTCGAAGGCATGGACCTCACCATCGAGGACGACGAGTTCGTCTGTCTGGTCGGTCCGTCGGGCTGTGGCAAGTCGACCACGCTCGAGACCATCGCCGGTCTCACTATGCCCACGGACGGAACAGTGGAGATAGCCGGCCTCGACGTGACCGATAAGCCGCCGAAGGATAGAGAGATCGCGATGGTGTTCCAGAACATCGCGCTGTTCCCGCACATGGACGTCTACGAGAACATCTCCTTCGGCCTCCGGCTCCGCAACTACGACGACGACGAGATCGACCGGCGCGTCGAGCGGGCCGTCGAGATCGTCCAACTGGAGGGGATGCTCGACAGGAGTCCGGACGAGCTCTCGGGCGGCCAGCAACAGCGCGTGGGCATCGCGCGCGCCATCGTGCGCCAGCCCGAGGTGTTCCTGATGGACGAGCCGTTGGCGAACTTAGACGCCAAGCTCCGCGTGTCGATGCGGACCGAGATCCAGCGCCTCCAGAAGGAACTCGGCATCACGACGGTGTACGTCACCCACGATCAGGAGGAGGCGATGACGATGTCAGACCGCATCGCGGTCATCAACGACGGCGAACTCCAGCAGTGCTCGCCGCCGCTGGTCTGTTACAACCAGCCGGCCAACACCTTCGTCGCGCAGTTCATCGGGAGCCCCTCGATGAACCTCTTCGACGGCGAGGTCGATGGCGACGAACTCGACGTGGGCGACTTCCGGGCCGAGTTCGACACCGTCGGAACTGGTCTCCACGACGGCGACGCGGTCCGGGTCGGCGTCCGCCCGGAGGACATCTACCTCGCGGATGACGCCGACAACGTGCCGCACCCGAGCGACCCCGTCAGAGTGTCGGTGGACGTGCTCGAACCCGTCGGCGACCAGACGTACGCCTACATGCTGGTCGAGGACGCGGTGGGCGACAGCGACGATCCGACGGAGGTGCTCGCCAGCCTCGACCCGGACCGGGACATCGAAGAGCAGTCCACCGTCGAGGTGGTCTTCTCGCGCGACGACGTCCACCTGTTCGACGCGGCGACGGGCGACGCCGTCACGCACAGCCTCGTCGACCGGACCGGTGTCGGCGACGATTCGACCGCACGGGGGGAGAGCTGAGATGGTCACTCCGCTCGGCGTGGGATACATCGTCGCCGTGACGGTGCTGTTCTTCCTCTGGATATACGGGCTCGTCTCGCTGTACTTCGACGTCCGCCACAAGTTCCTGCCCCGGCTCTACTCGTGGCTGCGACAGCGCCGTGCCGATCCGCGCCACCTCATGTAGCGGTCCCGCCGCCGTCTCGCCCGCTTTTCGCTTTCTTTCTCCAGATTCGTTATAAACTCGTACGATTTTTCAACAAAAACCATAACATACCAGCACTTCAAGGAATTTTCGACGCCGTGAGGCGTCGTAGCACACCATGAGCGACGAATACGATAGCGACGAGCAGCGCGACGCGCGTACAGGATCGAGCGACTTCGCACTCAGCCGCCGGGACGTGATGAGCGCCGTCGGGAGCGTCAGCCTCGGCGGCGCGTTCGCCGGGTCGGCGAACGCCCAAGCGAACGGTGAGGGCGGTCGAGGCGGCGTCGGGAACCAACCGTGGTACGAGTGGGAAGCGAACGTAGATGCCGGCGATAACTGCCTCTGGAACCTCAACAGCGTAGACGTCGACCACGTCCACACCGACGCCCGCGCGGCGGAGGTCGTCGTCTGGCGCGACGACGAGGGCACGTACCACGCCGACGGGGAGGCCGGCGTCGTCGCCAGCGGCGAGGAGCTAATGGGCGTCGTCCAGGCCGCGGTGGACAGCCTGAGCGACGACCGGAGCGTCAAAGAGCGCGTCCTCGTGGCCGACTCGGGGACGGTCAGCGCCGACGACGAGGTGACGGGCGTCGACCTGCCCAGTCACACTGTCGTCGACGTCGCGGGCACGATAACGGTCGAAGACGACGCCGAGGCCGGCGACCTGTTCTCGGCCACGGGCGCGGAGAACGTCGAGATACCGCGGCTTACGGTCGAAGGACCGGCCAGCAGGGCGGTCTTCATGGACGACTGTAGTGAGGTCCGCATCGGCCGCCTGTGGATAGAGGGCGTCACGGTACAGGGCGTCCGGATTCAGGGCGGGACCAAGGACGTCCAGATAGACACCGTCTACCTCGAAGATACCGGTCACCACGGGGTCGAGACGTACGACGTGACCCGCATCCAGATCGGGCAGGTCATCGGCGTCGATCCGGGCAGTTCCGTGGTGCTGCTCAACCAGACGTTCGACGCGACGGTGGGACAGGTCGTCGGGGAGAACCCCAAGTTCGACTACGCCACGTTCCGCCTGGCCAACGGCTGCCGGAACGTCACGTGCGGGCAGGTGGTGAGCCGCGGCGGCGTCCGCGGCGTCTCCATCATTACCGGGACCCGCGACGTGACTGTGGGCGAAGTCAACATTCACGGCGGCCGGAAGGCGGGGATGCTCCTCGTCGACGTTCGGAATATCAACATCCTCGGGGGCGTCATCAAGAACGTCGACGGTCCCGGCGTCAACATCTGGTCGCTCGGCCTGCAGGGGACCACCTCGGAGATAAACGAGGGCATCACGCTGAGCAACCTGCGCATCACCGACGAGCGACCGGAGGGCGAGCGACGGCAGACGTGGGCCATCAGCGAGGACGGCGCGTGTCTCAACAACCGCTTCATCGACAACGACGTCCGGGGCGGCGGCACCGAGGGCCGCATCGACGTGGCCTCCGAGACGACGGTGGTCGACCGGAACTCGGGCGGCGGCCTTGACTCGGGAACGGTGACGCTCACGTCCGGGTCGCCGGCCGCGCGCGTCGAGGGCGTGACGGCCGACGAACTGTCGTCGCTCGAACTCAGAGCGCAACCGCTCGACGCGCCGGACGCCGCGTTCGCGTGGGAGCACTACTTCGAGTGGACCGGCGACCAGTGGGACCTCGTCGTCGAGTGGCGGACCGACCCCGGGACGTCGCTGACGCTCGAATACATCGTCGACCGGCCGCAGGCGACGACCGACCGCGAGTTCGACCGCGAGGCAGTCTGGGAGGAGTCCGTTGCGACGGTCGAACCCGGTACCTACCGCATCGTCAACGCCAACAGCGGCAAGGTGCTCGAAGTGGCCAACGGGTCGACGTCGGTCGGGGCGAACGTCCAGCAGGGGACGTGGAACGACGAGCCCTCCCAGCGGTGGACCGTCACCGGCGGCGGGGAGGACTGGCGGGTCACCGCCCAGCGGATCGAACCCGAACACAGCAGCCTGGCGCTGGACGAGAGCGGCGAGAACGCCGTACAGGGCCCCGGCCGGGAGTTCACGCTCGAACGCTACGAGAACGGCCACCAGATAAAGACCGGCGACGGCCGGTTCCAGGTCGCCGACGCCTCGCTGGAAGACGGCGCGAACGTCGTCGAGGGCGAGTGGGAGGGCGGCGCGAACCAGATCTGGCTGTTCGAGCGCTTGTAGCGGGACCGACTCGCCGAGGTTCCGCGGCAGATTTGGCGACCATCCGAAGGAAATATGGTGGTCGCCGGCGAGTCGTTTCGTATGAGCGACCTACCAGCCATAGGCCTCGGTACGTGGCAGAACACCGACCCGGAGACGTGCGCACAGAGCGTGCGGACGGCGCTCGAAGCCGGGTACAGACACATCGACACGGCGCAGTACTACGGTAACGAGGAAGCGGTCGGTGAGGGCATCGCCCGCGCCGACGTCCCCCGCGAGGAGGTCTTCGTCGGCTCGAAGGTCCACGCCGAGAAGTTCGGCCTCGCACACGACGAAGTCATCGAGGGCTTGGAGGTCACGCTCGACCGCCTGAACCTCGACTACCTCGACCTGCTGTACGTCCACTGGCCGGTCGGCAACTACGACGCCGCCGAGACGATGCCGGCCTTCGACGAGCTCGTCGACCGCGAGCTTATCGACCACGTCGGCGTCTGTAACTTCGGCGTCGACTTACTCGACGAAGCGATGGACCACCTGGAGTCGCCGCTGTTCGCTCACCAGGCCGAGACCCACCCGCTGTTACAGCAGGACGAACTCGTCGGCCACGCGCAGGACAACGACTACCACCACATCGCGTACTCCCCGCTCGCCCGCGGCAACGTCTTCGACATTTCCGAAATCACGGATATCGCCGAGAAACACGGCGTCAGCGCGTCGCAGGTCAGCCTCGCGTGGCTCCTCTCCCGGGAGAACGTCAGCGTCGTCCCGAAGGCGACGGGCGAGGACCACATCAGAGACAACTTCGCCGCGAAAGACCTCGAACTCGACGACGAGGACGTCGAGGCGATACAGAACATCGAGCAGACTGAGCGATACGTCAGCCGCGACGGCGCGCCGTGGCTCGAAGCCTGATCGGCGACTAGCGGACACCTATTTTCACGCGAGAAGTGGAGCCGACGTGGTCTCAGTGGTGTGAAGCCAGGTACAATACAGTGCCGTCGCGAAACGACCGACTACCAGGACGTGATCGGGATCTCGCGCAGCGGTTTCGCCAGCGGCACGTCGACCGTCGAGCCGGTGTAATGCGAGAGGTAGAACCCGACGATGATCTCGAGCGACCGGGCGGCTTCGACGCCGGGCGAATAGTTCTCTCCGTCGCCGTTCAGGAGGTCCTGGATGTGTCTCGCCGCGTTGGCGAACGACCGCTTGTAGTCGTCTTCCCACGTCCACGCGCCGTCGATGCCGGGCAGCGACTGTTCGACGTGCTCGCCGTCTTCGAGCGACCAGTACCGCCACTCGCCGTCGTCGTTGTTCAGGTACAGTTTCCCCTCGGTGCCGATGAAGTTCAGCGTCATCGAGGAGATGTCCCGGGGAATCGTGCAGTCGACGGTGACGAACGAGCCGTCGTCCATGACGACGTGGCCGCCCCCGCCGGCGTCGACGACGTCCTCCGCCGCGTCCAGCGAATCGACGGCCTCGTTCTCGCCGGTGATGTAGCCGCTCACCCGCTCCGCTCGGGCGTCTAAGAGATAGACGAGCGTGTCGAGGACGTGCGTGGAGTTTCGCATCAGTTCCATCCGATACTGCGTGCTCACCGACTTCACCTCGCCGAGGAGGTTCTGCTCGTGGATGAGGTCGCGGAGGCGCTGGAGCTTGTCGGTAAAGCGGAACGAGTGATTGATGACGAGTTCGGTGTCCGTCTCCTCGCACACCTCGACCATCTCCTCGGCGGCGCTGACCTGCGAGGCGATGGGCTTCTCACACCAAATGACCGACGGATCGGCCGCCGACTGTGCGGCGTCGATCGCGTGTTCGTGGTGGAGGAACGACGGCGTGCAGACCGAGACGACGTCGAGGTCTTCGGCGTCGAGCATCGCCTCGTGGCCGACGTACTGGCGCTCCGACGGGATGTCCCACGCGCTGCCGAACGTCGAGAGCTTCTCCTCGTCGACGTCGGCGACCGCGACTAGCTCGATCTCGTCGGTGCTCTCGTATCCGCCGGCGTGGCTCGCGTCGATCTTCTCCGTGCCGATGGCCTCCTCGTCGTGCATCCCGAGGATACCCATGCCTGCGATACCGCCCGTGCCGATTACGCCTGCTCTATATGTCATATGTGTGTTCGGACCCGCGGCTGGTCGCAGACGCGGCTCGTCGGCTATCCGCGACGCTGACGAGACGATCCGCTACCAGCGGCGGTCGATTTCCGTGGGTAGTCATTCAGTATCACGCTATATAAATGTTGGAGTGTACGCGGCGTTTGGCGGTGAGAAACCGGCGGAAGTCCGAGGACGAATGGAGCGCTACTCCCGAAGCGACGGCGCGGCGAACTGCCCGTCGTCGAACTCGATTGGGCTCGGCTCCTCGACGACCCGGAGGTCGTCGCGATCGCGCGCGGCCTCGATCAGTCCGGGCGAGGCGTAGAGGCGGTGGAGATGCATCGTGTCGGCCGCGCGGAGGACCCGGACGGTGTCGGTGTCGACGACGCCGATGGTCGACAGCGCGGCGACGAGACCGGCGCGGTCGGTCTCGACCACCGGCGGGAGCTTCACGCCGCGGATCGTGCTGGCGGTGAGCGCGTTGATGAGCGTCGTCGGCGCGTCCAGTTCCGCGACGATGTCCTCGTGGATCACGTCCGCCGAGCCGACGCCCATCGCGTTGCCGTGGGTCTTCTCGGTAAGCCCGCGGGTGTAGATGCGCTTGATGTCCGGTTTCTCGGGCGCGGGCTCGTTGATGGAGAACGGGCGGCGACCGATGACGTTGGTATCGATGCCCTGCCCGCTGATCTCCTTGCCCTGCCGGTCGAAGACGACGAGGTCGAGCTCCTCGAACGGGAGCTTCGGCATCAGGTCGTAGGCCGTCTCCAGCAGTTCCTCCTCGCGGTCGAGGAACCCGCTCGGCGGAACGCCCTCGACCAGCGTCGTCTCGTCGTGCTGGTCCTCGACGATGGCGACGCCGCCGACGATGGGCAGTTCGTCGAGCAACTGGTCGGTGATCTCCGGAATCATCCGCCTGAACGACCAGTCGACCGCCCACTTGTGCGCGATCTGCGCGCCGCGTTGCTTGCCCATGCCGATGACGAGCATCTTCGAGAGCCCGCTCTCGACGGAGCCGTCGAAGTCCGTGTGCGGTTTGACGCGGTTGATGGGGATGATGGCGTCCGCCGCGACGGCGTTGGCGTCGGCGACGACGGGAACGTCGCGGTCCGGCGTCCGCCCGACCTCGACGACGTCCATGCTGGAGCGGATCTCACAGCCGATGGCCGACTCGGTCACGCCGAGTTCGTTCAGCATCTCCCGCTGGCCCTCGCCGGTGGCCCCGCCGTGGCTCCCCATCGCCGGGAAGACGAACGGCTCGTAGCCGGCGTCGGCGAGCGCGTCCACGACTCCCGTGACGACGGTCGCGAGGTTCGCGATTCCGCGGCTACCGACGCCCAGCGCGATTTCGCCGCCGTCGGGAACGCCGTCGAGGGACAGCGACTCGACGGCCAAAGCCGCGTGGGCCGCGACTTCGTCGGGCGCTATCGGGTCGGTCTCCCAGACCTGTTCGATCACTCCGAGTTCGGGAAGCGGCGGGTCGTCGCAGGCCTCGACGATGGTCTCCTCCGGAACGGAGAGCGCGTTCGCTGCTATCGCTTGCTCGTTCGCGTCCATACTCTTCGTATCAGTCTGTCCGCTCATAAGCGTGCCCCTCACTCGTCGACGTCGGGAACGACCAGGACGACCACGTCGTTGACGTTCGTCCCGGTCGGCCCGGTCTCGATGGTCGCCCCGGCCGCCGAGAGGTACGACCCCGCGTCGTTCGCGAGGAGCGCCTCTCGGGCCCGTTCGCGCTCACTCACAGTCGTCACGTCGGCGATGGCACCGGCCACGTCGGAACTCCCGTCCTCGCCGTCCGTGTCGACGGCGGCGACGACCGCGCTCCCCCCGTGTTCGAGCGCGCCGGAGAGGACGAGTTCCTGATTGGGGCCGCCCCGCCCGCCGTCCCCGGTGACCGTGACCGTCGTCTCGCCGCCAGCGAGGAGGACGGCCGGCGGATCGACCGGCGTCCCCGTCGCCGCGGCCTCCTCGGCAACGGCGACGAGCGGCTTCGCCACCTCGCGGGCTTCCCCTCGCAGGCGCGAGGTCAGGACGAGCGGCTCGTAGCCGCGCTCCCGGGCCACCGCGGCGGCGGCGTCGAGCGCCGTCGCGTTGTCGCCGACGAGGTGGTTCGTGACGCGGTCGAAGACCGGGTCGCCTGGGGACGGCGTCTCCGATAGCTCCCCGGCGTCGCCGGCTTCGAGGTGTTCCCGAACGGCCGCCGGCGGGTCGATGCCGTGACGGTCGAGCACCGCGAGGGCGTCTCCGTAGGTCGTCTCGTCGGGGACCGACGGCCCGCTTCCGATCGTCGAGAGATCGTTGCCGACCACGTCGCTCAGGAGCAGGCCGGCGACGGTCGCGGGGGCCGCTCGCCGCGCGAGCTGTCCGCCCTTCACCGCCGAGAGGTGCTTGCGGACGGCGTTGATCTCGTCGATGGGGACGCCGCCGTCGAGCAGGCGGTCCGTCGTCGTCTGTAGATCTTCGAGCGTCAGGTCCCCGGCCGGCGCGGACAGGAGCGCGCTCGCGCCGCCGGTGAGCGCGAACAGGACGAGCGTCTCCTCGTCGGCCTCGTCCACGATATCGAGCATCGCGGCCGTCGCTTCGACGTTTCGTGCGGATGGAAGTGGGTGGTCACCGACCGCGCTCTCGACGGTCGCGGTGTCCACCGGTTGCTTGACGACGACCTGTCCGCCGCTGAGGGACTCGCCGAGGACGGATTCGAGCGCGCGGGTCACGCCGCCCGTCGCTTTCCCGCCGCCAACGAGGACGACCTCGGTGTACTCGCCGAGGTCGTACGTCGTCTCCCCGATCGTGAGCGTCTGGCCAGATAGGTCGACGGCCGCGCGCGTGGCCGTCTCCGGCGCGGCGGCGTCGATGGCGGCCTCGATACAGTCGAGCGCGACCTCGTGGTCGGGGCTGACCGCGAGCGCGCTTCGGTTGTGAATCATACGCTCACTTCCGAGCCGATCGGTAAAAATCTGCCTCAGCGGCTCGCGTCTCGCGGTCGTTCGTCGTCTCGCGGTCTCTCGCGGTCCCGTGGCCGCTCGCGCGGTCAGCGAACGCTGTCGGCCGCCATGAGGTACCAGCCCTGCCCGTACGGCGTCACCGTCAGCGGCGCTTCGGGTCCGCCCGGCGGGCCGGCCACGCGGCCGACTTCGCCGTCGTCGTCGACGACGCGCGTCACCGCGTCGAGCGCGTCGGCCGCCGCGTCACCGTACTGCGCCTCGTCGAGCAGTCCGAGTTCGATGCCGCGGTCGAACGCGTAGGCGAACATCAGCGTGCCGGAGGATTCCAGCGGCGTGTTCGGGTCGTCGACGAGGTTGTGCCAGAAGCCGCTGCCGTCCTGCAGCGGGAGCAGCGACTCGCAGTGGTCTCGGAACTGCTCGACCAGCGCGTCGCGCTGGTCGTGGTCCGCGGGCAGTCGGTCGAGAATCTCGACGGCCGCTGTGGCGGCCCAGCCGTTTCCTCGCGCCCAGAACGTCCCCTGTGGATAGTGGTCGGGCTCCTCGACCCAGATGTGGCGGAACAGCCCGGTTCGCGGGTCGCGGAGATGTTCGGCGTGGACCTGATACTGCTCGACGGCCTCGTCGTGTGCCGTCGGTTCCTCGGCCGCCTCGGCGAACCTGCTGAAAAACGGACACATCATGTACACCGAGTCGATCCACAGCGATTTGATGCCGGCCACCTCCGGGTCGTGGTGGGGGATGCCGCCGGTCTTCGTCCGGTCGACGGACATGAGCCACTCGTACTCGTTCCTCGCCGCGTCGAGATACTCCTCGTCTCCCGTCCGCTCGTAGAAGTCGAGCACGCCGTGGCCGATCGCGGTCGTGTTGTTCGCGTTCATGCATTTCTTCACCGTCAGCTCCCAGCTGGCCTCGTACTCCCGGCCGTGGCTGAACACCTCGATGGGATAGCTCGGCCCGTATCCCAGCTGTCCGTCGTCGTCCTGCGTCGCGACGGCCCTGTCGACGAGTTCTCTGGCGGTCTGTACGGACTCTTCGCTCCCCTCGGCCAACAGTCCGTTGATCGCGACGCCGGTGATCCACGACTGTCCGTCGAGGTCGAGGGTCCGTAGATGCGACGCTGCACGTGCCGCTGGGGGTGTAGAATTCTCTGACGCCATCTATCTGGCACCTCAGCCCGTACCGTTAAAAAAGTAGCTGTCCGACGGGACGCGCCTTTCAGCCAGTTAGCGGAGCGGGAGAGTCGAGACGCTTCTACTACCAAGATTCCCTATTCTAACTATAGAATCGTAGATTGTAAAGACAAATATATAATTTTGGTTATATATAATCAGATAGATACAGGATATTCTCCATTAGATATCTTTTTCTCACCAATTTAGAGAAGACGGTGCCATACTGAGCACAGATAATGCTACAATTTGGATATCACTTCGAACGGAGACGGAGGCTCCGGGGTCGGTGCGTGCTGGCAGAAGTCGAACGAACCGGAGCAGTCTCGCGGCGACGTTCGGAGCCCGCCTCACTGAAACCGTTCGATAGTGTGACTGTAGCTACCGCGGAGCGCAGTTCAGACGGAACCAGCGTCGCTGGCCGTACTCGTAGTTCATGAAGAGATAGAGCCGTACACGAAGGGAGGCCCATGGGAGCCGATACTCCCAGTGAGGGCACCGTCGCCCGGCTCTCGCGGGCGACGAACGGTCGACGCTACATGCAGGGACCGTGCCTGCACCCTGTCATTCGTTGTCACTCGATAAATGCTTTCTGGTGAGACGGTCACGGACCGGCGAGCAGCTATCGGGCCCGCCGACCCCTCGTCGTCGGGTTTCGTCGCAGGCATATACTGATGCGGGTCCGGACACCGGGAGTCTATAGTAACGGCCAATAGAGTTTTGAGACCCTCTCGTCTATCCGTGGATGCACGTGTTCGAACGTGCATTCGGAGCCGTCGAGAACACGCGTTCGGTAGTGGGATGCTGTCTGATCCCAACAAGGTGAGACAGCGTGGCTCTCTCGTACGAAGGGAGGTGGTCGTGCCACTCCACCGTCGCAGTTCTGATATCGCGGGAGGAAGTCGCTCTCCTCTCGCCTTCGAACGCCCGTGATCGCGATGTAGGTCGGCCGCGATCGGCGTCGCGTGACCGGTGTCGTTACAGGAACGGGGTAGTCTACCGAAAACGTCCCGAGACGTTCGACTCGATAATCCGTCGAGGCTGTCCTCAGCACGGTCGCTTGCGAAGCACCATCGGTCGATACGGCTCGCGGGTTACCGCGACGTTTCGGTCGGAACGGGTGGTAAGCGGCGACTAGTCGGTCCGAATCCGGGTCGTTATCGCATTTCAGACGCCGTGACGACTCACTGTTACAACTGAACCGTCGCACGCGTCACAACTGTTTCGCGTTTGTATTGCGTTTCTAACTATTTATGCCGAGGCTGCGTCTCGACTATGTTCCGCTGTCAGGCCGCCGTCGCTCGATGCCACGCAGGGACGAGGTGGGGGAGCGTTCGATGAGCGTTCGACGGTTGATCGCCGTCGTCCTCGGGGGGACGCTCGTGGTGTCGCTCGTCGCTGTGACGGGATTCACCGGCGCGGCCGCGACAGACGACCCGAGCGCGGCGTCGGTCCCGGGACCAGACATCGAAGCGGAGCGAGTTTCGCCCGACGATTCGACCGCCGCCGTCGACCCCGCGCTCCGGAACGCGACCGGCACCGTCGATATCTTCGTTCGATTGGACGCGGAAACCGACACCGATACCGACCGGCCGACGACGGTGACGGGGCTGAAAGTCCGGAGTAACCGGACGCAGACACCGGTTCTGCAGTACGCGGCCGCCCGCGGCGGGGCCAGCGTCGAGAACAGATTCTGGCTCGTCGACGGCGTCCTTCTCCGGGCCGATCTCGACCGCGTGAACCTCACTCGAATCGCGGCGCTCGACGGCGTCGCGTCGCTCGCGCTGTTCCCGGAGTCGTCGGAAACGACTGACAGTTCGGTGAGTGCGTCGGGGGCGTCGATGCCGGATCCGAACCGTTCCGAGTGGGCTGCGGTGTCACGGCCGGGCACGCAGCGCCGAGCCGAAGCTGACCGGTCGGCGGAACCGGCGTGGCAGGTCACCGCGACGAACGCCTCGGCGGTGTGGTCGGAGTACGACACTCGCGGGGACGGGACCCGAGTCGCCGTCCTCGACAGAGGAATAGCGCCCGCCCACCCGACGCTGTCGCTCTACACCGAGAACGAGAGCGACCCGACCTACCCCGGCGGCTGGGCCGAGTTCGACGCTGACGGGCGTCGCGTGCCCGATTCCCGCCCGCATCTCGAAAGCGCCCACGGGCAGTCGACCAGCGGGCTGGTCGCCGCCGACGGCACCGGTCGGTACCGAGCGATGGGCGTTGCGCCCGACACGCAGTTGATGCACGGACTCGTCGAGAGCCGCGCGTCGGCGATCGCGGGCCTGGAATGGGCGATAGAGAACGACGCGGACGTCGTCAGCATCAGCCGCACTCAGAGCGGGCCGACCGCCCGCTACGACCCGCTGGTCCGGGCGGTCTGGCGCGCACAGCGACTCGGCACCGTGGTCGTCGCTTCGACGGGGAACGAGGGGGCCGGCTACGTCTCGGCACCCGGGAAAATCTACGAGACGGTCGGCGTCGGTGCCCACGACACCGACGGCCGCGTGACGGCGTTCTCCGGGTCGAGTCGGCGGGCGCTCTTCTCGGGTCCGTACAGCCGGGACCGCAGTAGGGTCGTCCGGTATCCCCGGACGTGGCCGCTGGCCTACGACAAGCCCGACGTGGTCGCGCCCGGGACCGACCTCCCGGTGCCGTACGGGACGAACGGGACCGGCACCTTCCGGGGGACGAGCGGAGCCGCGCCGGTAGCCGCCGGGACTCTCGCGCTCGCTGAGAGCGCCGCCGGTCGGGACGTCCATCCCGGGGTCTTGCAGACGGCGCTGCGCTGTTCGGCGCGCCCGCCCGCTAACGCCGCCGACCTCGACGCGACCCGCTACGGCGGGGGCACCGTCGACGCCTACGCGACGACCGAGCGAGTCGTCGAGGGGCAGGGGATCCGCGGGGCGGTGCGTACCGAGGACGGGGAGCGCATCGAACAGGCTCACGTCGCCGTCAGCGACTGCGCGTACTACAGCTCGCACAGTGGCACCTACGGGCTCTCGACCGCCGCCGGCGAGCAGATGCTGACGGTCGACGCGCCCGGCTACCGCTCGAAGACCGTCACTGTCGGCGTTCCCGACGGCGAGTACGTCGAGCGGACGGTCCGCCTCGAACGCGCAGGCGTCGTCGAGCGCTGGAACGACACCTATGCCGAGGACTTCGAAGCCGACGACGTGGGGACCGTCCGCGCGGCGGTCGCGGACCTCCGCGCGGTCCGCCTCGAAACTGGCGAGAACAACACCGTCGACCCCTCACGAATCTCCGTCGAGATCGAGTACGACGCTCACGAGACCGGCGGACTGTACGACCGGTCGTCCCTGGAACTCGGAAGCCGCTATCGGCTGTCGACGCCGCAGACGAACTACGTCCTGTTCCACGTCACCGTCGACGGCGAGTACGCGGGCCGGCTCGACCTCGACGCGACTCTCTACGGCGACGGCGAGTCGGCGACGCGGGACGTGACCGCGACGTTCTCGGAACCGACGCCGCCGGAGACGGCGACCCCGACCCAGACAGCAACCCCTGCCCCGACGGAGACCGCGACGCCGCGGTCGATGGAGACGGCCACGGCGACGGACACACCGGTCGCGACACCTACGCCGACCCAAACTTCGACTCGACCCGCTCCCGCCACACCACCGTCCACGGAGACGCCGACACGAGCGGTACCGACGTCGACCGCGACGGCATCGGACCAGTCGACAGCGTCGGCTCCGTCTTCGCCGGCTCCCGAGAGCGACGGCGACGGGTCGGTCCCGGAGAGCGAAATCGCGACGGACGAGTCACCGAGCCGAGCGACGGCGACGCCTGTGAGGGGTACGGCCCGGTCGACGGTGACGCCGACGACCGCGACGGCGGATGCGACTGCCGATGGATCCCGGACCGCGTCCGCTACGACGGACAGCGATACGTCGGTAACGGCCGGCGGTGGCGCACCGAGATCCTCGCGACCGGTTAGCGAGGGGACGCCGACGCGGTCGGATAGTTCGGGACCGTCGAACGGGGCCACACCCGGAACCGAGACGGCGGCGCTGCTGAGCGTCGCGGCCGTCCTCGGTGCGCTCCTCGTCGGCAGCCGAGTACTGTAATGGCCGCGCCCATCTCCGTCCCGACGGCTTCGGGTACCGCTTCGAAGGCGTATCGAGCTCCGTCGCGGTCCGTCCTCCGCCCCGCCGATCACCCGTGAGTTTTCGAACGTCTCTCGATCCAGGATATACTTGATAATTTCGCGGATTTAGTGTTCATATTGGCAATTCCTGGATACATGGTCGAATATATGGGACTAATAATTCGCAAATAGGAATAAAAATGCCGAAAGTGGTGATATATATCTTTATATAGGTACTAAAATTAGAAACATAGCTATACTTGAGAGCGGACGATCTGCTGTTCGATCGTTCTTGCGGGCCCGAGCGACACCGACGAACGGGGTCGAACGGCTCCTCCGCGGTGACGACGAACTCACTCGTCGGGGTTGATTGCCTGTTCGATGGGGGTGTCACCGCCGAAGAGTCGGATCGTCTCGCCGATTGTCGCCTCGGTATCGAGACAGGCGACGACTGTCTGTGCGACGTCGGCACGCGGGATCTCGTCGCCGTCCTCGTCCTCGGGTCCGAAAGCCGTCGATATCTGCCCCGTTTCCGCGTCGTCGGTGAGCGCGGTGGGACGCAGAATCGTGGCGTCGAGCGGTGACGACCTGAGAGCGTCGTCAGCGCATCGCTTGGCGACCAGGTACGGTCGAATCGCGTCCGGCGCGGCGAGCGGTTCGCCGGCCCGGTACGAACTGATCATCACGAAGCGGTCGATACCCTGCTCGACACACGCCTCGATACTTCGGCGCGCTCCCCAGAGATCGACTAACAGCGTCTTGTCCCAGCCGGTGTCCCCGCCGGCACCGGCGGTGAACACCACCGCGTCAGCGCCTTCGAGCGCCCGGGCGAACTCCCCTTCCAGATCACCCAGCCGGGGCTCCCCGCCACGCTCGCGAACTGCCTCGAACTGCGTGTCGTCGCGTACAACACCGATCGGATCGTGTCCGGCGTCCGCGAGTCGCCGAACTACTTCGCGGCCGATTCCTCCGTTCGCACCGATCACTGCGACGTCCATCGTGTCTACACGACTGTGGTTTCACAGCAATAGGGCTGTCGTCGTCTCAGGCGTCTGTATCACTCCTCGAGACGACATTCGCGTCTCACTGGCCTCCATCATTCCCGAACGAGATATGCGAGACTGCGTCCGTCTAGTCGGCACCGAATGAGCGAAAGTACCCGTACAGCGTCGAAACCGTCGGAGACTTCATCGAAAAGCTATCTTCGAAGTGCGAAACTGACAGAACAGCTCTCCAAGCGGGCTATTCGAGGTGATCTGCGCCGGGCTGTCGACTCGAATTCTCTCACTCGCCGAGTACCCTTTCGTGAGCGGATTGCTGGGCGTGGGTGCGGTCCAGAGCCGTCACGCTGTCACCGCGAGACGAGTAGTGACTGGCGTTCACATCTACGCTGCTGACATTATTCTCCACCTCGGTCGGGCTAACGAGGGGCGTTCAGGAGCGTTCGGTGTTCGTAAATTCGAAGCGTGCGCCACCTGCATAGCTCTCCGTAATCTGACAGCGCCAGTCGTACATCTCCGCCAACTCGGCGATGAATGCGAGTCCGATTCCCATCCCATCGTCTGCGGTGGTGTAACCCGTTTCGAACACTCGGTCGCGCTCGCTTTCCGCAATCCCGGAGCCGTTGTCCGCGACGTAGAATCCAGTCGAAAGGTCTCCAACGGTAACCTCTACCGGGTTCTCTGCCGCGTGATGGGTGACAGCGTTTTCGAAGAGATTCTCGAGAAGATGCCGGAAGTGGACCGGGTCGACTTCGAGACTGTGGGACGCTGTGACCGTAAGCTCCGCGTCATCGACGTCGGCATCCGACCATGCCGCTCTGGCGGCGTCTGCCACCGCGACCGTCTCCCAGTCGATTCCGACTGTCGCTTCCTGGGAGAGAATGAGAAGCACGTCGATGAGTTCCTCGATACGGTCGAACGCTTCGGCGACGTGATCGACTGCTTCCGGCGTGATCTCGTCTCGCAGCTGCCTACTGTATATCTGCCCGATGGCCAGCGGATTGCGCAGTTCGTGGGCGAGCATACTCGCGAACGATTCGAGGCGAGCGGTCTGGCGCTGGCGTTCGATTTCCGCACTCACCCAGTTGCCGAGGTGCTCGACGAACGCCACTTCCCAGTCAGAGAACGTTTCGTCTCGCGGTTCCATGTCGTAGAAGCAGAACGTCCCGTACGAGTTTCCGTCGACGGATATCGGTGTCCCCAGATAGCAGGAAATCCCCCAGTCCGCGTTCCCCGCTCGGTCGGCTAACTCGGATGCGTCATTCCGGACATCGTTCAGTACGAGTGTCTGCTCGGTTTCGACGGCGCGCTCGCAGTTCGTTATATCGAGCGGCGCCGTATCGCCGGCTTCGAGGTCGGCGTCTGCCGGTGTGGCGACGGCTTCGAACAGGTAGGAATTGGCGTTTTTATCGACCCGAGAGAGCGTCGCGTAGTCCGTTCCGACTGCCGTCCGAACGACCTCGAGCAGCGCGTCGATCTGCTCGTCAAACGAGAGTTCGGGGTCTGCGATAACGTCGTACGCGCGGTTCATAGCCTGCTCGCGTTTCTGTAGTCGCGTCCGGCGGCGAGCGCGTTCAGAGACGTCACGGAACTGAAGCCACAGGTCCGTCCCCATGGGATACGCACGTCCGGCCAGCCAGCGATCCAGTGAAGGGAACTGTGCTTCGAACGACCTCGGTTCCCGTGTTTCACGGGCTCGTTCGAGTGCTTGCTGGAGACTCGACTCAGGGGTCCCGAAGAGGACTTCGCGAGCATCTGTTCCGAGAAGGTCGTCTTCGGTCCGCTGGAGAACCTCCACGGCGTATCGGTTACAATATGTAACCTGCCACCGCTCATCAAGGCCGACAACACCGTCGACAATACGTCTATAGACTGCTATCGGCGGAGTAGCAGTGGCCGATGTCTCTGTCGGTTCGTGATCGGCCATTTATATAGTATAGTCGCTCAAAATACATAAATCCAATCCCGTCTCTGCGGTTATTGCGTTCGTTGGAATCTGGCTTGCTCCTCGTTATCGTCCCCCGCATTTATTCATCGCTCCGCACTGTCGCGGTGCAAACGAATCAGGAACGCTGTGACTAGTCGATGAGATTCTCAAGGCGGTCCGCACGCCGCCGTATCGCTCTCGGTAATTTCACACGTCCACCCGTAGACGTCCGCGAGTGCATCGCTCTAACTCACCGCTCGTTGGTTCGTTCCCCAGTGGAAGAGACCAGCCCCGAGGACGATACTGGCACCCAATACGACGAAGGGCAGTACAGATCCACCGGTCGCGTTTCGAATCGCGCTTACGACGAGCGGTGCGAGGAATGCCGAACCGGCCACGGCGATATTGATCAGGCCGACCGTCGCCGTCGCATTCTCGGAGCCGAAGCGAGTGAGGATAATCGGTGACCAGAGCGAGGCGAGAGGGCCGAGAGCGACACCGAATCCGAAGAGTACGAGATAGAGTAGGAGGTTCGAACGCGCGAACGGGAAGGCAAACGTACAGAGGCCGGCGAGGACGACACTCGCTACGAAGGTCTCGCGCTGCCCCACGCGGTCTCCGACGATCCCGCCCCCGATACGGGTGAAGACGCTGACGCCACCGATGACACTGAGCCCAGCGGCGGCGACCCTGACATCGATACCGTTCGCTGTGAGAATCTCGACGAGGTGAGCGGAGAGCACGTAATACCAGCTGAACGCGAGGGCGAACCCGAGAGCCGTGCTGAGAAACCGCCGGTCGCCGATCCTCGCACGGAGCCACGCGGTATCGACTGTGGCGGCACTCTGGGACTCCCGTGGTGGTCGGTGATAGACGAGGCTCGATACGAACACGAGAACGGCGGTTACGCCGATGACGATAGCGAAGGCGGGTCGGAGGCTGGTCCGGTCGAACAGCCGGAGCCACACGAACGGTAGCAGTAGCGGACCGAGACCGATCCCCGTCATCGTGACACTCGTTGCGAGCCCCTCGTGGATATCGAACCACTGCGGTGCGAGCGACACGACGATCGTAAACGCGGTACCTCCCGCCGTACCGAGGAGTGCAAACGCGACGACGACGCCGGCGTAGGAGGTGACGATTTGCAGGAGCGCGGTCGCAGCGACGAGACCGACGCCGACCGCCGCGAGGATCGGTCGGAGTGAGAACCGAGCAGCGAACACGCCGAAGAGGCCGCCGATCAGCAGGAAGAACGCAGTCGTGATCGAGAACACCGACGAGACCTGCAACGAGGAGAGGCCGAAGGTCGCGGCGAGGCGGTCAGCGTAGACGGTGAAGGTGAAGACAGCCCCCCAGATGGCCGTGAGGAGGCAGATACCGAGTCCGACGATCAGCCACCCCTGCGCGGAGTCGAGGGCCTCTTCGCGCGCAGTGGACGTCTCAGTCGCAGTCATACTCTCTACATCCGCTACCGTAGTTACGTACTGTCTGTCGAGGGAAACTGGCCATCATTCAGAGTGCTGTCCGAATCGAGAGTGTCTTCTGGAGGACTACGCCTGTACTGGCACGTCTCATCGATCTCGAAGAGTGTCCGTGCCGAAAGCGTTCTTCGCCGTGAACTGTGTCGCTGTGAGGTCTAGTGATCCAACACCGATGATTGGGCTGTCTAGCATACTAACTGATTAGTTAGTTAGTGCGAAAAATGTCTCGATCTCACACCGACCGGCTGTCGTTGAATTCCGGCCGGCTGTGCTGGTGAGAGTTCCCGGTCGACTCCTCGAAACACAGATTCAGATACCACACGCGGGACGAACCGGATAGACGTGATGACGGCCATCGCGGAGATAGTAGGATACAAGCCCTGGTCAGCGATTCGCGGCTTGGCCATCGAGGCGGGCTTTCCGGACGATATATCGGCGCTTCAGGGGTAACGCAGTCTTCACAGGTGTCCGAGGTTCCGCATTCAGTCGCCCTGCTCCATGTAGAGCGAATACATGATGATCGCGAGTCCGACCGCGACGAGCAAGCTATTGATCAACACGCCGGTCTCGAGGGATACCGAGAGGGCCTGATTAGCGATGCCAGCGAGGAGTGCACCGAGTGTGATGATGCCGAACCCGACCCCGAGCACGCGCAGCGACGGGGCTTCGGTTCGGCGATAGGCCTTATATGCGATGACCGTGATTCCCCCTCCAAGCAGGAGGATCACCGTCTTCACGGCGATGATGGCCGTATCGACCCACGTCATAGTTCGTCTCCCATCTTCGACCAGATATCGGCGAGACGCTCGTCGGACTGTCGGGACGGTCGGCCGACCGTCACTGAAAAGGTGTCCGTCTCGTCCATAGAGATCGTGACGTCGTCGAAGTCCCGTTCGTATTTGGTCGTTCGCCCTCCGCCGGAGTTGATCGTATCTCGCTCTCGAACGAGCGACGCTCGGCTAAGACGGTCTAATTTCCGGTACACCGTCGATTTCGGTATCTCGCAGGTGTCGATAAGTTCGGTCGCTGTCATGGGTTCGGCCGTTTCACGGAGGATGGCCCGACAGTCGGGGTCGTCCAGCGCGTTCAGGACGTCCTGCAACGACGGCGTGTCGTCGGCTGACGCTGGATCACTCGCCATCGGTCGGACGTGGTGGGAACTCGGGAGCGGGCATCCGGTTACGAGTCGAAGGCGCGGGGGTGACAGCCGCTTCGGAGCGGGGCCGGTGGCGATCTGCTGCCGGAGATAGCTGCCGTAACCGCCGGCATCAGACGGCACCACTGTCCGCGGCATACGCCTCGAGTAGCTCCTTGTACCGGGTTCGAATCGTGACTTTGCTGACGTGTGCGGCGTCGGCGACAGTCTCCTGTGTCAGTTGTTCGTTCGCGAGATGCGTCGCCGCGTAGATCGCCGCTGCGGCGAGGCCTGCCGGACTCTTCCCGCTGTGAACGCCTTCGGCTTTCGCGGTCCTGAGGAGGTCCCGAGCCTGACGAATCGCCTCGTCACTCACTTCGAGTGCCGATGCGAACTGAGGCACGTATTCGAGTGGATCCGCCGGTTCGATCCGGAGGTCGAGTTCTCGAGACGTGTATCGGTATGCCCGCTGGATGCGGATCTCTTTCACTCGGCTCACGGTCGCGAACTCCGAGAGCGACCGCGGGGTGCCGTGTCGCCGGGCGGCCGCGTACAGCGCCGCCGTCGACATGCCTTCGATGGACCGGCCGGGGAGGAGGTGCTCATCGACCGCTCGGCGGTATAGCGCTCCGGCAGTTTCACGGACCGGATCAGGCACGCCGAGTGCGGACGCCATGCGGTCGATCTCACCGAGCGCTTGTCTGAGATTTCGCTCGTGAGCGTCTTTCGTTCGGAACCGTTCGTCCCACGTTCGCAGGCGCTGCAGTTGCTCCCGTTTCTGCGCGGAGACTGACTTCCCGTAGGCGTCCTTGTCCTGCCAGCCGATCGTCGTACTCAGCCCCTTATCGTGCATGAGCTGGGTCGTCGGCGCGCCGACGCGACTCTTCTCCGCACGCTCGTCAGTATAGAACGCCCGCCACTCCGGTCCTCGGTCGATCGATATGTCGTCGAGTACGAGCCCGCACTCCTCGCAAGTCGTCTCCCCGTGTTCCTCGTCGTGGACGACCTGTCCGTCGCACTCCGGACACGACGAGGGCGGCTGGGGTTCGGTATCCGCTCGCTGTTCCTCTATATCGGATCTTCCCGTATCGAGTTTCGGATTGGACATGCGTAATAGGCCTCGAATAGCGGCGCACAGTTGTTCCGAGCGTGTCTCTATCAGGGACGAGGGCGGTCGGCCAGAAGAAGGTGTGTCGGTTTCCCATACACTGGGAATCCGTCGGTCTGGTCGTATCGAGATCCGCGAATCCCATCCTCGGGATACCGACGGAGGCGATTCGGGCACCGTACCAGAACCTCTACTCGCGTGCCGCTCGATTACCCAACAATGAACCGTAGACGGGCCCTCAAGAGCGGACTTGGACTACTGGGGGGGACGGCTCTCACCGGGTGTCTCGGCAGTCTCGGTTTCGAGACGCAGTCGGCGTGGCGCGACCCGCCGCTCGTCGAGGATCGCCCTCGGGCAGTCTATTACCCCGCGGTCGTGGAGGGGATGGGAACGTATGGGACGACGACCGCCGGTGATGTCGGATTCGCGCTGATGCACTCGTTCCCGCACCGGTTCTGGAATCTCACGGGGACGGACAAGACGGAGGTCGTCGTCCAATCCGACGACTCGCTCCACCTGATGGCGAGCGCGTGGGACGTCGAGACGAATACGATCCTGCCGGTGGATATCTCCGCAGAGATCAGCGATACCGACGGGCGAGTGGCCAGTAGCACGCTGTGGCCGATGATCTCGCCGAACATGGGGTTTCACTACGGGGACAATATCGGGCTTCCGGGCGAGGGAACGTACGATATTACACTTCGCGTCGGGCCACTCCAGACCAATCGGACGAAACCGTTCGAAGGCCGGTTCACGGAGGCGCACTCCGCCACGATGAGTTTCACGTTCGATACGAGTGAAACGTACGATCTCGCGTATCGCAGACTGGGGGAGAAAGCCGGTTCACGGGGAACAGTCGATCTGATGGAAACGCAGCGGGCGCCCGAACCGCTGGCACCGCCAAAGAACGACCTTCCCGGTCGGCCAATCGGTGAGGGGTCCTCCGGCGATGCGACGTTCTTCACCACCGTCGTCGAGGACGGGGCCCGCTTCGGTGAGGCCGGTCGCCCCTCTCTGGTCGTCTCACCACGAACGCCGTACAACCGCGTTATCCTGCCTCGAATGACACTCTCGGCGACCGTGAAGCGCGGACAGGAAACCGTCTTTGAGGGGCCGCTTCAGGCGTCGCTCGACCCCGAGATCAGCTATTATTACGGGGCGTCTCTGTCCGGGGTCGAGTCGGGTGACTCGGTCGCGATTACCGTTCAGACACCGCCGCAACTCGCCCGGCACGACGGTTACGAGACCGCCTTCATCGACATGCCACCGATCGAGTTCACTGTCTGAGTGGGTCGGGCCCCGTCCGAGAATCGAGCACTCGATTCCCGTGGCACAGTCCGGCGTCGATCAGGGTAAGTACGGGGGCGTAGCGCCGGGGAGGGAGAGGATCCAGAGGCTGATCATCGTGTATCCGATCATCACGGCGACGAACGGGTACTGACTTCGAATCGCGACGAGACGACTGGAGAAGACGTCGTACGCGACCGCGTGAGTCACCCAGATCGACAGGAGATGGCCGACGAGCACGGCCGCGATACTCAGCCCCTCGAACCAAGACGGCACGGAGAGAACCGAGGGATTCGCCGGTGGGGACAGCGGAGCGGCAAGCGCCGTGGCGAGTGCCGGGCTGAGCGAGACGAACAGTCCCGCGTAGTGGGCGAGGTGATAACCGGCCGCGATCGCCAGGAGCGGTGGAGCGAACCGAAACCCGATCGTCCGAACGGTGACGTAGGTGTCGGTGCTCCGTCGCGAGACGCGGCCCGCGTACCAGTACGCACACAGGAAGACGGCATAGCCGCAGAGAAACAACAGCGTGTAGACGGCGATCGCACGCGTCTCCACGTTTACGACCTCGAACGGGGCGATACCGACGAGGCTCTCGATGGCCGTTGCGCCTGCGCTGGTGGTGATAAAGCCGCTGTACGTGAGTTCCCAGATCAGCGCGACGATGAAGGCAACGTCGGAGGTGTCCGAGACTACGTCTGAATTCCGCAGTCCACTTCCGGGAGGCGTCACCCGGAGCGTCCCGTTGTGCCGTTGAATCGGGGCGACAGCACCGTACAGGCCGAAGAGAACAGAGAGGGGGTCCGCATTGTCGAACCACGATGCCGGACCGAACAGGAGCGCACCGGCAATCGTCATCGTCGAGTAGAGGACGATCCCCGTGGCGAGTGTGGACGGGACGGTACTGACCGGGAAGATAACTTCGGCCCAGACCAGCGCTAACAGGCCGGCGACGGCCGGCCAGCGATGCAACCAGCGAGGGTACTCGCGAAAGCCGGCGGGGAGAACGGTGGCGATAGTCCGCCAGGGGTTGAGTAGCGGCCACGCGTTTCCGACGAGATAGGTCGCTATCGGCAGGCCGGCACGCAGCCCGGTGAACGCGAGTAAGATCGGGAAGCTCGCAGTCGGGAGCTCCGGGCCGGTGAATCCGAGGTACACCGCCAGAGCGAGCGCACCGACGCCGAGACCGCGAGTGAGCCACGTCATCGGTTCCCACCACTGTTCGACCGTCGGGAGTGCTCGCGACCAGCTATGAACGTCGCGGACGAATGTCCTGTCGGTGACGAAACTCGCGAGGAGTGCCGACGCCCCGATCGTGGCACCGCCGGTAGTGAGATAGAGCCACCGTGGAATAGCGAGTGTGTCCCGCGGCCCCTTCGAGAGCGTGAGCCCGTTCGCTGCCGCGACAGTATCGACGACAAATACGGACGCTACGAGCCACGCCAGCGACTGGACGATGCGTCTGCAGTGAGCCGCCGAGAGAACTGTCTTCCCGACCTCCGACGCCGACCACTGCTTCGTCCGTGTCTCGGTATCGGGGGACACGTCCGCGTCCGGATCAGGCGAAGACGGCATACACCATCAGGAATGCAAAATAGAGGAGTATCAACACTCCCAGCATTTTCAGACGGAGTCGACGGAGGCTATCGCCTTCGGCAGAGAATGTCGACGCAAACGCCTTTCGCTCGGATTCGTCGAGTCGGTCGGGATGTCTCACTCCCTTGTGGAGTGAAAGCCGCTTGCCGGTCGGAAAGGGTTGCCCACAGTACTCACACTCGCCCGCCGGTGTTTCGTCCGCGGGTACGGCTGTCTGTATCTGTGACATTGCGATCGGTGTTCGGTAATGTGAACTAGCGGAGTCGCTACTGAAACGGTTCTGGTTCACCAGTCGAATTCCGGCGGTGATATCGCTCTACCCTACTGTCGACCGAGTGACTCGCGTCCGACTGAGACGGCGAAACCGTCTCGTGGCCACGAGACGGCATTTCGATCCCGAATACACCAGTAATGGCGGGTCAGCGTGGCTCGGCACGATCTGCGAACGGCAAAGTCTCCGCGAACCGGACGACAACTGCACCGGCGACCGCACCGACGGTTGCGACCAGAAACAGGGAGGGAGAGAAGAAGAGCGCGACTGAGCCGGCAATTACCAACGGGCGAGTCAGTTCGGCAGTCGGGAGACTGGCCATCATCGCGGTCAGCCCGACTACCGAACCGACCGCCGGAACGGCTTCGGCGAGTCCGGCACCGAGAGTCGCGCCGCCGGCCATCAGCGGGAGAATCGGCCCGCCCTTCCAACCGGTTTCGAGCATCACGCTCACCATGACGATCTTGGCGAAACCGGCTGTCACCAACGCCCAGGCCGCAAGCGGCAACCCCGTGAAGAGTTCGCCGACGACGTCCTGCCCGGAAAACAGGATTCGTGGCGCGACCGCTCCGGCGAGTCCCAGTAAAACGCCACCAAGCGTGGATCGAACGAGTACGTTTCCCGTTGTCCCGACGTTCCGGAGCCGATATCGGAACTGGAGGTAACATACGGAGATACAGCCGCCGGCGACCCCGAGGAGCACTGTGATGACCAACTGCCATCCGAGCGGCGATTGGATCCGGGGAACGGATCGGCCGAAGTGTAGGCCGGCACCCGCGGCCAGTTTAAGCATCAGGAGGCCACAGGCAAGCGCGGCAACTGTCGGTATGCCCTTCCACCATCGCGGAACCGGAGGGACGTCGCCGTCTCCGAACCGCCGTAGTGTCTGCTCGCTTCTGAAGATGACAGAGCGTAGTGACAGACTGGTTCCCATAGCCGTCGCGGTCCACGTCGCGCTGACGGCCGCAGTCAACCTCTCTTTGACTTGCGAACTCAGCCCGCCGCCGATCGTCGCCAACGCCAGTTCGGGCCCCAGACTCGCGCCGAACGTGAGCGAGACGAGTGAGTTCACTGCCTCCTTCGAAATGACGCCGTGATGAATCCGGCGTCCCTCGCGGATTTCCGCGATCAATTCGTCGGCACCTCTGGGATAGTCACCGAGGTACTCGCGACCCAATCCGAGGACGACTCCACCGGCTGTGCAGACGACGAGAGTATACCCCGGGTGACCCGGAAGTACGGCGATCGCTTCGGGGATGATTCTCCAGAGGAGAGTCGTCGACCAGTAGAGGACGCGGAGAAATACGCCCGTCAGGCACCCGATTAGCACTGCGAGACCGATGGCCACGAAGAGAACGCGAGAGAAGTTGCCGACGAGAGGCGAGATAGGGCGTAGATATTGCGACCTCTTCTTTGCCATAATGCCGTATCTAGCCGGAATAAACGGCGAATGAAGTGGATTTCGTTTCACCCGTCGCTGACGGGGCAGCTATACTTTTCTCCCGTGATACCGAGCGTCCCATCGCTCTATTTTCGAGCCGCGAGACAGTCTCCCCCACGTCGCGTCCCCGCCGGTTCAGACCCGCAGACGAGACGAGATACCCCACGGTCACTACTATCAATCTCCGTCCGTTGGAGACTCAGTAGTGGTTTTACCGAGGCTGACTCGAGATTCCGTGAGGGTGGTCTCCCGCCACGTTCCACGTCGATACCATGCATAGGCGAGTGTCGCTCCCGCGACGTTCGAGGTCGCGAACGACAGCCAGATGCCGGATTCGCCGAGCGGATCGGCGGCGATCCACGCGATCGGGAAGCGGATGATGCCGAGCATCGACACGGAGATGGCCGCGGCGGTGAGCGTCTTGCCGGCACCTCGAAAGCTACCGGTGTAGGCCCGCGTGATCCCGATGAACCCGAAGGTCAGCGCGACGTACCGGACGAACTGAGCGGCGATCCCGACGACGTCGGGATCCGTCGTGAAGAGACCGGCGACCGGTGCTGCAGTGACCCAGACGAGGATGCCTGCGGCGGTAAGCACGACGAAGAGCACCTTCGCCGCGAGGTCCGCCGCTCGTTTCGCTCGGTCCGGCTCGTTCGCTCCCACGTTCTGGCCGGTCATCGTCTCTACCCCCCGGGCGACGGCGATGGCAGGCAGGAAGACGACGGAGAACACGCGCGTTCCGATCCCGTAGGCGGCGACGACCGTGTCGGGAAAGAGCGCGACGATGACCAACAGCAGGTTCATCGATAGCGCCCGCCCCGTGCCCTCGATCGACGCGGGCAGACCGATACGGACGAGTCGCCGGAGAGACGAGAGATCGGGAAACATGTCTCGGAGGTGGATCTGAACCCCGCGGTTCCCTCGGAACATGATTGCCAACCCGACGAGGAGCGCCAGTGCACGTGAGAAGACGGTCGCGATGGCGGCGCCCCGGATCCCGAGTTCGGGAAAGGAGAGGGTGCCGACGAGCGGCGCGTTCTCGACGACGGTCCAACCGAAGATGAGGAAGGGATCGATGACGATGTTGAGCACGACCGACCCGAACATCACGAGCATCGGCGTGATCGTATCGCCGTACCCGCGCATGAGCGAGACGAAGACGGCGAACCCGAACATGAACAGCAGTCCGAGCGAGATGACTTCCATGTAACTCGTCGCCAGCGGCAGCACATCCTGTGACGCACCCATCAGGCCGAGGAACGTATCGACGCCGAAGTAGCCCGCGACGCCGAGGACGACCGAGGCGATGACGGCGAACGTGACCGTCTGTGAAGCCGCGTATTCGGCTTCACGTTCCTCGTCCGCACCGGTGAACTGAGCGACGAGGACGCTGCCGGCGACAGAGATGCCCATCCCGAGCGAGATGAGGAGGAAGACCGTCGGGAACGCGAAGCTGATCGCCGCCAAGGCGTCGGTGCTGTACTGGCCGAGCCAGAACGTGTCCGCGAGGTTGTACGCCGTCTGGAAGAGGTTCGTGACGACGATCGGCATCGAGAGGAAGAACAGGGGCTTCCCGATGCTACCCGCGGTGAGGTCGAACTCTTCGGGTCCCCTGAACAGGGAGCGAATACGGTCCCGAACGCCCATCACGGGGTCGCCCCCGATAGGTCATCTCCGATGAGATGGCTGTCAACGTACCAGATTACCGTCTCGTGAAGTCGCTCGGACGAGTGATCGACGGCCACACGTCGCGTATGAGCGCCCTTGATGACGGTTACGAGGAACTCGGCGGCGACGGTCGGCTCGACGGCTGCGTCGAACTCGCCGGTCTCGACACCGGCCGCGATGATATCCCGCACCCGTTCGAAAAGCACCTGGTCCAGGCTCACGAGTCGCGTCTGGATAGCGTCGCTGTACGGCGCTTGTGCCTTCACTTCGAGTAGTGCAGTTCGGAACTCCTGGCCAGGCGCGGCCTCTTCTTCGGTGAGAACTATCTCGAGGAGCGCGGAGAGTTGCTCGCGCGGCGTGCCACCGTCGGCTGCCGGGAGCTTCGCAGTGTACCGGTCGTACAGGAAGTCGAGAAACTCGATGAAGAGATTCTCCTTGCTGTCGTAGTAGTAGTGAATGCTCGCTTTGCTCCGTTCCGCTTCGTCGGCGATATTCTCGACGGTGAGATCGGCGTATCCGTGCTTGCAGAGGGCCCGATACGTCGATTCTAGAATCTCAGTAGCTGTATCGTCGTCCATCGTGAGTGCTACTGTAACTTACTAACTAATAAGTCAAAAGACCTTCTCCCAATCTCTATCGTGTCAATATCGGCTATTGAGGCGTCTATCGGCAGAATAGTAGTTAACTATTAGGTATGTCTGACCCTCGATATACGGGGTCACAACCGTTATCCACTCATAGGTAATATCGATATCCGATGACCGAACCATCGGATCGGACCCTCTCGGAACCCGATGAGGCGATCATGGAGGCCACCTATCGGGCCCTTCGGAAACACGGGTACGCTGACCTCACGATAAAACGGATTGCAGCGGAGTACGGGAAATCCACGGCTGCGGTGCACTACCATTACGACACCAAAGACGAGCTCCTCGCCGCCTTTCTCGATTATCTACTGGACCAGTTCGTCGATTCGATACACGACGTCGCGACGACCGACCCGGAGGACCGCTTAGAACTGCTGCTCGACGAACTGCTGGTCAAACCACAGGAGAACCCCGACCTCTCCATCGCACTACTGGAAATGCGGAGTCAGGCCCCGTACAAAGCGGCGTTTAGTGAGCGCTTCCAGCAGAACGATGAATACATCCGGTATATGCTCAAAGCGGTCATCAACCACGGTATCGACGAAGGCGTATTCGACGACGTCGACGCCGACCACGTAACTCGTTCGCTGATGACCATCGTCGATGGTGCCCGGACTCGGGCCGTGGTGTTGGACGAGGTCGAAGCCCTCGAAACGGCACGGCGGACCGCAAATGAGTACGTCGATGCGATGTTACGTTGACTTCTTCTTCGCTCTGAAGGTCGGGTTTTTGCTACCGCGATAAACGGTCTCATACTGGCCACGGGAACAGACGTTTCAGCGTACTCGACTGCAATTAGCAGCTCTCGCGTTGAACCGTTACTGCTACTTTCCGCCCTTCTGTGCATATGCTTCCCCTCGCTAGCTGCACTGCTTCGCTAACCGAAAGGTCAGTACGAACAAAGATACATAATCGAAATGGGCCTTTGAGTGGTATAGAAACGACCCTCTCGAACTTATCGACCAGTTAGTTTTTGACGTAGCGGTACGTGGTGTCGGACATGGCGAGATCGATAAACCGTCCTCGACCAAACAGTTCGAATACCGGAATGCGTCTGATCGGATATCTGGTCGCTGCGCCGTTGGTACTCCTCCTCCTTCCGCTTCTCCCCGTTATAGTGCTCCTCTGGATCGGGGGCAAACTCACGGCAAGTTAAGGAAACGACCCAGTCACTAGGCCGGCTGCTCTAGCAGACAGAGCAGTTAGGGGCGAGACTGGGTCTCATTCGACGGCCGTGCTAAGTGGGACTGACCAATCCGCTTTTCGCTGTTTCAAGTGGGTAGGCTAGAGGCGGAAGACACTGCATGCGGGAATAGAGAGCCAGTCGGGACTCAGTCGGCACCACGACAGAGCACGATGGTCGTCGCGGTCCACGAGATCACTTCCTCGTCGTCCTGATTGTACGCGCGAGTCTGATTGCGCACGTAGCCCCGATCGTCGCGACTTCTCGACGCTCGGGTATCGAGAATTTCGTTTTCGACGGTGAGGGTGTCGCCAGCGTACACGGGCGTCGACCAAGATAGCGTATCTAACCCGGGCGAGCCGATACTCACCGTCTCACGGAGGAAGGCATCGGTGAGCAGTCGCATGCAGATACAGGCGGTGTACCAGCCACTGGCGATAATCTCTCCGAATACGTGGTTCGACGCCGCCTCCTCGTCGATATGTATCGGTTGCGGATCGTACCGCTCGGAGAACGCGACCATCTCCTCTTTCGGAACGGTGTAACTGCCGACGTCTCTTACTGTGCCCTCTTTGATGTCTTCGAAGTAGATCTCCGGCATCAAGCGAACGCTCGTCCGTGAGGACGATAAAACGAGTGACATCCTCTTGGCGTGAACGGAGGGGAAACAGTTCGTCACGTTACATATCCCGCGTCTCGTCCCTGAATGGTTATACACCAAACAGTTTTAGCTCTCTGTGGTTTGATGCTGAACAAGCAATGAGCGAACATCGCGGTTCAGAACGGCACCGAGACGGGGTCCCCCCGACCGTTCTCGAATCGTCGACCGTTTTGGTTGTCGGGTCGAGCGAGTGGCTCGCGGAATTCGCAACGACGCTCGACACCCGGATCGGTGCGACCGTACAGCAGGTTGAAACCAAAGCGGCGGCGATGGAGCTCGTCCGGGAGCGAGCGGCGGACTGTCTCATCAGCGAGTACGCGCTCGCGGAGACGACCGGCATCGAACTCCTCAGAGCGGTCCGCAGCGAAACCAGCACGCTGCCGTTTCTCCTCGTGACTACGGATGGAAGCGAAGCCGTTGCCAGCAGCGCCATCGAAGCCGGCGTCACCGATTATATCGCGCTTACGGATCCAGCCGAGCAGTTGCCCGACGAGCTCGTCACCCGAGCGGAACGCGCGATTCGGTCCGCACAGCGGTCGGCCACGCGACGAGAACGCGCGAGACAGTTCGACGCGATCTTCGACGACACGCGGACGGCGACCTGGGTACTGGACCCGGATGGGTCACTCGCCCGCGTGAACCAGACGGCACGGGAGATGATCGACGCGGATATCGACGCGGTCGTCGGCGAGCCGTTCTGGACACTTCCGTGGTGGTCGCGCCCGGACGGCACAAACAAGGATATCCAACAACTCGTGGAGAAGGCGCTCGACGGGTCGTTCGGCAGTGCGGTCGTCCTACAGCCGCCACACGTCGACGATCCGCGCGTCGTCGACCTCTCCGTACGTCCCGTCGAAAACGAGCGTGGCGACCCCGTCTCGGTCGTCGTCGAAGGCGTCGACGTCACCGAACGCGTCGACCTCGAACGGAACCTCCGCCAGTCGGAGGAGCTCCATCGCGTCACGCTCAATAACATGACCGATACGATCCTCATCACGGACGAGGACGGGGAATACACCTACGTCTGTCCCAACGTCCACTTCATCTTCGGGTACACGGCCGCGGAGATCCGGGAACTCGGCGCGATCGACGACCTCCTCGGCGGCGACCTCTTCGACCGGGAAGAACTCGCCGAGAACGGGATCCTCAAGAACATCGAGACCACGGTGACGGACAAAGCCGGGCGCGAACACACGCTGCTCGTCAATGTTCGGGAGGTCTCGATCCAGGACGGCACGCTCCTCTTCAGCTGTCGGGACATCACGAAACGGAAACAACGGGAGGAGGCCCTCGCGACGCTCCACGAAACGGCCCGCGATTTCCTCTACGCCGAGACGCACCGGGAGATCGCTCAGCACGTCGTCGACGACACCCCGGGGGTACTCGATCTCGATGCGAGTGCCGTCTATCTCTTCGACGGCGATACCAACGAACTCAGGCCCGCGGCGCACTCGGCGACGATGAAAGAGCTCAACGGGCCGCTCCCGACCGTTCCCGCGAACGGCGAGACGCTTCCGAGCCACAGCTTCGTCGAGGACGAAGTGCTGTTCTTCGACGACGTCCACGATTCGGACCGACTCGAAAACCGGGCGACCGACCTCCGAAGCGCGGCCTACATCCCGCTCGGCAACCACGGCGTGTTCGTCGCCGGCTCGGACCGAGTCGGCATCTTCGATGCGGTGACCCGAGAGTTAGCTGACCTACTCGCTGCAACCGCCGAGGCGGCCCTCGACCGCGTCACGCGCGAGTCCCGACTCCGCGAACAGGATCGCACGTTGCAAACGCGAAACGAGCAACTGACCGCGCTGAACCGCATCAACGAGACGATTCGGGAGATCGACCAAGCGCTCGTGCAAGCGGAGACGCGCGAGGAGATCGATCACACGGTCTGTGAACTCCTGACTGCCGACGACCGGTTCCGGTTCGCCTGGATCGGCACGGTCGACCCGGCGAGCGAGAGCCTCGAGCCGCGGGCTTGGGCGGGCACCGAACGGGGCTACCTAGATAGCCAATCGTTCGACATCGCCGAGTCGGAGGCGGAACCGGCCGGTCGAACCGCAGCCACCGGTAACGTGACGATGGTGACGAACGTCGCTGCCGGGCTCCGCGAGGAAGCGTGGCGGAAGGACGCTCTCTCTCGGGACTACCTCTCCGTCCTCGGCATCCCGCTCGTCTACAACGATCTCACGCACGGCGTCCTGACGGTGTACGCACCGACGCAAGACGCGTTCGACGAGACGACGAAAGCGGTCCTCACGGAACTCGGCGACACCATCGCGTCGGCCCTCAGTGCGATCGAGCGGAAGAACGCGTTGCTCACGACGTCGATGACACGCGTCGAGTTCGCCATCGACGATTCCTCGTTCGTCCTCTCACGGCTCGCACGGGAGACGGAGTGCACCCTCTCGTACCAGGGCGGCGTCCAGCAATCGACGGACGGCAGCTACGTGTTCGTGACCGTCGACGACGGGGCGGTAACCGACGTTGCGGACGCCGCCTCGCAGTTGGTGGGTATCGACGCGGTACGACAGATCAGCGCGGATACCGAAGGAGGCGTGCTGCAGCTCCGACTCACACAGCCGTTCCTCGCCTTAGATCTGGCCGATCACGGTGCCGTCTTCCGTGAAGCGACTGCTGGGCCGACGACGACGACGCTCGTTATCGACATTCCGGAGAGCATCGACGTCCGAACGATCGCGCGGCTCGTCCGCGAAACGTTCACCGGTGTCGAGCTCCGTGCCAAGCAGACGCTCGATCAGACCGCGGAACACGACCTCTACTCGAAGTTCCTCGAGGCGGTGACGGACCGGCAGCTGGAAGTGATTCAGACGGCGTACTACAGCGGGTTCTTCGAATCGCCGCGCGAGAACACGGGCGAGGAGATCGCGGCGATGCTCGACATCTCCCCACCCGCGTTCTATCAGCACGTCCGGACCGTCCAGCGGAAACTGTTCGCCGCGCTATTCGAGGAGAACGAACTCTCGGTAGCGGCTTCTACGAGGGCGGTTGAATAACGAACCCGTTAGCTGGATCGGGGCTAGGTACTCAACCCCCAGATATTCCCTTATACACTTATTACACCTATAACGAGTACCCCGCCGCTACGGGGCGCTCGTGACCTACAATGAGAGATGTCAACCCGAAATCGGACGAAGAGACGCCGTACGAATGCTTCGAGTGTGGCAGTATTATCGTCGCAGAGAACGATCCCGGCCAGTGTCCTGATTGCGGTGGCCCGATGCGAAACCGCCTGACAGCACTCGAATGACGATGGCATCGGAGACCGAGAGCGTCCACGACGAATCCGGCGACGCTTCGGCGGAGTCGACCGGCCCGGAGTCCGCGCTCGAAACTGCTCGACGACAGCTCTACCACGCGGCCGATCACCTCGACATCGACCGGAACATCGTCGAACGGCTCAAACATCCGAAGAAAGTCCACGAGGTGACAGTCCCCATCGAGCGAGACGACGGGTCAGTCGAAGTGTTCACGGGCTATCGCGCCCAGCACGACAGCGTGAGAGGGCCGTTCAAAGGCGGGCTTCGGTATCACCCCGAAGTCACTCGGGACGAGTGTGTCGGCCTCGGCATGTGGATGACCTGGAAATGTGCCGTGATGGACCTCCCCTTCGGCGGTGCCAAAGGCGGCGTCGCGGTCAATCCGAAGGAATTGAGTGACGAGGAAAAGGAGCGGCTCACCCGACGATTCGCGCAGGAACTGCGCGACAACATCGGACCCAATCAGGACATTCCCGCTCCCGACATGGGTACCGACCCGCAGACGATGGCATGGTTGATGGACGCCTATTCGATGCAGGAGGGCGAGACGACGCCGGGCGTCGTCACCGGGAAACCGCCGGTCGTCGGCGGGAGCGAAGGGCGCGAGGAGGCCCCCGGACGGAGCGTAGCGATCATCACGCAGTTGGTGTGTGAGTACTACGACCGGCGACTCGAGGACACGACCGTCGCGATTCAGGGCTACGGGAGCGTCGGAGCGAATGCGGCCCGCCTCCTCGACGAGTGGGGTGCGACCGTCGTCGCGGTTAGTGACGTGAACGGGGCGATGTACGAGCCGGACGGGATCGAGACGGCGGCCGTCCCATCACACGACGAGGAACCGGAGGCCGTCACTACGTACGCCGACACCGTGATATCGAACGACGAGCTGCTCACGCTCGACGTCGACGTCCTCGTTCCGGCCGCCTTGGGGAACGTGATCACCGAGGAGAACGCGGACGCGATCGCGGCGGACTTCGTCGTGGAAGGCGCGAACGGTCCGACGACCCCGACGGCCGATTCGATTCTCGCGGAGCGGGACATCGCCGTGATTCCCGACATCCTCGCCAACGCCGGCGGTGTTACGGTCAGTTACTTCGAGTGGCTCCAGGACATCAACCGGCGAGCCTGGTCGCTCGAACGAGTCAACGACGAACTCGAAGCGGAGATGCAGGCCGCCTGGGACGCGGTTCGATCCGAGTTCGAACGGCGCGACGTCACCTGGCGCGATGCGGCGTACATCGTCGCGCTCTCACGGATCGCGGACGCACACGAAGCGCGTGGACTGTGGCCGTAAACGAGCGGTCACGTTTCTTCCCCGTGGACGCGTATTCCGTTCTCGTTGCAGTCGTGTGACCCGTCCCAGGGTCACGTCGTGCGAGAGCGACGTTCTCTCGGTAGCACGAGACGACAGGTCGCCTCGGACGATCCGAGGCGGTTCACTCGAGCCAGTCGGTTCCCCACTCGTCTAGGGCGTCGAACACCGGACAGAGGTCACCGCCCTTTTCGGTCAACGAGTAGTAACTGGCGACCGGCGACGCCAACTCCTTGCGATTCTCGACGAATCCCTCCGTCTCCAGGCCGTCGAGGACGCGAGAGAGCGTATAGGAACTCGCCCCCGTCGACCGTTTGAGTTCGTTGAACCGCTTTTCCCCGCCCCGTAAGTCGTTGAGGACGATGAGTTTCCACTTCGACCCGACCGCTTCCACTGCGCCAACGACGGTACAGACGTCCGCGTTCCGCCGTTCGACGTCGGTCGGTTCCTCACCGTCCCCCTCCGATGGTTGGGTCGCCATAACCTGGTTACATGCTTGTCGCCTGAACTATATGTGGGTTTGCATTCAAACTAGATACTGTAATGGAACTACGAAGCGAGACGGTACTCGTTCTCGGTGCCACCGGGAACGCGGGCCCGAACGTGACGGACCAGTTTGTCGACCAAGGTGCCGCCGCCGCAGATCGCACGTTGGCCGAGTCACTTGACGCCGAACTCGCGGCCCGCGTCGCGGACCGGGTCGTTCAGACGACCGGCGGGCAATCGGTGGTGGAGAGCTAATGGTCGAGAGCGCGCCACAGCGGCGCTCCTCCGAGACGGCGACGCAGTGGAGCCTGGCCTTCGTTCGACTGGCCCTCGGGATTCCGATGTTGGTCGGCGGCGTCGGCAAAGTCTTCGCAGTCGGGCCGAAAGCGATGGGGATCTCCGGCTTCGCGGGCTTCTTGGGAGGTCTCGGCGTTCCGCTCCCCGCGGTTGCGGCGTGGGGTGTCGGTCTCCTCGAACTCCTCGGTGGCGTCTTGTTGGTAGCCGGCTTGGCCGTTCGAATCACGAGCGCGTTAGTCGCCATCGACATGCTCGTTGCCACAGTGCTCGTCCATCTTCCCAACGGGTATCCAGCCGCGGGCAGCGGGATCGAGTTGACGCTCACGCTGGCCTTGATCGCGGTAGCACTCGCCTTGAGTGGCCCCGGAGCGCTGTCGGTAGAGCGTGCGCTGTTCGAACAGGCAGGTCGCTCCCGCGAGTCGTCTCAGGCGGGGACCACAGACAGATAAGCGCTGCTCACGTCCCGTACTATGACCTCAATGAACTCGAACGAACTCCCGCAAAACGCACGTATCGGACGAACCGCACTCCGTGTCAATGACCTCTCTGAGCTGACCGAGTTCTACCGAGATATCGTCGGGCTCAGCGTGCTTCGGCAATCCGACGCTCGGACCGTCCTCGGTGCTGCGGGCACACCGCTCCTCGTCTTGGAGGGTGCTGAGGATGCGCTCGAACGACACCAGTCGAGTACGGGACTCTTTCACAACGCGTTCCGCGTTCCCTCGCGTGAGGCGTTAGGTGACGCGTTAGCCCGCATTCGGGAGCACTGGCAGCTGGGCGGCGCGTCCGATCACGGCGTCAGCGAAGCGTTGTACCTGACTGACCCGGAGGGCAATGGCATCGAGATTTACCGAGACTACCCGCGTGAAGGCTGGCCGCGCAGTGAGGACGGGCGTATTCAGATGGGGACGTATCCCCTCGACCTCGAGGCGGTGGAAGCCGCTGCCACGGGTGACTCGGGACTCCCTCCAGAGACGGACCTCGGACACGTACACCTCGAAGTGTCCTCGCTGGAGACGTTCGACGACTTCTACGTGGACACTCTCGGATTCGCGGTCCAAACGGAGATGCCGGCCGCGCTCTTCGTCGGTGCTGGCGGCTACCATCACCACATCGGGGCGAACACGTGGAACCATCGGACGGGCCCGGTCAGCGGGCGGGGACTGTCGTGGTTCGAGCTACTCGTCCCAGAACGGGCAGCGCTCGAGGCAATTCAGGATCGTCTCGAAGCCAGCGATGTTCCGTTCACCGAGACAGACGGCGGTCTCGTCGTTCGCGATCCCGACGAAATTGAAGTTCGCATTCGGGTCGAAACAGACCGATAGCGCAGCCCACCGTCTTCGGATGGCGGGCCCAGAGGGCCGTCGCCGCCCACTATCGACATTCGAGACTCCATCTCGGCTACCCGAACACGCCGCACTCACCCTCGAAGCGACAGATTCAATCAGGCGCTCCGAGTACGGAAACCACAGTAACTGATGCTAGATAGCTCGCTGTTTTGGGTCGTAAATGCCGTTGGACTGGCGGCTTTCGCGCTTGTCGGCGCTAGCAAAGCCATTCGAGAGGGCTTTGATCCGTTCGGTGTAACAGTCGTCGGACTCGTGACTGCGTTCGGGGGCGGAACGACACGGGACCTCCTCGTTTTGCGCGTTCCGCTCTCCCTCCAGACGCTCACGAACATCGGTTTCGGGATGCTGGGTGTGATTCTGGCCGTAGTTCTCTCGGTGTATCTCAGGGACCCCGACCGCCATCCGTTTTCGCTCGCCGCCGATGCGATCGGGCTCGGTGCGTTCGCGACGACGGGTGCGATCGTCGCGACGAACGTCGGGGTATCTCCGTTCGGGGTGATCGCTATCGCGACGATCAACGCCGTCGGTGGCGGGGCGTTCGCAGATATTCTGCTCGACCGGCCACCGTTTATCCTCCTCGAGGATTTCTATGCGAGTTGCGCGCTGCTCGGTGGGTGTACTTACTGGGTGATCTCGATGACCGCCGGAGGGGGGCTCCTCGCGGCCGGTGGGTGCGCTGGGATCACAGTCGGAACGCGGCTCGTCGCAGTCCGATACGAGTGGGAGCTTCCCAATATTCGGGAGTACACGATAGACACTACCCGTTGAGGCCAATCTTCGATCGGTGAGTCGCTTTGATATTGGCGTCCGGACCCGCTCACTACGCCGAACACAGTTGCTGCTCAGACCGCAGCAACCCGGTTCGTTCCGTCGTCGAATGCTGTGTCTTCCGGCACTAGGGCGACCACGAGAGACTCGACATGGTCCTCGAAACACTCGACGAGCAGAGCGATCCGATGCGAGTCGATCGCTTCCAGCGAATCCACCAGCGCGAACGGCACTGTCTCGTGGAGGTCGAACGCGTTCTTCTCTCCTTTCTGCTGACTCACGAGGGGTTGTCCGACGCTCACCCTCGGTCAGCCATTCACTGATGCTACCCTTTTCGTTTCTAATTCGCGAATCAGGCGTTCGATACCGGCAATATCGACGAGACACGCGATTAGCTTGCGCAGATCGCCGCCGCCAGCGACAGACCGGCGAGATTCGCTGGTCTCGACCAGAAGCGCGAAGCGATCGGCGACTTCGGGGTCCTCGAAGTAACCCGCACCATCGATCTCGACTGCGTCATCTGCTCGAGTGGGCGTCCGTTCGCACGTACTCGGGCTGATCTGTCGTCGTCTCCTGGGAGGTATCCGCGATCGAATAGACGCTCTGTCGAGCGTCTCCGAGTTTGGTCCGTGAGGTGATCTCGTCCGCCGCTTCGAGCCGATGGACCGCGGACCGAACTGTCCGCTGGACGAGCGCGGTCTTCTCTACGAGCTGTTTTTGCGTGAGTTCTCCCTCGTACTGAAGCGTCTTGTAGACGAGCTTCGCACTCGGTGAGAGATCTTCGATAGACGCGCGCTGACCCTCGGACCCGCTGGACTTCTGCGTCATGTACTGAGTTGTTCTGTCGAGGCCAGTTTGTCTTATCGATTCTCGGCTATCGCTCGAAACCGAGTTCGTCTACGGACTCCCGATTTCCGTCGCGTGTCAGCTGACAGCCGATGGAACGGGACGGGCAGACTGTTCCGCGGCCTATCGGTCTCGTACTCATCGTCGCCGTATTCGGCTTCCCAGGGCCGTCAGAAGCTCGACGACGAACCCGAGCCCTGCGCGAGCGTCCCGTGATCGAAGGCGACTGAGCAGTCCCAACGGCCCGACCGATTCGGAATCGCGCTGCGCCTCACCGAGCGCCGAGAGCATCGCGTTCAGACCCGCTGCAGTGTCGGCGTCTATCTCCAGCGTCGAGAGCGTGGTCGCCAGCTCGACCAGTTCTTCGAGGTGGTTCTCACGCTGTAGCTCGAGGAGCATCTCGAGGGTCTCGATCATCTCTCCTCCCCCTTCCTCGAGGACCGTGGCCAAGTCGCTGATCTCCTCAGCGGAGAGCGAATCCGAGAAAGCGGTCGCTATCGCAACGAGGTCGTCGAGGTCGCCAGTTCGCTGGAGCGCGACCACGGTGTCGAGTGCGTCCGCGAGTTCGCTCGCGTTCGCTCCGACGTCGGCGGCGAGCTCGGCCGTCTCTCGGGTCGAGATCCCGTCTGCCGCCTCGAGAAGGTTGGCCGACGACGCCGTGAGATGCGCTATCTCGTCCTCGTCGGCCGTGGCGAGCATCAGTATCGCCGTCTCGAGCGCGTCTTCGGCTTCGTCAGTTCGCTCGACCGCCGCTGCCAGCGCTTCGCCGTGGCGATCGAGTACTTCACGGAGCGCCGCCTCGCCGTCGCCAGTCTCTAATCGGCGTTCTCCGTTAGTGGCGTCGTTCGGGTAGACGTCTGTGGGGTTAGCCATCGTCAGTCGCCCCCTTCGAGCGCCTCTGGGCGGTCGGTTACTTCACGAGTGGGGGTCCGTTCTCCCAGAGCGCCGTCGTCTGCGGGAGCGATCCGGACCGCGGAGACCTTGAACTCGGGAGTCGCCGCCGACGGATCGAGGCGGGTTTCGTCGGTGAGCCGGTTGACAGCGCTCTCGGCGAAGTGAATCGGCGCGAAGAGCGTCTCCGGCCCGACGCGGTCGGTCACCTGTGCGGGGACGGTGATCTCGCCCCGCCTGGATTCGACGGTCACCGCGTCACCGCTCTCGATGCCGTACGCTTCTGCCGTCGCTGGATTGACTTCGACGAAGTCGCTCGGCGTGTACTCCATGATTCCCTCCTCGCGGTGAGTCATCGTCCCCGTGTGGTACTGGTAGAGGACGCGGCCGGTCGTCAGCGTGAACGGGTACTCCTCGTCGGGCGTTTCGGCGGGTTCGCTGTAGCCGACCGCCTGCAGATGGGCCTTCCCGTCGTCCGTGTTGAACTCGTCTTCGTACAACCGCTCCGTCCCCGGGTGGTTCTCGTCCCAACAGGGCCACTGGAGACCGCCCTCGTTCTCGACTCGGTCGTGAGTCACGCCGCCGTAAAGCGGCGTCAGCGAGTTCACTTCCTCCATGATCTCGGCCGTCGAGTCGTAGTCCCAGTCGCGTCCCATCCGACCGGCGAGGTCCTGCAGAATCCGCCAGTCGGGACGGGAGTCCCCTTTCGGTTCCATCACCCGATTGACCTTCTGCACGGTCCGGTCGGTGTTCGTGAACGTCCCCGTCTTCTCGACGAACGAACAGGCCGGGAGGACGACGTCGGCGTACTTCGCAGTCTCGGTGACGAAGAGGTCCTGCACCGCGAGGAACTCTAAGTTCTCCAGCACCTCCTCGGCGTGATTCACCCCCGGTTCGGAGAGGGCGGAGTTCTCGCCGATGATGTACATGCCGCGGAGGTTTCCCTCGTCGGCTTCGAGAAACATCTGCGTGGTGTAGTACCCGTACTCCGGGGAGATGTCGCAGTCCCACGCGTCCTCGAACTTCGCTCGGACCTCGTCGTCGGCGATATCCTGATACCCCGGGAAACTGTCGGGGAGCGGCCCCATGTCGCCACCGCCGCCCTGCACGTTGTTCTGGCCGCGGAACGGCGAGACGCCCGCGCCGGGCTTGCCGAGATTCCCGGTCACCGCCGCGAGGTTCGCCATCGCCATGACGTTCTCCGTCCCGTGGGAGTGCTCGGTCAGGCCGAGCGTCCAGCCGAACACGCAGGTGTCCGCCGCCGCGATCGTCTCGGCGGCCGACGCGATCTCCTCGGGCGGGACGCCGGTCACCTCTCGGACGCGCTCGGGCGTGAACTCTCGCACCGCCTCGGAGACCGCTTCGAAACCGGTCGTCCGCTCTTCGACGAAGGATTCGTCGTAGAGGTCGTTCTCGACGATGTAGCGCGTGATGCCGTTTATCCAGACCGCGTCGTAGCCCGGGTTGACGCGGCTGTACTGGGTCGCGTACTCGGCGATCTGGACCTCGCGGGGGTCGAAGACGAGCAGGTCCGCGCCGTCGCGGACGTTCTGCTTGATGCGCGTCCCGATGACGGGATGGGCCTCCGTGGTGTTCGACCCGGTGATGAGATAACAGTCGGTCGATTCGATGTCGTCCATGTTCACCGAGGCCGCGCCGTAGCCGTACGTCCGGGCGAGGCCGGCGACTGTCGATGAGTGACAGAGGCGGTTGCAGTTGTCGATGCTGTTGGTACCCAACACCTGGCGGGCGAACTTGCCCATCAGGTAATTGTCCTCGTTGGTCGCTTTCGAGGAGGCGATGACCGACAGCGACTCGCCGCCGTGTTCGTCCTTGATCCGGGATAGTCCCTCGGCCACGCGTTCGAGAGCCTCGTCCCACGTCGCTGTCCGGAACTCCCCGCTCTCGTCGCGGACGAGCGGCGACGTCAGTCGGTCGTCCGAGTTGACGAAGTCGTACCCGAACTTGCCCTTTACGCAGGTGGAGATGCCGTTGACCGGCGCGTCCTCTTCGGCCGTCGGGCGCGCGGCGAGGATCTCCTCGCCGTCCGAGTAGAGGTCGAACCGACAGCCGACCGCGCAGTAGCCACAGGTGGTGTCGGCGACGTTCAGTTCTTCGAGTCGCTTGTCGCCGACCGACTGGGCGATCTCGAACAGTTTCCCCTCCGGCAGCGTCTCCGCGGCGACGCCTTCCGCGAAGTGCTCGACGTTCTGGATCGCTCGATCTTTGGCCTGTTGCATATACCCCGCCACCCCGTCCATCTCGTCGTCACTCATGGCCACTCACCGCTGTTCGCATCGTCCGTCCAGACGTCGGTCTCGTCGGTCCCTTCGTCGTCGCTCGTCGACGCTTCGCTCGGTGGCGTGTCGCTCGTCGGCTCTTTGTCGTGTTTCTTCGGTGTCATCGGGCCGGTGGACGACCCGGAGCTTTCGTGGACCTTACCGATACTGTTTTTCTGCGTGAACCCGGGTAACGGAAGCGTCGTGGCGTCTTCGATGCCCTTCTCGACGAGCGACCCGGTCGGACAGACGGTCGCGCAGTGGCCACAGGAGACACACGCCGAGTCGTCCATCGTCTCGGCGTCGCTCTGAAACCCGATGCGCGTGTCTTTTCCGGACCCTTCCATGCGGAGGACGCCCTCGACCTGCACGTCGTTGCAGGCCTCGACGCAGCGGTTACAGAGGATACACTTGTTCCGGTCGATCTGGATGAACGACGAGGAGTCGTCCAGCGGCTCGTACTCGCCCCGGTCGTCGAGGACGCCGTAGCGGGGCTCCTCGACCTCCTGTTCGATCGCCGCGTCCTGCAGTTCACAGCGGCCGTTCTTCCCACAGGTGGTACAGCGGAGGTTGTGGTCCGAGAGGACCAGATCGAGGTTCACGTCCCGCGCTTCCGAAGCGGCGTCCGCATCGGTTCGGATAGTCATGTCCTCCTCGGGCGGAAAGCTACAGGCCGGGACGACGCCGTGGGCGTCGGTCTCGACCATACAGGTGCGACACTCGCTGCGCGGACCGATCTCCTCTCGGCCGTAGTGACACAGCGCGGGGACGGATTCCTCGGTATCGACGGCCTCTACGGCGTCGATAAGGGTCGATTCCGGCGGAATCGTCACCGCCGTCCCGTCGACGGTCACGGTGACCGACTCCTCGCTTCTGACCGGCGGGTCGGTCGCCGTCCCCGGTGCGATCTCCTCTGTCAGTGGCGGTGCATCCGTCGTCGCTTGGTTCTCCGAACTCATGTTACGAGACCTCTATCGCGTTGTCACAGCTGCCGGCCGGACAGCGCCCGTCCGCGTGCGCCCGAAACTCCGCTTCGAACACGTCGATGGCCGTCCGGGCCGGACGGGCGGCCTGAACGCCGAACGCACAGATACTCGACGTCTCCATGACGCGAACCAGTTCCGCGATGCGGTCGGGGGCGTACTCGCCGTCGTAGACGTCGCGGAGCAGGTCCGTCAACTGCGTCGTTCCCTCTCGGCACGGTACGCACCGACCGCAGTTCTCCTCGGACGCGAACCGAGCCAGTCGTCCGACGAATCCGACGATACATCGGTCCGCGGAGAGCACTTTGATCGTGCCGTCCGTCCCGAGTTCCGCCTGCGAGAGCGAGTGCGGGTCGACGGCGACGTCGAGGTCTCGGGTCAGTCCGCCGAACCGACCACCGACGCAAGCGGCTTTGACCGTCCCCTCCACGGAGACGGCCGAGAGCGCTTCGGAGATCGTCCCCGACTCGGGGAGCTCTATCGTCGCGGGCGCGGCGACGTCACCCGTCAGCGTCAGTACGCGGGAGGCCGGTGGCGATTTCCGGCGGAGCGCTACCGAGAGATTCGCGAGCGTTCTGGGGGTGTGAACCAGCGTCGGACGCCCGTGCACTCCCACGTCCTCCAGATCGGGCGGTCGGAGTCGGGCCTCCAGTCGATGGTTCCCCTCGATGGCCTCGACGGCCATCGTCGGCTCGGCCGCCCGGTAGTCCGCGGGGCCCGTCACCACGTCCAGCGGCGTCTGGAGGTTCGGGTGGTCGTCTACCGCCGTTCGGAGCGTCTCGACGGGTCGCTCGTCGTCGGCCGATGCGTACACGACCACCCGGTCGATATCGGCGGCGCGGGCGACGGCGGCCACGCCGTCCAGCACCTCGAACGGAGCGCTCGCCAGCAACACCGCGTCACCGTCGTTCCCGTGGCCGTTCACGACGAGCGTCGTCTCCTCGTCCGCGTCGCGGACGGTCTGCCACGCGTCCGCCACGAGTTCGTCGTGACAGGCGTCCCCCCACCCTCTGCCACGGAGCTGTCGCCCGATTTCCAGCACCGTCGCGGGTTCCGTGTCGGGGAATCCGCCGGCCCGCTCGTGGTCCGACGGACTCGCCGGTCGCCGCCACCCGCAGCCGCCGAGTACGTCCCGCACGCCCGTACTCAGTCCGGACGCCTCGGGAACTGGAAGCCGGGTCGCCTCGGGGTCGTGTTCGGCGACGGCGTCCGGTGTACCGGGCGGCCCGCCGTCAGATTCGCCGGCCCGTTCGATGATTTCCTCGATCCGTTCGGGGGAACACCGCGTGTAGAACGCGGTTCGGCCGCGGCGAGTCGCCATGACGAGCGGCTCGATCGCCCGTACGCCCGTCGTTCCTACTCCCGCAACGATACCGTCCGCGGTCGCGTTCGTTTCTGAGAGCAGCCGCGGTGAGTCCCTGGCGGCTACCCGTACGACTGTCTCGTCGGCAGTTACGATAGCGCTCATGTATTGCTGGCTTTGGGTGTGACTATCATGCACTACGATACCGCGTCGGAAGCGAGGCTTCGGCGGTCTCGATACTCATCGGCCGGTCGACCGTCGCTGTCGAAGAAGTGAAACAGGAACGGATCGCCCCGCGAGACAGCGACGGAAGCACATGGACAGACACTTGGTAAGCGTTCGGTACGGCAGAGCTGGGTACGAGTGCCAGCCAGCGGTACGAGTACCGTTCCTGCGTTCGTTCATCATCTTCCGGGTGCATATACGTGGCGGTATCGCGCCGCTGAATCCGGTTCATTCCCCTTTCCACTCGGGCTCTCGATCCTCGAAGAAGGCGTCGATACCCTCGTCCTTGTCCTCGGTCGCGAACAGCTGGGCGAACAGCTCGGCCTCGTACTCGATGCCGTTGTCCAGATTCATCCGTGACGCGGCCCGGACGCTCTCCTTGGCGTATCGGAGCGCGACGGGGCTCTTCTCGGCGATGGAGGTCACGACGTCCGAGACGCAGTCGTCGAACCCCTCAGGGTCGCTCACCTCGTCGACGAGCCCGATGTCGTGGGCCTCGTCCACGTCGATGAGATCGCCCGTCAGGATGAGCTTCATCGCCTGCCCCTCCCCGATCAGTCGGGGGAGCCGCTGCGTGCCGCCGCCGCCGGGAATGATGCCGAGGTTGATCTCCGGCTGGCCGAGCTTGGCCCCGCGCTGGGCGATTCGGATGTCGCAGGCGGTCGCGAGTTCGAGGCCGCCTCCGAGCGCGTGTCCGTTGATGCGAGCGACCATCGGCGTCTGCAGGTCCGCGACGGTCTCGTAGATCCGGGGGCGCTCGCTCGCGTCGCGCTGTTCGAGCATCCCCCGGTCGCGGAATTCGCTCACGTCCGCACCGGCGACGAAGGCGTTACAGTCCTCGGAGCCGGTGATCACGCCGACGCGGGCGTCGGAGTCCTCGACCGCCTCAAGGACCTCGGTCAGCTCCGCACGAACGGTCCCGTTCAGCGCGTTCCGTGCGTCCGGCCGGTCGATGGTGACCGTGGCGGTGCCCTCCCCGTCTCGGTCGACGCGAATCGTCTCGTAGTCCGCCTCCAGAACGGCCGCCGGGTCGTCGGTCATCGGTCACCCCACTGCCCGCTCATCGAGACGCGTTCGCCGTCCTCCCAGACGTAGAACCCCTCGCCGGCTTTCTGTCCGGTCTTGCCGGCGCGAACCTTCCGCTTCAGCAACTGCGGCGGTTTGAACCGCTCGCCCAGTTCCTCTCGGAGGTACTCGAGGATGTCGAGACGGACGTCCAGTCCCACGACGTCCGTGAGTTCGAGGGGGCCCATCGGATGGTTGTACCCGAGTTCCATCGCGGCGTCGATGTCCTCCGGCGACGCGACGCCCTCCTCGACCATCCGGATCGCCTCGACGCCGAGCGTGACGCCGAGCCGGGACGACGCGAATCCCGGCGTGTCGCGTATGACGACCGGCGTCTTGTCGATGCTCTCGATGTAGTCCACGGCGAACTCCCGCGTGCGGTCGGCCGTCCGTTCCGCGACGATGGTCTCGACCAGCGACATGATGTGGACCGGGTTGAAGAAGTGCAGGCCGACGAACTGCTCCGGCCGGTCGAGCGTGCTCGCCAGCTCGGTCACCGAGAGCGACGAGGTGTTGGTCGCGAGGACGACGTCATCCTCGACGGCCTCCTCGGCCTCCGAGAGGACGCTCTTCTTCAGGTCGACCTTCTCGGGGACGGCCTCGACGACGAGGTCGGTCCCCGCGACGGCGGTCGACAGATCCGTCTCCGGCGTGATGCGTCCGAGCGTCTCCGTCTTCTCTTCCTCCGTGACCTTCCCGCGTTCGACGCCGCCGTCGAGGTTCGATTCGATGGCGTCGATGCCGTCGGCGACGAGGTCGTCGTCGAGGTCCCGAAGCGTGACGTCGTGGCCGGCCATCGCACTGACCTGTGTGATACCGTGGCCCATGGTGCCGGCACCGAGTACTGTTACCCGCATATGTACGAACGACACAGGAGACGGTATAAGTGTTAATACTACGCGTCGGGCGCACCCTTGCAGTCGGCGTCAGTTCGTCCGGCGTGTGCAACAGCGGAAGAACGATGTGACTGGCCGAACACACGTACCGTGTGCAAGAGTCGATATACGGTGCTTCCCCGATAGTGGCGGATTCGGCGTTCGTCTCGAAGATGGCGTACCTCGTCGGCGACGTCGCGGTCGGCGAACGGAGCAGTCTCTGGCCGTTCGTCTGCCTGCGCGGCGACGAGAGCGACATGCCGACGACGGTCGGCGACGAGTGTAACGTCCAGGAGTTCACGATGCTTCACGGGGCGACGCTCGAAGACGAGGTGTCCGTCGGACACAACGTGGTCGTCGACTACGCCACCGTCGAGGAGCACTCTCTCGTCGGGATGCACAGCGCGGTGTTGCGCGGTGCGACGGTGGAGTCGAACTGCCTCGTGGCGGCGGGGAGTCTCGTGAGGCAGGGGCAGACCATACCCGAGGGGCACTTAGCCTACGGCGTCCCGGCGGAGACGCGACCGCTGAGCGAGACGCAGCGCGAGGAGATCTCCATGGTCCACGAACACTACGTGGAACTCGGCCGGGATTACAAGGAGACCGGCCGGTTCGAGTGACGTCGGTATCGACCGTTTTTATATCGCCGGAGCGTATCCGTCGCTGACACATGCAATACGACGTTACCGAGTGTCCAGCGTGTGGTAACCCGCTCGAAGAGGACGGCGAGATACCGGACAGCATCGAGGACGGGAGCCTGCGCGTGGCGATCGTCTGTCCGACCTGTGAGACTCCCCTGCGGATCGAGTTCGAGGACCTCGACCCGCGGACCGGCGACGTCGCTATCTCCGTCGAACCGCGCGAGGAGTGAAGCGGTCGGCCCGCCGAATCAGCGCACCAGCACTTATAAGGAGGCGTCGGTCGTTCTGAGAGCTATGACCGATAGCGCAACGAATACCGATGGTACCGGACGCATCATCGACGCGCACGTCCACATGAACCCGTTCTGGCGACTCGACGACGACGCCCGTGGACTGCTCCGCGAACACGGGCACGGGTTCGACCAGAAAGTGGAACTGGCTCGCAACCCGGAACAGTTCGTGGCGTACCTCGACGAGCAGGGTGTCGAGAAAGCGGCGATCATCAACTACGTGACGCCGATTCTGGGGTACACACACGACGTGAACGAATGGGCCGCGGAGTTCCGCGACACGGCTCCCGAGCGCATCCTCGCGTTCGGAGGGTTCGACCCGAACGATACCGACGACCCGGAAGCGGAGCTCGACCGGGCCATCGACGACCTCGACCTGGACGGGATCAAGATACACCCCCCGCATCAGAACATACAGGCCAACGACTACCTCTCGGACCCCGGCTATCGCGGGCTCGACGAACTGCGCAGCCTCTACGAGCGCTGTGCGGAGGCCGACATCCCGGTGATGGTGCACACGGGAACGAGCATCTTCCCCGGCGCTCGCTCCCGGCTGGCGGATCCGATGCCGTTGGACGACGTCGCCGTGGACTTCCCCGACCTCGACATCGTCATGGCCCACGGCGGACGGCCGATGTACACGGACGAGGCCTGGTTCCTCCTCCGCCGACACGAGAACGTCTACTTCGACATCTCGTCCATCCCGCCGTCGAACTTGCTGGAGCACTTCCCGCGGCTGGCGGAGGTCGTAGACCAGGTGCTCTTCGGGACCGACTGGCCGGGTCCGATGGTCCCCGGGATCGGCGAGAACGCCGAGGCCGTCCGCTCGCTCTCGCTGCCGTCGGACGCCGTCGACCGCATCCTCTATGGGACCGCCGCCGAACTGTTCGACGTGAGATGAACCCGTTCCGTATCGCTCACAGTCACGGCAGTCCGGAGGGAGAGAACAGCGCGTACGTCTTCCCGGAGCGAGGCGTCGTCATCGACCCCGGCCCGCCGGGTGACGAGCCGTGGGAGGTCCTCCGTGACGGCCTCGAAGCGTACGGACTCGAAGTGGCCGACGTGGAAGACGTCGTCCTCACTCACTGGCACTCGGACCACGCCGGGCTCGGGCCGCGGCTGGCGACGGCCGCCGACGCCGCGCTGCACATGCACGAACGAGACGCCCCCTTGATCCGCGACTACGGGACCGAGCGCCGGCGGCGGGTCGAACGAGACGCCGAGACGCTCACTTCGTGGGGCGTGCCGGAGCGGATCGTCTCGGACGTTCGCGACAGCGACACGCCGTCACCGATGCCCGACAGCGTCCCGGTGGTCGGCCACGAGGACGGGGACAGCGTGGCTGACCTCGAACTCAAGCACACGCCCGGACATACGCGCGGCCACGTCGCGGTTCGCGCGGAGCGGACGCTCTACGTCGGCGACGCGGTGCTCCCGATGTACACGCCGAACGTCGGCGGAAGCGACACTCGGACCGCCGCCGGCAACCCGCTCGAAACGTATCTGCGGACGCTCGACCGCATCGGCGACTGGAACGTGGAGCAGACGGCTCGGCCGGGGCACGGCCCGCTCGTGTCTCTCGACGACCGCATCGCGGTCATTAGAGCGCACCATCGGGAACGCATCGCCGATAGCTGCGAAGCGATCCCCGACGGAGAGGCCGTCACGCCCTGGACCGTCGCTCGGACGCTCTTCGGTGAGATGTCCGGGATCCACGCCAAGATGGGGGCCGGCGAAGCGGCGGCCCACCTCACCCACGCTGCGAAACTCGGCTTAGTGGAACGGACCGACGAACGCCCTCACCGATATCGGACGACGGGCGAGTCCCTCGACGACGTTCCGCAGCTGTCGACAGGCCAGCAGGCATAGCTATATATATTACCGCTGTATACACCGTTCTAGGTTCCGAGACTCCGCTCGTGAGTACCCATTATGACTAGATACAGTACTGCCGAAGAGAATCTCCCCGACGACCCCGAAGGCGAAGTGCGTCTGCAACTGACAAATACGGACACGAAGGAGATTTTCGTCACGCGAGCGCGCGTCGCGAAGTCCGAGACAGAACTCGACGACCCGGAGCCGCTCACGGTCGTTCGCGGTCCCCACGAGAACATCAAGGAGGACTGGTACATCGAGATACTGGAGGCGAACCCGGAACTCGAGGAGATAGACGAGGAGATCCTCCAGGAGTGCATCGAGTACAGTCGCACCGAGTCCAACGTCATCAACGCCCGGTCGGAAGACGCCCGAGCGCTATTACAGTATCTCGTCGCGGTCGACGAGTTCGACTCCGTCTCGGACGCCGTCCGGACCATCGTAAACGCGTACATGCGAGAGACCTACCCCGAACTACTCGACGCCTATCTCGATGCCAAAGCGGAGCGCATCCGGGACGATCTCTCCAGTTCGTTCGGTGACAGTAAATGACTGATCGCCAGGGCGACGCCGTCGACAGCTTTCGCGACTACCTAGAGCGGTTAGCGGAACGCGGGGTCTGTAATCGAATCGACCAGCGGATCTCGTGGAACCTCGAGGCGAGCGCGGTGACGATGCGAGCCAACGAGCAGGACTCGGCGATTCCGGTTTTCGAAGACGTGAGCGACGACTCCTCGGCTCGGCTCGTGGGGGACCCGTATCGCGGAGCGCGCCGGAAACCGTGGAAGCGCATCGCGATGGCCTTGGGATTGAGCGAGGACCTGACGACCGATAGCTTCTACGAGGCGGTCATCGACCGGTTGCGTTCGCCCATCTCGCCGACAGTCGTCGACAGCGAGGCGGCACTGTGTAAGGAGACCGTCCACACCGGCGACGACGTCGATCTCCTCTCGTTCCCGTGGCCGTTCCTCCACGTCGGCGACGGCGGGCGCTACTCGAACCTACACACGCTCATCGCGGACGACAGGGACACGGAGTGGACGGACTGGTCGTCACATCGCGCGATGTTCCACGACAACACGCGGGCGAGCGTGCTGTTGCTCGCCGGCGAGCAGACGCCGAACATCTACTACTACAAGTACGAGCGCCACGACGAACCGATGCCGGTCGCCATCACCGTCGGCGCGGAGCCGGCGGTCGAGTGCGTCTCGATGATGTGGATCCCGACCGGGCGGAGCGAAGCGGAGTTCGCGGGCGGGCTGAAACGCGCACCGGTCGAACTCGTCCCCTGCGAGACGAACGATCTCCGCGTCCCGGCGACGGCGGAGATCGTCCTCGAGGGGCGCATCCTCCCCAACAGTCGCCTCGACGAGGGGCCCTACGGCGACTACTTCGGGTACATGCACGGTCCGCGTCGGTCGATGCCCGTCCTCGAGATCGACGCGATCACGCACCGGGAACGACCCCACATCCCGTTCACCGTCGAGTGGTCGGAGGTCGGGTACGCGCACAACACGACCTCTTCGATGGAAGTCGCGTGCGTCGGTCCCGACGCGACGCTCGGCCTCCGGGCGGTCGGGTTCGACGTGGAGAAACTGGCTCCGTGGCCCTTCACGCCGCGAACGGTCTACGTCGTCTCGACGGATACGACCAATCCGTCGTACCTCCACGAGCTCGCCAACTTCATCTTCACGACGTGGGGGATGCTCCACGTGGACTTCTTCGTCTTCGTCGATTCGGACGTGGACCCGTTCGACCAGCGCGCGGTACTCGAGGCGATGGCGCTGTACGCCGACCCGGACGAGGACTTCCACCAGTTCGGCGCGGAGACGATGCCGAAAGTGCCGCTCAACATCTATCAGACGCCCGAGGAGAAGGGGGACGTGCAGATGGGGACGTCGAAGGCGAAGACGGCGAAGACGTACATCGACGCGACGCGTCCCGAGGGCCAGGGTCAGGAACGCGGTTTCGGGCTCGAAGACACGGAACGGAGACGGCGTGCGCGCGAGATACTCGAAGCGGCCGGTCTAGCGAGTGCCGCCGCCGAGACGGCCGACGCCGACCGGGAGGTAGACGAATGACGGACGCGCGCTCGTTCCGCGAGGGCGTCGACGCGCTGGCGGCGAACGACGACCTCCTCGACGTCGACGAGCGCGTCTCGGACGAGGACGTCGCCGCAGTCGCAGCGGAAGCGGCCCGCTCGAACGGGCCGGCGGTGCGATTCACCGAAACGAGCGGCGTCGTGACTCCGGTCTCGGGGGCGTTCGCGGGACCGGAGCAGGTGACACAGAGCTCGGAGAGACCGTGGAAGCGCATCGCGACCGCGCTCGGCCTCGAGACGGACGCGTCGTACCGACGCGTCGTAGAGCGCGTCGCCGCGCCGCTGGCGGCGGCGACGGAGCCCGCGGAGACGGACCTGCTCGCCGACCCGTCGGACGCTGACTGTTACTCGCTGGGCCTGCCGCCGCTGGAACCCGGCGCGCCGCCCGCGTTCACGCTGGGCGTACTCGCTTTCGAACACGGGGACGAGACGCGGTGGCTTCCGGTCCGCGGGTCCGTCCGCGGCACGCATCGCGTCCGAGCGGTCGTCCCGGCGGACAGCGGCCTGACGTCCAGCGCCGAGGTGTCGCTCTGTCTCGGTGTGCCGGGAGCGGCGGTGACCAACACACTCCTCCACTGGCTTGACCGATCCCAGACCGGGAGCATCCGTCCGGGGACGAAGTCCGACGCCGTGCCGACGGCGACCCACGAGGGACGGGTAGTCCCAGCCACGTCCGAAGTCCTCTTCTCGGGCCGCGTCGCGGACTTCGAGGCGGGATCGGAGCCGTCGGTCGACGGGGGAACGGCCTGGGAACTGGCGATGGAGACGGAGGTCGTCGACGTGAGCGTCGACGCGGTGGCCCACCGCGAGTCGCCGCTCGTCCCGTTCGTCCCGCTCGGAACGCCGCTCACCGACGACGTCCAACTGGTCGGCATCACCGAGTCGGCGCGCCTGAACTACCGCGTGAACAACTACTGGGGCATCGAGCCCGTCGAGTGGATTCGCCTCCCCGCGGAGATGAGCCTCGGCATGTGCGTCGTCGCCTCCGAGATACTGTACGCCGGCTTCGAGTGGCAACTGTCGAACACGCTCTTCGCCTTCTCCAGCCTGTTCGACAAGATACTCATCTTGGACGAGAACACCTCGGCTGCGGACCTCTCGCGCCCGCTAGACGACATCTGGGTGAAGGCTCACCCGTCTCAGGACTGGGTGTTCAGCGAACCGAGCGCCCCAGCCGCGACCGCACCGCGGTACCGGACCGACGGCGAGCCGGGGTCGCGGCTGTTCATCAACGCCACGTGGGACCCGCGCTGGGACGAGGAGTACATCGCGCCGCGGGTGACCTACGAGACCTCCTATCCCGAGGAGGTCCGCCGGACCGTCGCGGAGATGTGGAGCAACCTCGGATTCGACTCCTCGGACGACTGAGTCACTCGGGGACGAACTTCAGTCCGTATCGAGTGACGCCCTCGACGCTGTATATTCTCCGGAGCCGCCCGCTGACCCGGTCGCCGACGGATACCTCGTCGGGTTCGCAGTCGGTCAGCTGAACGGGGAACCGAGCCGACCCGTCCCCGGCGGTGACTTCGACGATCGCGACGGCGAACGGCCCGTCGCGGCGCTGGAACTCGACGAACTCCGGCGGCGCGCCGCCCTGACCGATGACGGTCACGGCGACGATCTCGCCGGTCCGCGGAAGTTCGACGGTCTCGAACTCCACGCGTTCGTGACAGTCGGGACAGGCTCCTTCGGGCGGGAACGCGACTGCCCCACATTCGGGGCACTGACCCGCTTCGAGCCGATATCGCTGCGGGATGGTCCGCTGCCAGGAGGGGAGACTCACGTGGGCACCGCCGCCGGCGACCTCCGTTTCGCCGACGACGCCGCGCTCGCGTAGCGCCGCTGTGTACGGGATGGAGACGCCGCTCTCGACGGCCGCCGAGACGCCCGTATCGAGGGCGTCCCGGGTCTCGAACGCGAGCGCGACGGCCGTCGCTCCGCTCCCGAAGAAGCCCGCGACGGTCGTCGACGAGGGGTCGCTCTCGCCCAGCGCCGCGAGCAAGCCGATGGCCGGCGTCGCCGCGCCGGCGTCGCCGACGTCGTCGACGAGCGTGCCCCGCGCGACCGCCTCCGCGTCGTAGGGGAGCGCGCCGGCGATCCGATGCGGGATATCCGGCGTCGGCTGGTGGAAACTCGCGCCATCGACGGCCTCGTGGTCGACGTCGAGCGCTTCGACGGCCGTCGAGACGAGGTCGCGGGTCGTCTCGCGCTCGTAGGTCGTGATGTCCAGCTCTTCGACGCCGTCGGCCCCGCGCTCGCGGAACCGGAGCCCCGGCGCGTCGCGCGAGCGCGTCGCCGAGTCTGCGAGGACGACAGCGCCGCCCTCGTCGAAGAGGAACGCGGCGGCACCGGCACCGACGCGCTGTCCGACCTCGGCCGGGTCGCCGTTCGGGGTGTCCGAGACGACGGCCAGCGCGGGACCGGGGGCGGCGGCGGCCGACAGGAGCGCGTCCGCGCCGGCCACCGTGCTCTGCGTGGCCGCCTCCAAGACGCAGTCCGCATCGAGGCCGAGCGCCGACGCGGCCCGCGGCGCGAACTCCTCCTCTTCGAGCGGCGGCGTCGTCGTGCCGATCGCGAGGTGGTCGACGTCGCTCGCGTCCGCGTCGCCGCTATCGAGCGCGTTTCGGCCCGCCGCGACGGCCATCGTGAGCGCGTCCTCGTCGGCCGTCGGCACGGCGGCCCGCGAGACCGGCGCGCCGGTCCCCCACGCCGCTTCGATCTCCTCGCCGTCCAGCCGAGACCGCGGGAGGTAGACGCCGGTCGCGACGATTCCGCGGTCGGCGCTCATAGTTCACCCCCGTCGACCCGCTCGAAGACGTGGACGGTCACGCCACCGCCGGAGCCGCCGACGTTGTGTGTCAGCCCCACCCTCGGGTCGTCGACCTGTACGTGGGCCTCGCCGCGGAGCTGGGAGAACGCTTCGACGACCTGTCCGGTCCCCGTCGCCCCGATGGGATGGCCCTTCGATTTGAGACCGCCGGAGGTGTTCACCGGCAGTTCCCCGTCCGGGTCGGTGACCCCCTCTCGGAGGAGTCGGGGGGCCTCGCCCCGGTCACAGAAGCCGAGGTCCTCGTAGGCGGCGAGTTCGGCGATGGCGAAGCAGTCGTGGACCTCCGCGAAGTCGAGGTCGTCCGGCCGGACATCGGCCTCGTCGTACGCGCGCTCGGCGGCCGTCTCGGAGGCCGGAATACCCGTCAGCGAGTCGCGCTGAAAGAGGCCGACGCGACCGCTCGCCGCGCCCGCGCCCGCGACCCGAACGGGGGCGTCCGAGAGCTCGCGGGCGACCTCCTCGCTTGCGACGAAGACCGCGCTCGCGCCGTCCGTCGTCGGACAGCAGTGATACAGGTTCAGCGGCGCGGCGACGTCGGGGGCGTTCATCGCGTCCTCGAGCGAGCACTCGAAGCCGAGCTGCGCGTGGGGGTTCTGGGCTCCGTTGGCGTGGTTCTTGACCGCGACGCGGGAGATGTCCTCCTTCGTCGCCTCGTACTCGCGCATGTAGGCGCTCGCCATCTGCGCGTAGACGCCCGCGAACGTCGTCCCGGAGAGGCGCTCCCACTCCGTCTCGCCGCTGACGCCGAGCCACCACTTCGTGTGGTCGCCGCTCATGTCGGTCATCACTTCGTAGCCACCGGCCAGCGCGATGTCCGCCATCCCCGAGCGAACGGCCATCACGGCCTGTCGGAGCGCGTACCCGGAGGCCGCACACGCGTTCTCGACGCGCGTCGTCGGGATGCCGTGGAGCCCGAGGTGTTCGGTCACGGCCGGCCCGCTCAGCCCCAGTTGGCGGCCGCCGACGCCGAGCGTGCCGAGAAAGGCCTCGTCGATCCGGTTGGTGTCGAACTCCCCGTCGACGCTCTCGAGGGCCTCGTCGAACGCGTCGTCGAACAGCGATCGGTACGACTCCGAGGGAAACGACCCGAAGTCCGACTGTCCAGCGCCGATGATGTACGCATCGGTCATACACGGTAGATGATGATGAGCGACTATAAGATACGGGGGTTCAGTCGGCGATGGCGCTCGGTGGGCGAATCGCTCGCTCGGCGGCGCGGGCGCTGATCGGGCAGTTCACTCCGCGGCGAATAGCGCTCGCACTTGCGGAGTGAACGAAACCGGGTTCCCGGCGTCGTCGAAGCGGCCGTATTCGGTGATGCCTTCGATGCTCACACGGTCGTCGCTCTCGAATCGATGCCCGATTCGGAGCGTGTCTTCGGTGACGGACCGAACGTCCGACTCGACGGTGAGCGTCGACTCGTACTGGACCGGGGAGACGAACTCCCAGCGCCAGTCGCGCAGTCGGAATGGATTGTCGCCGCCGCCCGCCGCCTCGGGACTCGTCTCCCTCGATTCGAGGAAGCGTTCGAGCGCCACGTCCGCGAAGCGCGGATACTCCTCGAAGTACGCGAGCGAAGACCCCTCAACGTGGGGGCTTCGGACGTCGAACGACGCCGAGAAGGACTCCCACTCCCGGTCGTCGTCCGCTCCACGGGGGCCGACTTCGGGGCTCGTCTCTTCGAGGGCCTCTCGGAACTGTCGTCGCGTCTCTGCCGGAAGCGACTGCGCGCCCCCGTCGGGCGCGATAGTGACGTGTGTGATCCGCGCGGTCGCGAGACGGTTGCCGGCGTCGTCGGTCATCTCGTAGCACAGTTCGACGCTGCTCTCGCCGACCGATATCGGCGTCGTCTCGACGGTCACCGTGTCGCGAAACCCCGGATAGCGATAGACCGACGTCGCGGCGACGACGGGCGCGTAGGGGATCCCGTCGGCGTCGACGATGTCCTCGAAGGCGTGGCCGAACGACTCGGTGACGACCTGTGTCGAGATGAGTTCCCAGTCGAAGAACCGCGCCCCGTGGACGAGCTGTCCGGCGAGCTCGCCGAACCGAACGTCGTGTGTCTCGATAGTTCGCACAGTACGCGGAGTGCGGGGCACGCGCTATTAAACGTCCCGACCCGGCTGGTTTTATATCGCTCCGAGGGCCACGTCGACTATGGTCCGAGTCGAGACAGCCGACCGCGTACACACGATCTCGTTCGACCGCCCGGAGACGAAGAACTCCTTTACGGCCGACGCGGCGACCCAACTCGTCGAGGCGCTGGAGACGGCCGAATCCGAGGACGCCCGAGCGGCGGTGATCACCGGCGACGGCGACGCGTTCTGCGCCGGCGGCGACATCCAAGCGATGGCCGACCGCGATGAGACGCCCGGCGAGTCGTTCGAACGCGTGCAGTCGACGCTCAACGCCGTTATCGAACAGCTGCTGACCGCTCCGTTTCCGGTCGTCGCGAAGGTCAACGGCGACGCCGTCGGCGCTGGGACGAACATCGCCGCCGCCTGTGACTTCGCCCACGCCGACAGCGAGGCCCGCTTCGGCGAGGTGTTCGGCAACGTCGGACTGATACCCGACTCGGGCGGGACGTTCCTGCTCCCGGCGCTCGTGGGGCTCCGCAAGGCGAAGGAACTCACCATGACCGGCCGGCTCTTCGACGCGGAGGAGGCCGCGGAGATGGAGCTCGTCAACCGCGCGGTCCCTGGCGAGGAACTCGACGAGTCCGTCGACGACCTGCTGGACACCCTCGATCGGAAACCGACCGAGACGCTCGGGCTGACGAAGCGCGGCATCCACGAGAACATCGGACGCCCGTTCCGCGACGCCCTGGAGCGTGAAGCGCACCTACAGACGCTCGCGTACGGAAGCGAGGCGCATGACGTCGGGGTGAACGCGTTCCTGCGGGACGAGCGACCGGAGTTCCGGTGAGTCGTCTTCGAGGCAAGTTTTTATATGGGCGTGTATGGTAGTTGACCACGCATGAGCTACGACGGTCCTACAGAGTTGTATATCAACGGCGAATGGACGGCAGCCGAGAGCGGCGACACGATAGAGACGGTAGATCCGGCGACCGAGGAGACGTACGCGACGGTGGCCTGCGCCTCGGCCGAAGACGTCGGCCACGCGGTGGCCGCGGCGGACGCGGCCGCCGAGCGCGGGTCGGAGTGGCGGACGATGAGCCCGAGCGACCGGGGCCAGCGCCTCCGTGCGATGGCCGACGAGATCGAGTCGATGGCCGACGAGATCGGCCTCGTCGAGTCCCACGACAACGGCAAGACGCCGTTCGAGGCGAGCCTCGACATCGACATGGTCGTCGACACGTTCCGCTACTACGCCGGCTGGGCGGACAAGCTGACGGGCGAGACGGTCCCGGTTCCCGGTAACCGCCTCGACTACACGCTGCAGGAGCCGCTCGGCGTCACCGGCCACATCGCCCCGTGGAACTACCCCTTCCAGCTGGCCGGTCGCAGTCTGGCCCCCGCGCTCGCCTGCGGGAACACCGCGGTCCTCAAGCCCTCGAACACCACGCCGCTGTCCGCGCTCTACTACGCGAAGGCCGCCGAAGCGGCCGGCCTTCCCGACGGCGTCCTCAACGTCGTCCCGGGCACGGGCTCCGAGGCCGGGGGCGCGCTCGTCTCCGATCCCGCGGTCGACCACGTCGCCTTCACCGGGAGTACCGGCGTCGGGAAGCACATCATGTCGGAGGCCGCCGACAACGTGACCGGCGTCACGCTGGAGCTGGGCGGGAAAGGTCCGAACATGGTCTTCCCCGACGCCGACCTCGAAGCGGCGTCGAAGGGCGTCCACTACGGGATCTTCATGAACTGCGGGCAGATGTGCTGGGCGGGGTCGCGGCTCCTCGTTCACGAGGACGTTCACGACGAGGTCGTCGAACGGGTCGTGGACCGCGCGGAGGCGACGCCGCTCGGCAGCGGTATCGACGACGACGGTCGGATGGGTCCCGCGGTCAGCGAGAGCCACCGCGAGGAGGTCCTCGAGTACATCGAGACCGGCGTCGACGAGGGCGCGACGGTCGCGACCGGCGGCGGCGTCCCCGAGGACAAGGACCAGGGGTACTTCATCGAGCCGACGGTGTTCACCGACGTGACGAACGACATGACCATCGCGCGCGAGGAGATCTTCGGGCCGGTCCTCTCGGTCATCGAGTTCGGCGACGACGAGGAGGCGATCGACATCGCCAACGACTCGCCGTTCGGTCTGAGCGCCGGCATCTGGACGAGCGACATCCACAGAGCCCACGACACCGCGGCGCGACTCGACTACGGGATGGTCAGCATCAACGAGTACCCCCAGACGTTCCCGCAGACGCCGTTCGGCGGGTTCAAGGAGAGCGGCATCGGTCGCGAACAGGGGACCGAGGCCATCAAGGAGTACACGCAGGCGAAGAACGTCAACGTCAACATCGACCGGTAGACGCCCGCCCTTCCTCTCTTCCGTTTCTCTCCCCGCTCTCTCCGTTTTCGACGGCGATACGTCCCGCAGCGGAGCGCGAAATCTTAATTAGGGCGGGGCGAGGTGACAACGTATGCAGCTTCTAGAACGATCGCTGTCCGAGGAGCACCGTGAGATACGAGACCGCGCCGACGAGTTCGCGCGAGACGTCGTCGAACCGCGAGCGGAGGAGATAGAGGCCGCCGACGAGTTCCCGCGAGACGTCATCGAGGCGGCCGGTGACATGGACATCCTCGGCATTCTACTCCCCGAGGAGTACGGCGGACTGGACTCCGACTTCATCTCGTACGCGCTCGCGGTCGAGCGGGTCGCACGCGCGAGCGGCGCGGTCGCCGAGACCATACAGGGACACACCTTCGCCGCCCTCCCGATCGCGCGGCACGGCACGGAGTCGCAGAAGGAGGCGTGGCTCCCCGAGATGGCGGCCGGCGACGCCGTCGGCGCGATGCTGCTCACCGAACCCGGCGCGGGGAGCTCGCCGACGGAACTCGAGACGGTCGCCGAGGAAGCCGACGACGGGTACCGCCTGTCGGGCGAGAAGTCCTTCGGGACGAACGCCGGCGTCGCCGACGTCCACCTCGTCGTCGCGCGGAAGCAGCCACAGCCCGAGGACTCCCACGGCGTCAGCGTCTTCCTCGCTCCCGGAGTCGACGAGGCGGACGGGTTCTCGTTCGACCGCGCCGAGTTCATGGGGATGCGCGGCCACGTCACGGGCGACTCGACGCTCGACGGCGTTCACGTCGACTCGGACGCGCTCCTCGGCAGCGTCGGGGAGGGCTTCCGCATCGCGATGGGGACCATCGACATGGCGAGGACCGGCCTCGGGGCCATCGGGACGGGCATCGCACAGGCCGCGTACGAGGACGCCGTCGACTACGCCAGCGAGCGTCGACAGGGCGGCAACGCCATCGGCGAGTATCAGGCTGTCCAGGTCCTCGTGGCCAAGATGGACACGCGACTCGACGCGGCCCGCCACCTCGTCTACGAGTCGGCGGCGACGATCGCCGACGAGGGCGGGAACACGCGGAAGTCGAGCCAGTCGAAGTACTACGCGAGCGACGTCGCCGAGTTCGTCACGCGCAACGCGATGCAGATCTACGGCGGCAAGGGGTACCGGACGGACTACCCGCTCGAACGGTACTTCCGTGACGCAAAAATACTGAGTTTGATCGGTGGGACCACCGAGATTCAGCAGACGACCGTCGCGACCGAATCGCTCTCGCTGTAGTCAGTCGTCCGACTGGGGTTCGGGCGCTTCTTTCTCGCCGATTTCGACGCCGACGAAGTCCGGCTCGCGGTCCTCGAGGAACGCGTTGACGCCCTCCTTCGCGGATTCCGAACCGAGCAGCGCGTTCTGGAGCTCGCGCTCGTGAGAGAGCGCGTCCCAGAGCGGCATCTCGAGGCCCTCGTTGACGGCCAGCTTGTTGTGACCGACGGCTCCGGCGGGCTTCTCGACGATCTGCTCGGCGAACTCGAAGACGGCGTCCTCGAGGTCTTCCGGCGGGTGGATCTCGTCGAAGATGTCCTTGTCGTGGGCCTCCTGCGGCGTGAGCTCCTCGCCGGTGATCATCATTCGGAGCGCTTCCGAGCGGTCGATGTAGCGGGGGAGGAGCTGGGTCCCGGCCTCGCCGGCGATGAGACCGAGGTGGACCTCCGGCATCCCGACACGGTAGTCGTCGTCGTCGCCGACGAAGCGGAAGTCACAGGCCAGCGCCAGTTCGAGGCCACCACCCATGCAGTGCCCGTCGACGGCGGCGATGAAGATGGTGTCCGTCGTCCGCATCTTCATGATGATCTCCTTCGAGGTCTGGCTGGCGTAGCCGATCTGGTGGGCCTCCTCCGTCTGGAGGTCGTTGATGTCGAAGCCGGTCGAGAAGATGCTCTCGTTGGCGCTTCCGAAGACGCACACGCGGACGTTGTCGTCGAACCGAACGCCCTCGACGGCGCGCTGCAGTTCGAGCAGGACGTCGATGTTGTGGGCGTTCACGGGCGGCCGGTCGATGCGGAGGATACCGACGTTGTTCTCTACTTCGGTCTGGAAGTACTCCAGGTCTAACTGGTCGAATGACTCCATTGTACAGTGAGAACAACTCGGGCATAGTATAAAAAACCTTTGGGAAGTGAAGCGGGTGAGTTCGAGTGACCACCGGCTCTCAGAGGGAAAATTCCGGGTCGATTCAGCGTGATACGGCTCGAAGCCGCCCGACGATCAGCGGCCGTCGTCGGGGGACTTCCCGTCGTACTTCAGCCGCTCGAACACCGTCTTACAGCCGTGACAGTAGTACTGGCTCTTGGAGATCTCGGAGCCGAACTTCGACTCGCGTTCCGTCTCCCGGGACCCGCAGAACGGGCACTCCGGCCGTATCTCCGAGTCGTCGTTCGTGGATGCACTCATCGGTCAGGCCCGTGCGAACTCAGCGTTCTTGACGCCGGTCAACGCGTCGATCAGTTCAGAGCGGATGTGTCCCTCGCCGACGCGGCGGCGCGTGCTGTCCCACTCGTCCGCGTCGGGCGCCTCCCAGTCGGCCACCGAGATATCTACGTCGGTCCCCTCGAACATCGAGTCGTACTGCGCTTTGAACCCGTCGCGGACGTCGGCGGCCGACCGATCGGTGAAGCCCGACTGCACGAGCGGGTCCGAGTCGGCGTCGAGCGCTGCCGGCCCGATGAACGCGAGCACGCCCGGGACCGCCGCCTCGAGCGCCGCTTCGACCGCTTCGGCGTTCTCTTCGGCGTGACGTTCGAGACTGCCGTCCAAGTGCTCTAAGTGGAAGTACTCGTCCTGGCCGATGCGCTCGCCGAGACCGTCGAAGTCCTCGTGGACGATGGAGTCGATGAGGTACCAGGCGGCGCGCTCGGTCAGGTCGGCGACCGTGACGAACTCGACCCACGAGTCGAACTCCTCGTCGAGGCAGGCGGCGTTGGCGAACTCCTCGGGCGACCGGTCGCCCTGCAACCACGGGAGGGCGCGGCCGTGGCTGGAGAGTTTCTCGAACAGCTGGCGGACGTGGCCGATCTCGTCCTGGGCGGCACTCGCGCCCGCGATGTCGTCCTCTAAGACCGGCCCGGAGAGCATCCACTCCGTGTACCGGTGTGAGAGGATCAGCTTCGTGTCCGCGATCGCCTGTACGTACTCTACCGCGTCGTCACTCCAGTTCTCAGTCATTGTGTGCTCCTGGGCGGCGATTCCGCCTTCTGGTTCCCGGTCACTTCGATGAGTTCGTCGCGGGGAACCGCGACCATCCGGTCCCAGTCCTCCTCGTCGAACGTCGTCCGCGCGTACGACTTCACTAGTCTGTCGTCCGGTGCGTCCACGTTGCCGACGTGGATGAGTTCGTCGCCGGCTCTGATGCGTGCGAATACTTCGTACTTCATAGTGCAATCCCGGATTCTCGGAGTTCCTCTCGCGCGTGCTCGTCCAGCATGTCCTTGGACCACACCGGGTCCCAGACGACGTCGATCTCGACGTCGGTTACGCCGTCCATCGTCCGGAGGCAGCCCCGGATGTCGTCGTGGATGAACTCGTAGGCGGGACAGCCCATACACGGGAACGAAAGGTCGACCCGTGCGACCCCGTCTCTGTCCACGCTGACGTCGTATATCATCGCCATCTCGACCAGGCTCAGCGGGAGATGCGGGTCGGGGATCTCGTCGAGGTTCATCCAGACCGCCTCTTCCAGTTCGGTCTCGGTGCCGTCCGGGCCGATGTCGAACGGACCGAATCCCAGTTCGTCGATCTGCGTCTCGGAAGTCTTGCTCATAGTGGGAGGTTAGGGCATCACGTCGACTTTCCCGGACTGGATCAGGTTGACGTACTTCTCGTTGGCCGGGCCGCGGGCTCGCCAGCGGTCGATGACGTCGTCCCACGAGACCGGTTCGTCGAAGCGCCACTCCTTGTTCTCCTCGTCGAACGCGACCGGGAACTCGTAGTCGATGACGTACTCGTCGGCGTCCTCGTCGTAGTGGGCGGGGAATTCGAGGCCGATCTCGTCGAGGAACGGGACCGTCCGATCCATCCAGTCCTGTCGGAGCTCGTCGTTGGACAGGCCCTTGATGCGGTATTCGAGCTGGTCGTCGTGCTGCTTCTTGTCGTCGGGGAGGCCGAACCACTCCAGCGCGATGGGGAACATCCAGTCGACTGCCTCCTGGACCTTCTCTCTGGTCGATTCGTTCTTGTTGGCGAGGCGGCGCATCCACGTCTCGCCGTGGCGGAGGTGGAACTGCTCCTCCTTGGAGACCTTCGTCAGCGCGCGTTTCCACGGGGCGTAGGACGTGTTCTCGTGGATGTCACCGAGGAGGGTGATCCCCGCGCGGTCGAACAGGCCGTGTGCACAGACGAGCTCGGCGAAGTTGTCGATGTGCTGGTCGAACCCGTAGGTGTTGCGGAACTCGTGGGGTTCGCGCTCGAAGATCAGCTCCTCTCGGTCCTCGCCGATGTCCTCCAGCAGGCGGTACGCGATGTGGCCGTGACCGAGTTCGTCCTGGATGACGCTCACACAGGAGGCCCGGGCGTCGAGACTCGGCGCGTTGAGCGACTGCTCGTAGTACGCCGGCGCGCTCATCAGTTCGGTGTCGGCCGAAACCAACAGGATCTGTTTTAGCGCTTTCTTGTATCCCTCGGTCATGTCCTCCTCGGACTCGACCATCTTCCCGTTCTGTAGCTGCTCTTTGAACTCCTCTTCGGAGAGGGTAGCTGGGTCTACGGACATTTGCTTACATCCTGATGTTCGAGTCTACATAAATAAGTCTTTCCCAGGTCGGGATGAGCCGTCCGTACCGAGCAGGGAATTTTTTATCACAGGCCCCTCTATGGAGTTCCATGGAAGCCGAGATACGGCAAGCCGAGAGAGAAGACGGCGACGAACTCATCGAACTCTGGCACGGTTTCACCGAACACCTCTCGAAGTACGACGACCGGTACAAACACAAGGACGAGGCCGGCGACCGCTGGCTGCAGTACTTCGAGAACCAGCTCCTCGATTCGAAGTACGGGACCGTCTTCGTCGCCGAAGCGGACGAGCAGCTCGTGGGCGTCCTCGAGGTGCGGGTCGTCGGTGACCATCCGATATTCCGCCTGAAGGACCACGGATACATCAACGGCCACTTCGTGAAAGACGAGTATCGCCAGTCGGGGCTCGGACAGCAGTTACTCGAGGCCGCGGCCGACTGGCTCCGGGACCATCCGCGAGGGATAGAGTTCTGCCGCGTGGACGTGATCGAGGGCGACGAGGACGGGATGTCGGTCTACGAAGACCTCGACTTCGAACCGATCGAACACGTCTACGAATACGAGCTATAACGATGGTTACGACGCACACCGTCGAATTCGTCGATATGGACCGCTCGATAGAGGTGCCCGAAACGCAGACCATCCTCGAAGCGGCCGACGAAGCCGGGCTCGATCTCCCGTACCAGTGTCGGATGGGCGTCTGCGGGGTCTGCAGCGCGCTCTTAGTAGAGGAGGGCGAGGTTCAGCAAACGGAGGCGATGTTCCTCTCGCCGGCCGAGAAAGAGGAGGGATACGTCCTCACGTGCGTCGCCAAACCTCGATCGGATCTCAAGCTACGGTCCAACGAGGGGCCTTAAGCGCCGCTCTCCGCCTCGTTTCTCGATGGAAGTCCACGAGACGGTCGTCGTCCGATCCGGCGTATACAAATATCGTAAACAGCATTCGATACATGGCCCCACGAAGCGAACGCGGAGTCGGTGAACGTAACATAGAGACTACAGTTCTGCCCGTGAGCCTCGAATATGTATGAATATTATTTTATATATTTCCTTATATTCTCGCCCTCTTTCGTCGCTCGCCTTCTAATAACACAAGTACGCTAGTTATTTCATCTTCGGGAACTACCGCTGTTCTCTCGATCGCGGCTGGAGTCCAACACTCGATTTGCGCTCAGTAGCGCTCAGTAAATATCATCCGTACATATGTTATGTACGCTCGAATGATGTTGACGATTATTAGTTGTATACAATACTGTTTTCGCTCCCCGTAAATGTCAACCCAGAGTCCCAAGTCCGCTGGAAATTTCGAGAGAAATCGAGGTTATGGACGCTATCTGGTGGCGCAACTACGACAGCAAGGGAACGACGCTCGGGAGAGGGACCGGTTTTAGTTCGTCGGCAGCGTTCGTTCGAGAGCGACTGCAGCCGGTGGCGAAGTCTACGACTGTCTCACGCGACCTGTTCCCGGTCTCGGAGCTTCGTCCGCTGGATCTTTCCCGTCTCCGTTCGGGGAAGCTCATCGATAAACTGGATCTCGCGGGGGTATTTGTACGGCGCGAGCGTGTTCTTGACGTGGTTCTGGAGTTCCGTGACGAGTTCTTCGTTCGCCTCGTGCCCCTCCTCGACCACGATGTACGCTTTCACGATCTCGCCGCGTTCCTCGTTAGGGGCACCGATGACGGCGACCTCCTGTACCTCCTCTCGCTCCTCTAGCACCATCTCGACCTCGGGGCCGGGGATGTTGTATCCGCTGGAGATGATGAGGTCGTCCTCTCGGGATTGGTACTCGAACCGACCGTCCTCTCGCTGGACAAAGATGTCGCCGGGGAAACTCCATCCGTTTTCGACGGCTTCGCTCTGCTTTTCGGGGCGATTCCAGTACGTGATACCCGTCGGACCGCGGACCGCGAGCTGGCCGGACCGACCGCGTTCCAGTTCGTCACCCGTCTCCGGGTCGACGATCTTGGCCTCGTAGCCCGGAACGGCGAACCCCGTCGCGCTGGCGTCGATGTCGTCGGTGTGACGGTGGGAGATGAAGATGTGGAGCATCTCCGTCGTGCCGATGCCGTCGAGGATGTCGATGCCGTACTTCTCGTTGATCTCGTCGAACGTGTGCGGTGCCAGCGGTTCGCCGGCGCTCAGCCCGACTCGGAGAGAACTCACGTCGTACTCCTCGTGTCCCTCCGGGAACTTCGAGAGGATCTGATTGTACGCGGTGGGAACGGAGCAGAACACGGTGATACCGTGGTCCTCGACGGCTTCGAGAAGCGTCTCCGGGGACGCGTCCTGGACGAGGCTGATCGTGGCACCGAATCGGAGCGGGAACGTGACGAGGTCGCCGTACCCGTACGCGAACGGGAGCGGCGGGTTCCCTCCGAACACGTCGTCCGCCGTCGGTTCGAGACAGTACCGCGCGTAGCCGTCGGCCGTCGCGAGGATGTCCGAGTGAGAGTGGACGGCTCCCTTCGGGCGACCGGTCGTCCCGCTGGTGTACAGCATCAGCCCGAGATCCGTCGCTTCCGTGTCGTGGGCCTCCAAGTCGTCGCTCGCGTCGTCGATGAGCGACTCGTAGCTCGGATGGTCGTGTTCGACGCCGACGTCGTCGGCGACGACGATCTCCTCGACGCAGTCGACGGCGTCCACCGCGTCTTCCAGTTCGTCCAGCAGGTCGTCGTAGACGATCGCGACCTTGATCTTGGCGTCGTCGAGGATGTGTGTGAGTTCCTTGGCCCGGAGAAGTTTCATCGAGGGCTGTGGGATCGCCCCGATCTTCTGGACGGCCAGACACGAGACGACGGCCTCCGGCCGGTTCGGGAATCGGACCAACACCCTATCGCCGGGTTCGACGCCGAGGTCGCGCAACGCGTTACCGAACCTGTCGACCTTCTCCTGTAACTCGCTGTACGTCGTCTCTCGGTCGCGGAACCGAATGGCCGCGTTGTCACCGCGTCCCTCCTCGACGTGTCTGTCGACCAACTCCTCCGCTACGTTGATGTGGGACGGATAGTCCGTTTCGGGCAGTGCGTTGACTGGTTCCGGGCCGTACGCTGCATCGGGCAGATATGACTCGGGTACGTTTTGCTGCATCGCTCGTTCTGATAAACAGTAACCTCGTATTTGTTTGTTTCGGTAATCCGCACTATTTATCAGAGACATTATTCGACGGCCGACTCAGCGCGTCCAGAAGCCGTCGGGGTCGAACTCGCGTATCAGGTCCAGGACGGGCCGCGACGGCGGGTCGGTTCGGTCTACGCTCTCGCCGGTGACGTCGGCGGCGGTCCGGAGGTCCCAGGGAAAGTCAGCGACGACGTCGTCGAAGTCGACGCCAGGATGGAGCGATTCGAGGTACAGTTCGCCCCCGTCGTCGAACCCGAACGTGGCCTTCGTCGTGACGAGCGCGTCCGGTCCACCGCCCGCCACCGACTCGCGTTCGCGCCAGTCGCCGCCGTCGCCGTGGCCGGGACTCGTGTTGTACGTCACGTCTCGGACGAACCGACGCGGTTCGTGGGCCATCAGCACGACCGTCCGCTGAGACAGACAGGCAATGTCGCAGGCCCCACCGCTCCCGGGCAGGCGGACCGACCCGGAATCGGACGCGACGCGAGTCGTGTTCAGGTTCCCGTAGCGGTCGATCTCCGCGCCGCCGAGGAAGCCGACGTCGATATCGCCTCGCTGCAGCCGCGACATGATGTCGATCATGCTCGTCGTCGAGACGGCCCGATCGAGATTGGGGAGATCGCACATCGTATGCAGGAAGCCGTCTGCCGGGGTGTCGCGCACGACGCCGCTCTCGAAGACCGAGCGCGCGTTCGAGGCGTGCGTGCTCACCGCGACCTGAAACGCGATGAGCGGCAGGCGCATCCCAACGAACGCGACGTCGCCGTCGTCTATCTCGCGCGCCGCGGCGGCGACCATCAGCTCCCGATCCGTGTACGCGTCACCGTCCATACTCCACCTCCGCGGCGACGGTTCGCTCGGTGGGTCGCAGGTCCTTCTCGACCCTCTCCATGTACGCTTCCCGGTTCGGAACCGAATGGACCCACTCGTCCAGCCACTCGGCGGTTCCCGCTCGGTCGGTCGTTCGCTCGGCGTAGTCGACGTAGTGTTCGTTGTCCCGGTTGTACCGGCCCGCGAGTGGGGACGGATGACAACCGTAGGGTACCTCAGCGACTGCAGTCACCGAATCGCCCGTGATCGTCGTGCGGCTCGGGTCGCTCTTGATGACCGCCGGATCGACGATCTCCTCGGCGACGACGAGCGTCTCCGTCGCGGCGTCGACGCCCTCGAACGTCACGCCGGAGTTCCCCCAGAAGTGCGCGTCGCCGTACGGCGAGGCCCGCTGAACGTGGACGATACTCCAGTCCGGTCGGATCGCGGGGACCAGAGCCAGCCGGTCGCCGGAGTAGGGGTCTTCCGCCTCGCGGAACCGCTCGCTCTCCGCGAAGACGTCACTTCCGAGCAGCGACCGGGTCGGGAGGTACGGCACGCCCATCGCGCCGGCTTTCAGCGATAGCGCGACGCTGAAGTTCGAGTGGTTCTCCACGTCCAGATTCCCCTCCTCGACGGCCCGTCTGAAGTTGTAGCCGGTGCCGGTGCTCACGTTCCCGACCCACGCGGCCCGGACCGTCTCGACCAGCTCGGCGCCGATCAGCTGGTCGAACAGGAGGTCGCTGATCGGCCCGACGAGCGTCAGATCGTCGGTTCCCTGCCGGATGAGTTCGTGGCCGGCGGCGAACGGAATCGCGTGTTCGAGCGCGAGCCCCAACGCGACGGAGCTCCCCGAGTCGATGAGGTCGACCGCCGCTGAGAGATCTCTCACCTTCGACTGTGGCATATACGACCGAACTCCGCAGTCGCATATAAAATGCGGGGGCGGGCTACTGGAAGACCTTCTCCCGATAGGTCGTCAGCGCGTCGCCCGCTCTGCGCAGCAGGACTTTCGGGTGCGGGTTCTTTCGAACCGTCTGGAAGATTCCGGCCAGCCCGCGGGGGGCGAAGATGACGATGACGATGTAGACGATCCCGAGGTAGATCTCCCAGTTCCCGATGGCCGAGAGCGAGTCCTCGAGGAACACGACGAGGAACGCGCCGGCTATCGGACCCCAGAGCGTGCCCATGCCGCCCAGCAGCGTCATCACTATCAGTTCCCCACTGGTCGTCCAGTGGAGCATCGACGTGGTGGCGGTGCTGTTGAACGGCACCCAGAGCCCGCCCGCCAGTCCGGCCATCGCGCCGCTGATAGTGAACGCGACGATCTTGTACCGGTCGACGTTGTAGCCGATGAACGCGACGCGGTCCTCGTTCTCGCGGATGGCCTGCAGCACCCGACCGAACGGCGAGTTCGCGAGCCGGGTCACGACTGCCAGCATCCCCGCGAGTATGGCGAGCGAGAGGTAGTAGTACGACATCAGGGAACCGGTGTCCATCCCGAACAGCGTGAGCGACGTGATGCCGACCAGCCCGTTGTCGCCGTTCGTCACCGCCTCGACGCCGAGCAGCATCGCGGGGATGTCGTTGAACGCGATCGTGTAGAACAGTTGGGCGAACGCCAGCGTGAGCATGGCGAAGTAGATACCGCGCGCGGAGACGCTCAACCAGCCGATGATCGCCGCGACGACGGCGCCGACGACGATGGCCGCCGGCAGGACGAGCAACGCGCTGGCCGTCACGTTCTGTATCAGTAACGCGGCCGCGTAGCCGCCGGCGCCGAACATGGCGGCGTGGCCGAAGGAGAGTAGGCCGGCGTAGCCGAAGACGAAGTCCAGGCTGAGCGCGAACAGCGCGAAGATGAACATGTGGGTCACGAGGTCCATCCAGAACGGATGGACCACCTGTGCGACCGGTGCGAACAGCACCGCGACGACGCCGGCACCGAACAGACCGAGGCGAACTCGGCCGCTGAGGACGTCCGTCTGCGCGTGCGCGGAGAAGCGACGGCCGACGAGGTCTCTCACGCCCATCTCACGTCGCCTCCGGGTTGCCGAACAGTCCGGCCGGTTTCACGAGCAGGACGGCCGCCATCAGCAGATACAGGAGCGCGTCGGTGAACTGCGGCGCGAACATCGGTCCGAACGCGTTGAGCATTCCGACGATGAACGCGCCCACGACGGCACCGCGATAGCTCCCGAGCCCACCGATGACGACGATGGCGAACGCCTGGATGATGACGCTCGCGGCCATCCCCGGGTCGACCGCTCTCGCCGTCCCCAGGAGGACGCCGGCCAGTCCGGCGAGCACCGCGCCGAGGACGAAGACGGCGGTGAAGACGCGATTGACGTCCGTCCCGAGCGCGTCCACCATCTCCGAGTCGTGCGCGCTCGCCCGCATGACGATGCCGAAGTCGCTCTGGCGAATCGCCAGCCACAGCGCCGCCGTGACCGCGATACTCACGCCGAGCACGAACAGGCGGAACAGGGGATACGAGAACAGCACCAGGTCGACGGACCCGTCGAGGACCGCCGGCGTCGAGATGTTCTGTACCTGCCCGCCCCATATCTCCGTGACTAGTCCGTGGAGCATGATGGCGAACCCGAACGTCAAGAGGATGTGATAGAGCGGATTCCTGCCGTACAGCGGCCGTATCGAGAAGTACTCGATGAGGCCGCCGAGGAGACCGACCAGTAGCGGCGCGACCAGGAGCGCGGCCCACCAGTTTCCGGTCACCCCGACGACTGCGAGACCGAAGTACGCGCCGAGCATGTACAGCGACCCGTGAGCGAAGTTGATGACGTCCATCATGCCGAATATCAGCGTCAGGCCCACGGTGACGAGCACGAGGGTCATCCCCATCTCGAATCCGAGCAGCGCGGTCTTCGCGATTCCCTCGAACACCATCTTACAGACTGCACCCCCAAGTCGGCCCTTCGACCTTCGACAGCGTCTCGACCACTTCGTTCCGGACGCCCTCGTTCGCTTCGACGACCTGACGGATATCCATATCCATGATCGGGTCGTGCGTCGAGGACCTGAACTTGAAGTAGCCGCGCGGGCTGTCCAGTTCCTTCCCGGAGAGGCTATCGACCATGGTGTCGGCGTCGGTACCGCCGGCCTCCTTGACCGCCATCTCGGCCGCGAGCCCCGAGTCGTACCCCTGACAGGCGTACACGTTCGGCGTCGCGTCGAACTGTCCCGAGTACGCGTCGACGAACTCCTGGTTCCGGTCGGACTGCTTCGTCGGGGTGTAGTGGAGCAGCGAATACATGCCGAGCGCCGCCTTCCCCTGTGCCTGTAGCGTGTCGGCCGAGAGGAGGAACCCGCTCCCGGTCTGTGTCATCGTCTCGTTGAGGCCGAAGGAACTGAACTGCTTGATGTAGTTCACGGCGTCGCTTCCGGCGAAAAAGGAGAACACGGCGTCCGCGCCGCTGTTCTCTATCTCCTGGAGGAACGACGAGTAATCGGACGTTCCGAGCGGAGCGCCGATCTCGCTGACCACGGTCCCGCCGATGCTTTCGAATTCCTCCCGGAAGAGGTTCTTCGACTGCTGTCCGAAGGTGTAGTTCGCGTACGAGAGGACGACGTTGTCCGAGACGTTGTTCTTGACGAAGGAAGCCAGCGGCGCGCTCGTCTGCCACGTGTTGAACGAGGTGCGGAAGTGATACTTCGTGCAGTTGTCCTGTACGAGTTTGTAGTTGCCCGCGTTGGCGTTCAGCCAGATGGCGCTCCCGGTGCCGGCTATCTCGGGTTTCATCGCTCCGGCGACGGCGCTCGAGACCGGACCGACGATGAAGTCGACGTTCTCGGACTGGAGGAACTCCTGTGTGATGGACGCGCCCGTCGACGGGTCCGCGCCGGTGTCCTGTCGGACGTATTCGACGGTCCGCCCGTCGATCTCGCCGTCCAACTGCTGGTCGAGGCGGAGCTTCACGCCGTTGACGATACTCTCTCCGAGGAACGAGTACGTCCCGGAGAACGGGAGGACGAATCCGAGCTTGACCGAGTCCGAACCACCCCCGCCGCCCCCCATACAACCGGCTACCGATGCGCCCGCGAGAGCGCCGGTTCCGGTGAGAAATTTGCGACGACTGTACCCCTCGCTACGCGTCTCATGAGGCATGCTCTCCGATGGCATACTGTGTCGAACGCATACTGCATGAATATATGTTACGGTTACGTCAAGCATCGCGTTAGCCGATCTGCTGTGCCTATAGGAGGGATAGATTTTTATAGGCGTAAGGGTCTGTAGTTGGTATGGCAACGCCTCTCTTGGCGTTGGACAGCGTTTCGAAAAAGTTCGGAGAGATCCAAGCTGTCGACGGGGTCACACTCGATATCCGCGAGGACGAGGTGACCGCCGTCATCGGCCCCAACGGGGCCGGGAAAACGACGCTGTTCAATCTGATCACCGGCCGATACGGGCTGACAGACGGACACATCGAACTGCGCGGGGAGCGGATCGACGGGCTCGAACCCCAACAGATAGTCCGACAGGGGCTCGCGCGCTCGTTCCAGATCACGAACTTCTTCCCCGACCTGACCGCGCTCGAAAACGTGCGGTTGGCGTCGCAGGCACAGCGAACCGGGCTGACGCCGGGAGCGTTACTGCGCCACCACAACGACGACCCGGAACCGCGCGACGCGGCGAGGGAGGTGCTGAAGCGTCTCGATCTCCTCGACATCGCGCGAGAGCCGGCCAGTTCGCTGGCGCACGGACAGCAGCGCCACCTGGAAATCGGCATCGCGCTCGCCTGTGACCCCGACGTCCTCGTCATGGACGAACCGACGGCCGGGATGAGCCCGGACGAGACCGTCGAGACGCGAGAGCTCGTCGAATCCCTCGCCGAGGACATCACCATCGTCATCGTCGAACACGACATGGACGTCGTGATGCGCGTCGCCGACCGCCTCGCCGTGATGGAGAACGGGTCGCTGCTCACGGCCGGGCCTCCGGAGACGGTCCGGGAGGACGAACGCGTCCAGCAGGCGTATCTCGGGGGTGAGACGGCGTGACGGTGCTCGAAGTGGACGGTGTGAACACCTACTACGGGCCGAGTCACGTGCTCCACGACGTTTCCCTGGACGTCGACGAGGGGGAGATCGTCGCCCTCATCGGGCGAAACGGGGCCGGCAAGACCACGACCCTCCGGTCGATAATGGGCGTCACGCCGCCCAAGGAGGGGACGGTCCGCCTCCACGGGGACGACCTACAGAATCTCAAGCCCAATCAGATTCGACGGCGAGGGATCTCTTGGACGCCCGAAGATCGTCGCGTCTTCCCCGATCTGACCGTCGCCGAGAACCTTCAGATTGCGAACCGAGTCAAGGCTGACGGCGACGGATCGAACCGGGGAACGACGTTCACTATCGAAGACGTGTACGACAGCTTCGCTCGCCTCGACGAGCGCCGAGGCCAGCGAGCGGGAACGATGAGCGGCGGCGAACAGCAGATGTTGGCGATCGCGCGCTCCCTCGTCGGCCCCCCGGTCGAAGTGCTGGCGCTCGACGAACCGTCGGAGGGGCTCGCACCGCAGATCGTCGACGACGTGCGCGGCATGATAGAGCAGTTGAACGAGCGCGGCATGACGATCCTCCTCGTCGAACAGAACGCGCACCTGGCCCTGGAGTTGGCGGATCGAGCGTACGTGCTGGAGACGGGCCACATCGAACTGACGGCACCCGCCGACGAGCTGTTGGACGATCAGGACGTGCTCGAAACGTATCTCGGAGTCCGATGAACATGAGTCTGACCGACGGAGAAACTCGACGATACCACGACACTGTTCGAGCGGACGTAGATACCGACACGGGCGTCGCGTGGCTGGTCATGGAGGCCGACGAGAACGACGTGAACGCGTTCACCGCGACGAGCGTGGACGCGCTCACCGAGGCGGTGACCGATCTTCGAGAGGACGTGGAGTGCCTCGTCCTCTACGGGGAGCGCGATTTCTCCGTCGGTGCCGACCTGATCGACGTACAGGATACGCCCCAGGAACTCCGCCCGCCGAAGATAGACAACACCGCGGCGGCTTCGAACCGGTTCATCCAGACGCTCCGGTCGCTCGACGCGCCGGTCGTCGCCGCGGTCGTGGGGACCGCCGCCGGCGGCGGCCTCGGGTTCGCGCTGGCCTGTGACATGATCGCCATGCAGGAGTCGGCGACCCTAGACACGGCGTACGCGCGCATCGGCCTGACGCCCGACAACGCCACGCCGTTCTTCCTCACGCGCGCCGTCGGGCCGTATCAGGCGCGTGACCTCCTCTTCGACCCGCGGCCGATATCCGCCGCCGAAGCCAAGAACCTCGGCATCACCGACCGAATCGTCGGCGGGTCGAACGCGGAGTTCCGCGACGAGGTGTCCGAACTGGCGAGTCGGCTCGCGATGGGCCCGACGGACGTCTACGGAAAAATCAAGACGCTGGTCGATAGCTCGTTCCACTCGCGACTCGACGAGCATCTCGAACTGGAGCGGGACATGATAAGGGACGCGAGCGAGTCCGATACGTTCGACGAGGGACTGAAAGCGTTCGCCGAGAAGCGCGATCCGGACTGGGAGTGACGACTTCGGAGGCCATCAGGTCGCTCGCCAGCGAGTAACTCTCTGAAGCTCTGACGGACCTCGACGCCACAGGACGATGCGGATATGATGGGGTTCACTGGGGTTCGTGAAATCATATTTAGATAATATTTTTAAGCCCATGTTACGGACCCACAGAGGCATGTCGGACGACAGCAGTCCCGGCGACGAGCGGTTCGTGCACAGCCGTCGCAACTATCTGCAGGGTCTCCTCGGGGGGAGCGCAGCGATGGCCGGTCTGACCGGCAGCGGTTCGGCGGCCGTCGACGCCGACGCGGGCGACGTCAGCGAAGTGACGGTGACCGCGACGGAGGGGACGAATATCGCGGCCACGATCTCGCCCGACGCCGAGACGATCGTCGTCGATCACGCGGGGGTCTTGTTCCGCCTCCCGGCCGAGGGGGGCGACGCGGAGCAATTGACAGACGTCGAACTGGAGCCGGCGCGTCCCGACTACGGGCCCGACGGGGACCGCATCACGTTCCAGGCGTACGCGGCCGGCAACTTCGATATCTGGACGATGGCTCCGGACGGGAGCGACCTCCGCCAGTTGACGGACGACTTCTGGGACGACAGGGAACCGAAGTGGTCCCCGGACGGGTCCGAGATAGCGTTCTCGTCCGACCGGGGCGAGGGCTACGACGTCTGGACGGTCGACGTGGCGACCGGGGAGCTGCGGCAGTGGACCGACACCGATACCGAGAACTACCAGCCCACGTGGTCCCCTGACGGGACGGAGATCGCCTACGTCGCGGACGGCGATGCGATCGAAGCCGTCGACCGAGAGGGGGACCGGCGCACGCTACACTCGGCGGAGGCAGACGCGGAGTTCTACTCGCCGTCGTGGTCGCCGGTCGGAGCGGCGGAACGGGTCGGGTACATCCGCGAACGGGACGCCGACGGGAGCGCGAGCCGGGTCGATCTGATGGTGTCCGGGGAACAGATCACCGACGGCCAAGACGTGTTCCCCTTTAGTCCGGACTGGCTATCCGCCGACGAACTCCTGTACAGCGGCGACGGGGACATTCGGGTCGCGAATCTGGAAACGGGTGAGACGTCCGATATCCCGTTCCGCACCGACTTCGACCTGCCCGTGCTGGACTACGATTCGAAGTCCTACGAGTTCGACGAGCGGAGCCCACGGGAAGTCAAGGGCATCATGACGCCGGTCTTGAGCCCGGACGGCGAGCGAGTGGCGTTCGTCGCGCTGAACGACCTCTGGGTGACGCACGTCGACGGTGACTCGAAGCGGATAACGAACGACTCGGCGTATCAGACGGACCCCGCTTGGTCGCCCGACGGCTGGTACGTCGCGTACTCGTCAGACGAGGCCGGGACACAGGACCTGTACGTTCACGATACGCAGACGGGAGCCGACCACCGGGTGACGTCGCGCGACGGAGAGGCCGCACTGTCGGCGGAGTGGTCGCCGGACGGGACCAAAATCGCGTTTCAGGACCAGAACGGGGCGACTTTCACCGTAGAGGTGGATATCGGCGAGGACGGAGTCGAAACAGGCGAGATCCGACGAGTCGTCGGAGAGCTGTTCGCTCCCAGCAATCCCTCGTGGTCGGCGGACGGGTCGACCCTCGCCGTGGCGGCGCTCAAGACGTACTCGGATCGGTTCCGCGAGGGAACGAGTCAGATCCTGACCGTCGACGTCGAGACCGGAGAGCGGGAGTACTACCCGCCCGGCGAGGAGTTCGAGTCGATTTCGACCAGGGCGGACGACGGGCCCGTCTGGTCGCCCGACGGGCGGTGGATGGCCTTCGTGGTCGACAGCACCCTCCGCGTCATGCCCGTCACCGAAGACGGCGAACCGGACGGCCCGGCGAGACAGATCACGGACGAGATCACGGACTCCCCGAGTTGGAGCGGCGACTCGGGGTGGCTGCTCTACTTGAACAACGGCCGGCTGAAGAAGGTGAGACGCGACGGGAGCGAGACGACGGAGGTTCCTCTCGACCTCGAGTATCGGCCGGACCACCCGACCGGCCGGACGCGCATCTACGCGGGGCAGATGTGGGACGCGACCAGCCCGACCGTTCACGAAGACGTCGTCATCGAGGTGGTGAACAACCGCATTCAGCGGATCACCCCCGACTGCGAACCGCCGGAGAGACCGCACGTCGACGCGTCCGACCTCACCGTCATCCCGGGCCTCTGGGACTGTCACGTGCACCAGACGTTCGAGACCGGTGCCTTCGGCGACCGACAGGGACGCCTCAATCTCGCGTACGGAGTCACGTCGACCGTCTCCAGGGGAGACCTCGTCTATCGGTCGCTCGAACAGCGCGAAGCGCTGGAATCGGGCGCTCGTCTCGGCGCGCGCTACTTCGCGTCGGGCGAACTGCTCGACGGCTCTCGCATCTACTACAACAGCATGCGCTCGGTCACGAGTCCCGAGCAGGTCGAGATGGAACTGAAGCGGGCGATCGAACTCGACTACGACTTCGTCAAGACGTACGTCCGCATGAACGCCGAACTCATGGGCCAGGTCGCCGATACCGTCCACGAGAAGCTCGGCGTTCCGACCGCGTCGCACTTCCTCGCGCCCGGTGCCTTCGTCGGTCAAGACGGAACGACCCACATCTCCGCGACCCAGCGTCTCGGTTTCGCCCGGACGGAGACGGTATCGGGTGAGACGTACGACGACGTCGTGCAGCTCTACGGCCAGGGGGAGAAGTGGCTCGTCACGACGGTCTTCACCTCGAGATTCGTCCTCGCCGACGAGGTGGCGGACGACCCGCGCACACAGCTCTTCGCGCCGTGGCGGCGCACGAGCCTCGCGGACGCCGTCGGCGGCAACGACGAGTTTCCCACGGACCCGGACTGTGAGACGTCGCTCTGTAAGAAGATGGAGACGTTCAAGCGCATCGTCGAGAGCGGTGGAACGGTTCTCGCCGGTACCGACGCGCCGCTCGACTACCTCGGAGTGGGCGTACACGGGAACCTCCGCCCCCTGGTGAAATACGGCGGGTTCTCGCCGCACGAAGCGCTTCTGACCGCTACGCGGTTCCCGGCCGAACACCAAGACGTCGAAGACGACCTCGGGACGCTCGAAGAGGGGAAACTGGCCGATATGGCCTTCATCGAGGGCAACCCTCTGGACCGGATCGAAGACGCGATGAACGTGCGAATGACGATGAAGGACGGTCGATTACACACCGTCAGCGAGCTCGTCGAGCCGTTCGCTTCCGAAGGGGATACCGACGGCTGTTAATCGGTCCGCGGAACGGCGGCCCACTCCCTACGCCCGGACCTGGCGGCCGTCCATATGTCGACAGACGCTGGTTCGGGAGTCGACGGGAGAGTCGATGTCCGGCGAACTTTTCTCTCGGTTGCGGGAGGTCGATATATGGAATAACCCACGTACATTTAATTCCGGGAAAAATATAGCGGAATATACTCTATCGAGCTAGTTCCGCCGCTCACTGGAGATACTACCCTACGAGATGTGGGGAGATAGAATGAGTTCTGAACTCTCGGATAGAGTCGCTCCCCGTTTTGCGTTCGATATCATTTAATAAAAAAGCTTTCGGTGGGAGTCTGGGATCTATTACTAACAGAAGGTTGGTAATTTACTCCAGGAGACATCACCGATATTCATTGAGGCGGATATGCGTCAGACCATGGATTGACTCGTTCAAATCCCGCACTCGCCGCGAACACCCGTTCATCATGGTAACGTGGCCCAATTATTTGGAGACCAACAGGCAAGCCGTTCTCTGTGAACCCAGCAGGGAGTGACGCGTTCGGCGTCGCTGTGAAGTTGAACGGCCACGTTAGGAACCAGCCGAGTGCGCTGGGGCGTTCTTTGCCGTTGATCTCTGGCGGACCGGATACGTATTCGGTGGACGGGGGTTCGATGGCCAGCGTCGGAGTGGCGAGCAAGTCGTACTCCTCAAACAATCGATGAATGGTTTCGTAGAAGTCTGTGATCTGGGCTTGGTGTGCACCAAGTTCAAGTGCACCCATCTCTTGCCCTTCTTCGACCTTCTCAACAATGGACTCCGGCAACTCCTCGCGATGATCGGCGTACATATCGATTCCATGTTCTATCTTTACACCTTCGTTGATGCCGGCCATGGTGACGCTCCAATGATCCATGAAGGCGTCCCATAGTTGGTCGAACGTTTGCTCAATCCCAATCTCTACTTCTTCAACGTTCGCGTCTAACGTCTCGAACGCTTCTAGCGAATCTTCTAAGACGGACTTGACCTTCGGGTCAATCGGGAAAAGACCATCCAGATCGGGGTTATACGCGATGTCGAGATCTTCGATAGATCGGTTCGTAGCCTCGACGTAATCTATGCCGTCATCCGGAAGTCCGAACGGATCTTGTGGGTGCGGGCCGGTCATTACATCGAGCATAACTGCAGCATCTGACACCGACCGGGAGAGCGCCCCCGCTTGGAAGAACGGAGGGGCGACAAACATGTTCGGACGATGTTTGTTCGGTACACGCGTGAACGAGGGACAATATCCAAACACACCACAGGCGGCCGCCGGAATCCGACATGATCCGCCGGCGTCTGATCCAGTTGCGATCGGTACCATCCCGGACGCCACAGCTGCTGCACTCCCACCTGAGGAGCCTCCGGATGTCCGGTTGAGGTCGAATGGAGTCGGCGTTTCACCGATGAGGAGATTGTCTGTTTGACCCTTATGAGCAAATTCAGGGGTATTTGTCGTACCAACGACGATTGCTCCGGCGTCCTTGAGCCGTTGGACAAGGATTGCTGTTTCATTAGCGACAACGTTTTCGAGTGGTTTCGCGCCTAGGGTGTTTGGAACGCCTTCGATCTTCCCGAGAAGGTCCTTGACTGCGATCGGTACACCGTGAAGTGGACCTAGTTTAGCGTCCGTTCGAACAGCCCGTTCTGCCTCTTTTGCTTCCTCCCGTGCTTCCTCTTCGAGTAGAGTGATAAACGCATTGAGGTCGTCTTCTCGTTCTTCGATACGTTCTAAGTGGGCATCGACCACCTCGACTGGTGAAAGGTCCCCTCGTTTGATCCGTGATGCTAGTTCGGTTGCTGGTAGATAACATAAGTCATGAACCATGCAAACTATCATGGTCACTAATGCATGTTAAATCTTTTCCAGTTTCCAGGCTTCTTCCGAATAGGCGTGCATTCTCTGCCTTTTCAACGAGCTGTGTCCGTTTGCGGGGGACACGTTCGTCGAGACGCAGATGCCGGACTGAGAGTGACGACTGTGGGCTTTTGCCCGGGATTCTCAGCCGCTGGGATTCGAGAAAAGCTATACGCCGATCCGCGTCGAACACTCTACGTATGAACGGAGACGTAGACGAACAGGGCGCGGCCTGTACCGGGTGGAACAACTCGTCGTGTGAGGGGACGGAGTACTGTCCACCCCGTTGTCCCCGTTTCGTCGATCGAGCCGGCGTCCCGCGGATCGCTCGCCGCTACGAACCGACGGACTTCGACGCCGTCGTCGACATGTACGACGACCTCGATAGCTACAGTCGAACCCAGGGAATCCCGCCGGCGACGCGGTCGGGGATAGAGAGCTGGGTCTCGTCGCTCGTCGAGAACGGTCTGAACCTCGTGGTCGAAGGTAACGGGCGCATCCTCGGCCACGCTGCGGCCGTTCCGCTCTCTGCGTCCGCGCCCGAACTCGTCATCTTTCTCCACCAGTCCGTCCGGAACAACGGAATCGGTTCGGAGTTGCTCAAACACCTCATCGCACACGCCGACGACGAGAATCACGACGGACTGACGCTCAACGTCTCGTGTGGAAACAGCCGCGCGATCACCGTCTACGAGAACATCGGATTCGACGAGACCGAGCGGACGAAGACCGACATCGCGATGGAACTCTCGATGGACGAGCCCATCGTCGACCGCGTCCAGCTGTTTCCGGCACAGCGAGAGAGCTAGTGCCGCCGTCTCCGTCGTTTCGTCGTCCCCTCGGTGACCGAAAGGTCCAGCCTGTAGACGCCAGTCTTCCCCAGAGGATATAAGCATGATTGGGAAGAACAGGGAGGCATGCTCCGTGAACTAGTCGCGCTTGATACCGCGCTCCCACAAGCCAATGCACAGGCCGCCGCGATCGAAGAGATGGTCCAGTCAGGACAGGAGATGGAGGCCTATCTCCTGCACGTCTTCGACGATAACCCCGAGGGCGCTTCGGTCAGCCAGGTCGAAGCGGTGCGTGAGACCAAGGACCGCCTCGAAGAACTCGGGGTCGAGGTGGAACTCCTAGAGGCGAGCGGATCCCCGCAGAACGAGATACTGCGGCACGCTGAGGAGTACGACGTCGATCAGATCTGTGTCGGCGGCAGAAAACGAAGCCCCACCGGAAAGGCGCTGTTCGGAAGCGTCACACAGGCGGTCATTCTCGGAACGAACCTGCCGGTACTCGTCTGCGGCGGTTCGACTGATACCTGAGCGCTGCTGGAAATCGGACTCTTACTGAACGTCGTCGGCGTCTGGCGAAGTCGAATATTAACTCGGACTTCAAGGGGAGGAGACGCGCCCGTACGACCGATACGTAAACGTTATCGTGACACGAACACCTTATAACAAATTCAAGCGTAGCGAAACTATACTATCTACCCGGTCACGCCGGTCATGCTGACAGAATATTTTCTGGAGCGAACTCGATAGAGCGCCCGTAAACGAATCTCTCACACAGGCTGTCCAGCCGTCGTTCACCGCTATCGCGCCTCCCGAAGAACGCGACCAGGCGAAACGACGAACTTGCGAGCGAGCCTCTCCAGCGGCGAAACACGATTCTCGAACCGAAGCTTCGCCGCCAGAGCGAAAGCGGTTGAGCGCGAGACTATTGATAGTGACCGACCTCGGAGGACCAGCGCACGCGATAGTGCTCTCAGCTATCTCGGACGAACGTGACGGGACACGGCGCCTGCAGTAGCAACGTCTGTGCCAGGCTACCGAAGACGACTTTATCAGCCGGAGTCCGGCGACGCCCGCCGACCACGATCTGGTCGGCGTCGATCTCCGATGCGAGGGCGAGTAGCGCCTCGTCGGGTTCGCCGACTGCCCCGCGAATGTCGTATTCGATCCTCCTATCCTCGAAACGGGAACGCACTGACTGGACCGTCTCGTGTTTAGCGGCAATTTCATCTGCGGAATACTCGTCGAGCAGGTCGTTGTACTCCGGTTCTGAAAGGAGCTGGGGGTAGCTCCCTCCGGATATCGGTGGAATGGTCGGTGTAACGCCGTCCGTGTCTTTGGGAATAGCGTGAGCCACTACGACGGTGGCACCGGTCGGGGCGGCCATTTCCGCAGCGATATCGGCGAGGCGGTGAACTCTCTCCCCGTCAGAGTCGCTAACGGGAAGCAGTATCGTCTCGATTGTCACGTCTGTACCAGTGATCGCCAGATATATCAATATTCACATTTCGAACGGCGGTATTGGCTGTAAAGCACGTAGCTCGATACGTGAGGTCGCCTACTTGGACGAGGGCCGTACTCCCGTGGCTGATCGTCGCCGTTCCCGTCGGGCTATCGTTACCGGTCAGTCGTTGGAGGGCGTCTTACTCAGCGTCGAGTCGGCGGTGGATCGAGTCAGGAACCAGGCCGCGACGATGACGCCTGCGACGGCGAGTTGCGCGTACCCGACGATCCGAAGCATCCCCACGCGCCCGAACGCGTCGACGAGCGGCATCGGGGCGAACGGCGAGAGCGCGAACCCGCCGTAAGTCATCATCGTGATGCCGCTCAGGGCGCGGCCCCGGACCTCCTCCTGAACGATCGATGCGACCCAGTCGTTCACTGTGGGCATGACGATGCCGAATCCCATCGCACCGGCGACGACGACGCCGGCGATCACGAGCGCGGGAGCGCTCGCGGTCGTGAACAGGATGAAGCCGGCCCCTCCAACGGCGAAGGCGCTCGCTATCACCGTAACGTGCCGTACGTGTTGTTTGATGCGACCGTACAGCGTAGCGACGACGACGCCGGCGACCATCACGCCCGAGATTATCAGTCCGATCTGTGAACCGCCCACGCCGAGGGAACCCTGGAGGTAGTACGGGACCTCTATCATCACGAGGTTGGTCGACATCATTCCCAGAAGCACCAATAGGTAGATGCCGGCCACCAGCTTTGCGGGTGCCTCCCGGACGATCTTGGCAGCCGCCTCGAGTCGACCTAGTTCGTCGTCTGCTGCGGACTCCTTCACATCGGGTTCCGGCAGGAACCGAAGAATCGGTGGGACGAACAAGAGCGCTCCGGCGAAGACGAGAAAGATGTACCGCCACCCGAAGCTGGCCGCGATATAGCCTCCGAGAGTGGCTGCGACGGCACCGCCACCGGCCTGCACCGCGCCGTAGTACCCCATGACCGACTCGCGGCGATTACCCGAGTAGTAGTCTGCGATGAGTGTCGGCACCGTGACCATCAGCGCACCGACGGCTATGCCGTCGAGAATACGCGTCGCGAGAATCAGGTAGATCGAGTCGAGGAAGAACGCGACGCTCGTCCCGACCCCGTAGATAATCACCGCGGCGATCAGAATGGGCTTACGCGCGTATTTATCGAGCAGATACCCGGTGAGCGGTGCGACGACGATGACGACCCACGCGGAGGTCGTGCTGACCAGTTGCGCCAGCGTCACCGAGTTCGGCAGATGCGAGAACGTCTCCTGGATCGCCGGAATGGTCGGGTTGATCAGCGCCCCGGAGAACGACGGAATGACGCCGATCAGCACCAGCGTGACGAGCACCGACCAGTGGAACGACTTCGAGTGGTCTCCGGACATGCTCACTCACCGGATTTCCTTCTGTTTCGCGGGCAGTGCATAGTCCTCAGTGTGGTCCCTGAGAGATGCCGTGGCATACAGTCATATATCACTACAACCATTATAAATATCTTTCCATGGCAGTCTCGGGCAGTCCGAGCTGCGGAGGAGCTCGACGTGGGTGCGTCCGACTCGGGATCGTGCCCGGTGGGCGCGAGGCGAGCGTGGACCGCTCCTGCCGAAGGCATATCCACATCCACAGCGGCTGTCTCGAGCTGTTGCGAGCGGCAGCGCGGGCAGTCAGGCCCGTAACGGCCCCGAAACGATAATGTATATACGCTTCCGGAAGCATCGACTTCGTATGGTTCGACCAGCCTTAGTGCTCCCTCCGGAGCCCGACGAGCGGTGGCAACTGGCCAAGCAGATGGGCGTCACCGACGCCGTGATCCATCCCCTGGAGATCGGCGACGACAAGAGCACGTGGACCTACGACGAACTCCGCGGACTCAGGAACTGGCTCGAAGACGCCGGGCTGAACTTCACCGTGCTAGAAGGCAGCGTCCCGCTGACCGATCGCGTCCGCCTCGGGCTCGACGGACGGGACGAGGACATCGAGGAGTTCAAACAGTTCCTCCGGGACTGCGGCGCTCTCGGCATCTCCGTCGTCTGTTACGACTGGATGGCCGGCGTCCGCTGGGCTCGGACCGCGGCCCACGTCGAGTCCCGCGGCGGGTCCTACGTGACCGGCTACGACGACGAGAAGATGCGGGGTGGACCGACCGTCCCGGCCTCCGAGCGGAGCCGCGAGGAGATCTTCGAGGCGCTGGCGTACTTCCTCGAGGAGGTCGTTCCCGTGGCCGAGGAGGCGGGCGTCAAACTCGGACTCCACCCGGACGACCCGCCCCGCGAGTCCGTCCGCGACGTCCCCCGCGTCGCCAATAGCGTCGAGAACTACGAGCGAATCTTAGACGTCGTCGACAGCGAACACAACGGCGTCACCTTCTGTCAGGGCAACTTTGCTGCGATGGAAGCAGATGTCCCGGACGCGATCCGGAACTTCGGCGAGCGGATCAACTTCGTCCACTTCCGAGACGTCGAGGGCGACGCTGACCAGTTCGTCGAGACCTGGCACGACGACGGTCCGACGGATATGCACGCGGCGATGGCAGCCTACGAGGACGCCGTCGACAGTGATGTCCCCATGCGCCCCGACCACGTCCCGACGATGGCCGGCGAGGACAACTCCAATCCCGGCTATCACACGAAGGGGCGACTGTTCGCTATCGGGTACATGCGCGGTCTGCTGGACTCGGTCGAATGAGAGAATAGCCGTCGCGCGGTCGACGACAGCCGCCCCGACCGAACGCTCTGCCGTCGATAACCGGTGTTTCTGGAATACGTCCTGTTGTCCCCTACAGCGTCCTCACTGCCGCGGATTCGAGGTGTAGAAGTCCCGAAGGACGTGGAACGACTTCTTCTTGCGCCCGTGCTGGTCGACGACGCCCTTCCGGTTGTATCCCCGCTGGTACTCGTTCTGACGCATCGGTGCCCGGAAGTCGAAGAGGATCCACGGGGACATACCGGCGACCTGCTCGTTTGCCGCGGCCGCTTCCGTCTGACCGCGATAGATCGCAGCCTGGTACTCCTCGGTCCAGCGGTCGTCTTCGGTCCCGTGGTTGCCCCACTTGGCCCCGCCGCCGGTCTCGGAGATGACGACCGGCGTCCCGTCGGGGTCGTCCTGGAAGTGCTGCATGTCGTCGGAATCGCCGTAGTACCAGCCGAAGTACTCGTTGATACCGACCACGTCGAGGTCGTCCTCCAGCGGGTCTCGGACGACGATCCCGTCGTCGGTCTCGTCGGCGAAACACGCCGCGGTCACGAGCCGCGTGTCGTCGAGACTCCGAACGTACTCGGCCATCTCGGGGAGCACCTCGTTTCGAGTCTCGTCGTTGTGGTCGGTCTCGTTCGCGATCGACCAGAGCGCGACCGACGCGCGGTTCCAGTCGCGCTGGATTAACTCGCGGAGCTGCTGCCGGTACAGCTCCTGTACGTCCTCGTCGCCGAAGTTGACGTCCCAGTACGCGGGGACCTCCTCCCAGAGGAGGATGCCTTCCTCGTCCGCCGTCCGGGCCATCTCTTCGGTGTGGGGATAATGCGCCAGCCGTGCGAAGTTACAGCTCAGTTCGTTGATCCACTGGAAGCGCGTCTGGACGTCTTCGGTGTCTAACGCGCGCCCCTTCCCGGCGACCTCCTCGTGCAGTGCGATGCCGCGGAGCCAGATCTCCTCGCCGTTGACGAGAATATCGCTTCCCCGTACCTCCACTTCCCGGAACCCGACGCGGTCGGTGACCGCGTCGGTGCCGTACGCGAGTTCGATCTCGTACAGACGCGGGTCGTCGGGACTCCACAGCGTCAGGTCGTCGCGGTCGAACGAGAGCTCCGCGCTGAGCCGTCCGTCGCTGTCGGACGTGAGCGATTCGTCGACGCCGAGCTCCGGGAGCGTAACGGACGCCTCAGCGTCCGCGTCGGGGCCGTCGAGCCAAGCGTCGACTCGGACGTCGACCGAGTCGTCGCCGACGGTGGTCTCGACCTTGAAGTTCCGCAGGTACGTCTCCGGGACCGAAACGAGGTCGACGGACCGATTGACGCCACCGAAGTTGTACCAGTCGGTGCTCTCGTTCGGAATACCGTCCTCGTAGCGCTCGTTGTCCATCCGGAGAACGATCACGTTCTCGCCGTCCCGGAGTTCGTCGGAGACCTCGAAGCTGAACGGCGTGTACCCGCCCTCGTGTTCCCCGAGACGCTCGCCGTTGAGCCAGACCTCGGCCTTGTAGTTGACCGCGCCGAAGCGGAGGAACGTGCGGTCCCGTTCGTCGATCGCTTCGCGGTCGAACGTCCGAGCGAACCACACCCAACCCTCGAAGTGACGGAACTCGGGTATCTCCTCGCCCCAACTCGACGGGACAGCCACCGAATAGCCATCGTAGATATTGAAGTCGGTGATGTCGTCGGTGCCCGACGCGCTGGGTTCGTAGATCGACTCGAAGCTCAGTGCCGGCTGTCCCTCGTCGTCCGGGAGGGCCGCACTGTCGCCGTCTTCGTCGTCGACGAAGTCGTCGAAGTAATCCCGGAACATCTCGTACTGATCGGGGATCGCCTGCCATTCGCCGTCGAGCGAGTAGCTGTCTCGCGGGTACGTTAACAGTTGCATCAACTAACGCCAACAACGTAGACGCATAAAAAAGTTTTGTGACCGGCCACCAGTCCACGCCGAGACCAACTCGGCGTCCGATCGCTCTCTGCGGATCGAGTGACCAGCGCCGTCGGCAGTAGCTGCTGGACTGTCGGTCCGTCGTCAGTTCGAGGCCCGTTCGACTCGCGGTTCGAGACCGTGAGTGAGGGCGTCGCCCGTCGTAGCGTCGAAGAGGTGGATTTGCGCGCGGTCGAGCGCGACATCGACTGTCTCTCCGGCTTCGATGTCGATGGTCGGCTCGACAGTCATCAACAGTTGGTCAGTCTGCGTATCGGCAGGCTCTCCCTCGTCGAGATCAGCCTCGAAAGCCACGTTCGTTCCTTCGGGACGTAGATAGACGACGAGTTCGTCACCCATCGGTTGGACGACGTCGACCTCCAGCGTAACCACGTCTGTCGCAGTGGCCGTCGTACGGTGAGCGTCGAGGTAGACATCTTCCGGTCGAATGCCGAGGATCACGTCGTCGCCATCGTCGATGCTGACGGACGGCGGGAGGTCGACGTCGATTCCGAGCCCGGGAGCGGCGAACGAACCACCGTCTATCCGACCGTCGACGAACCGCATACTGGGAGAGCCAACGAAACCTGCCACGAACAGGTTGGCCGGTTCGTTGTAGCACCGTAGGGGCGGTGCGAACTGCTGGAGCCGACCGTCGTTGATGATAGCGATGCGGTCCGAGAGAGTCATCGCCTCCTCCTGGTCGTGGGTGACGTATACCGTCGTGACGCCGAGTTCCTGCTGGAGTCGCTGGAGTTCCGTCCGCATGTGGACCTTCAGCTTCGCGTCCAGATTCGCCAGCGGTTCGTCCATGAGGAAGACCTCCGGGTCCAGTACGATCGCGCGGCCAATGGCGACCCGCTGTCGCTGTCCGCCCGAAAGCTCATCGGGCATCCGGTCAAGCATTCCGTTGATCTGGAGGATATCAGCGGCCCGCTCGACTCGTTCGTCGATCTCCGACTCCCGGTAGTTCTTCAGTCGGAGTCCGAAGGTCATGTTCTCCCGGACGGACATGTGGGGGAACAGCGCGATGTTCTGGAACACCATCGCGATGTTCCGGTCCTTCGGGGGCTTGTTCGTCACGTCCGTCCCGGCGATCTCGATGAGACCACTGGTCGGTTTGGTCAGTCCGGACACCGTCTCGAGCGTCGTGGACTTCCCACAGCCCGATGGCCCGATGAGCGAGACGAACTCGCCGTCTTCGATATCTAAGTTCACGTCGTCTACCGCGACGACGTCGCTGTACCGCTTCGTCACACCGTCGAGTTTGAGATGGGTCATGGTTGTTCTACGTCGTTGGTAATCGTGTAGCGATCTATCCCTTGATAGAGCCCGACGTGAGCCCGCTCACTATCTTCCGCTGTGCGAGTAGGACGATGAGCGCGACGGGCACGACGCCGATGAGGCTCGCCGCCGCCATCAGGTCGTACCTGACGGAGACCTCGGTCTGGTAACGCAGCAATCCCCAGACGATGGGCGACCAGTTCTGGGGTGACCCGGTCGTCATCAGCTGGGAGAAGAAGAACTCGTTGTAGGCCGTGATGAACGTGAGGATGCCCGCAGTGACGAATCCCGGCGCGGAGAGCGGCGCGATGATACGGTAGAGCGCTCCGATTCGAGTCGTACCGGTGACCCGCGCGGCGTCTTCGAGGCCGTCCGGAATCTGGCTATAGAACGTCGTCAAGAGGAGGATGGCGAACGGGAGCGAGAGCGCCGTCAGCGGTAGTCCGACCGCCGCCGGCGAGTTGAACAGGTTCGGACTGCTGACGCCCAGCACGGTCACGTTCCCCGTCAAGAGCTTGAACAGCCCGACGATGAAGGTCGCACCGGGGAAATACGAGACGGAGATGAGCAAGAGGAACAGCGGCCGCTTCCCGCGAAACTCCATCCGCCCGAACGTGTAGCCGGCGAGGCTCGCGAACACCAACACGAACGCCGTCACGCCCGTCGCGATGAGGAGACTGTTACGCATGTAGAGGTGGAACGGCACCGCCTGAAACGCGCCGATGAACGATGTCGGATCGAAGCCCGCCGGCAGCAGACCGGCCTGCGTCGTGTTGCCGGGCTTTGAGAGTGCGAGCATCACGAGGTAGTAGAAGGGGAACAGCGAGATGAGCAGGATGAGCAGCGTAGTCCCGTAAAACGTGTACCGGAAGAGCGGACTGGCGTCGTCGTCGAGACCGATCGCGAACAGCCGATCCGAGAGCGACGAGTCGGTCGCCATCTCAGATTCCCCCCGCCCGCGACCTGCTGAGGACGACGAGGTAGATCATCGAGACCGAGCCGATCAACAGCGCCGTGAGGAACGCGAGCGCCGATGCGGTCCCGTAGAGACTCCCGTTGAACGTCCCGACGACGGCACACGTCATCGATGGCATGGTGCTACAGTTCGAGATGGCGTCGATCTGACCGTAGACGCGCATCGAGCCGATCGAGGTCAGTAGCATCGCGACCATCAGCGTCGGTACCGCTTGCGGAAAGGTGATCATGCGAAACTGCTGCCACCGAGAGGCCCCGGCGACCTTCGCGACGTCGTAGAGGTGTTCGTCGATGCTCTGGAGCCCCGCGAGGACGATCAGCGCGACGTAGGCCGACCGCTTCCAGATGGCCGCAAGCGTCACGATTCCGACCGTCGAGGCGCTGTTGCTGAGCGGGCGCGCTCCCACGAGACCGAGGTCGTGGAGAATCTGCGTGCCGAACCCGCCGGGGATGAACATGAGATAGAAGATCATTCCCTGGATGACGATGGGGACGGCCCACGGAATCAGTACCGCGGTCCGGACGATAGAGCGCCCACGAAACGTCTTATTGAGGACCAGTGCCTGCACAAACCCGAGCGCGGTAATCAGTACGACGCTGAGCACGGTGTAGATTATCGTCGTCGGTAGAATGCTCTGGAACGGGTTGCTCAGGTCGAAGAACGGACGGATGAGTATCGCCCCTCGCTGTCCGGTCACGATCTCGACGTAGTTCTGCAGGCCGACGAATGCGCCGTGGAACTGACTGAAGCTGTCCGCGTACAGCGACGTCTGGAAGGTGTAGAGGATCGGCCACAGCGCGATCGCCGTGAATATCACGAGCGTCGGCGCGAGCACGAGGTACGCGAACTTGGTCTCAGAGAGGTTCTCGACCCAGTCGTTCACGCGGGCTCCGCTCCGTCGGAGGCTGTTCGGAACCATCGACTCCTGTCGGGTCGCGGTCCGATTACTGCTGGCCATAGCTTTCCTCTATCTGTGCCAACTGTTTTTTAGCGTCGGTCATCCCCGTTTCGGGAGCCTTGCTCTGGGAAACCACGTTGTGGACCTCCTGTGAGATGACCTTCGACTCCTGGAAGTAGATCGGCGTTACTGGCCGGGGGATCACGTTGTCGGCCATCACGGAGAACGTGTCCATGTACTGTCCGAATAGAGGATGGTCCGCGACTCCCTTCGTCTGCAGGAGCTTCGGTTTCGGTGGCAGAAAACCGCTCAGCTTGAACCACTTGACGAGGAAGTCGTCCGTCATGACCGTTCGAAGGACCTCGAGCGCCGCGTCCTGTTTGTTAGAGTTCGGGTTGACCGAGAGGTTGTAACCTGCCAGCGGCGACATCGTCCCGCCGATATTCTGGTACTCCGAATCTGTCTCTCGGATTCCGTACGGTTTCGGCATCAGCCCGAGTTTCTCGCTCACCGCGTCGCCGAAATTGCTCTCCGAACTCGCGAGTTTGGCGAACGCGGGGTTGCCGACCGTGTACGCGAAGGAGTTGCCGTTGAGGAAGGCGTCGAGGTCCTTGGTATAACGCCACCCGAGTACGTCAGAGGGGACGATCCCGCCGACGAACGAGTCGTCGTCGAGCGAGTGCTGGTCGTCGTGTCCCCACATGAACGTCCTGAGCATCCGGAGCGAATCGAGGACTTGCTCCTCGTCGATGGTGATCGGTCGATCGCCGACGGGGCCGAACAGGTAATCTTGACCGCCGAAGTACGCGCCGCCCCACTGTGACATAATCGAGTTGAACGTACAGCAGGTGACCGTCTGCGACAGTTCGAACGGCATCGTGAGCCCGTACCGGGTGCCCTGCTGTTTCTGGACGGCAGCGGCGATCTGAGAGAACTCTTTCCAAGACTTTGGTTCCGTGCCCCAGTTCTCGCCGTCAGGGTCGTACCCCGCCTCTTTCGCGAGGTCGCGGCGGTACCACATTCCGCGAACGTCCATGATGAGCGGGACGCCGAAGACGTCCCCGTTCCGGCCGCGACTCGAGTCGACGCTCTCGGCGTTGAATTCGTTCTCGAGAGTCTGGATGTGCTCATCGGAGAGCGCCTTACTGAGGTTTAGCAACTGCCCGCGTCGGATGAACGGGATCGACCAACCGACGTCCATCGTCAGGATGTCGGGACTCCCTCGGCCGGCGTTGAGCCACTGACGGTACTGCTCTTCCAGCGTTCCAGGCGTCTTAGTGCTAAGTTCGATACTGATGTCCTCGGAGAGCCCAGCCTCGTGCAACGCTGGCTCGAACTGTTCCACGGCCTGCTTCGGTGTCCGGGAGAGCAAGTTCATCTTCAGCGTCGTCGAACCGTTCGAACCGCCACCGCTCCCGTCGCTCGCGTTCGACCCACTGCTGCCGTCACCCGAACACCCAGCGAGCGATGCTCCGACGCCTGTCGCACCAACTGCTCTGATGAATCGTCGCCTATGTACGCCGCTATTTTCGGACATGCTACGGTGGCACATACATAGACTATAATATTAATAGTTTTTGGTCGACGTGACTCTCGGCTGTATTCGAAGGGCGCAATCGTACATCTAGACTGTCGTCTGAGAGTCGTTACCGACAGAGAAACGGAATCAGCTCCCAGGTTCAGATCTGACTTCGGTTTCCGACGACGGATACGCTCGTCACGCCATGCGTTAGAGCATAGCGCTGCGAAAAAACGATAGCCTCAGACGCCGCTGAACGCCGAGAACCCACCGTCGACGGGAATCACCGTTCCGGTGACGAACTCGGCCCCGGGCGCGAGCAGCCAGAGGACAGTCGTCGAGAGGTCTTCCGGATCGCCGAACCTGCCCTGCGGAGTCTGGTCGATGATCGACTGGCCGCGGTCCGTGTACTCGCCGGTCTCCTCGTCGATCAGCAGATACCGGTTCTGCTCGGTGAGGAAGAATCCGGGCGCGACCGCGTTCACGCGGATGTCCGGGGAGTACTCCTGTGCCATGTGGACGGCCAACCACTCCGTGAAGTTCGAGACGGCGGCCTTTGCACCCGAATACCCGGGGATCTTGGTCAGGGGCGTGAACGCGTTCATCGACGAGACGTTCAGAATCGCTCCCTTCCCCTGATCGGTCATATACTCGCCGAAGGCCTGCGAGGCGAGGACCGTCCCCACGAAATTGACGTTCACGACGCTTTCGAGTCCCTCCTTCGGCAGATCGAAGAAAGACGTGTCCGGTCCCGTCGTCGCGTCCGGATGGTTCCCGCCAGCGGCGTTGACGAGCACGTCGATGCGCCCGTACTCGTCGACGACCGTCTCGGCGGCCGCGTCGAGCTCGGCCCGATCGAGCACCGACGCCGGAATAGCGATAGCGTCGATCCCCCGTTCCGCGAGTTCGGCGCGCGTCTCCTCGAGTTCCTCTTCGCCGCGGGCGAGGAGCGCGACCTTGCCGCCGTTCTCGCCGATCGCTTTCGCCATTTCGGAACCCAGGACTCCCGATCCGCCGGTTATCACGCAGACCTTGCCGTCGATGTCGAAGTCGTTTGGGACAGTCATCGTGGTCTACAGTCCGAATCGTAGCGGAGATGTATGTATGTTCTGTGTTTCCGACGGACGCGGACAAACGGAGACAAACCCCGGCGTGCCCGGTGCTTCGGGGCGCGGATCGCGCCGATCGCCCGGTCAGAGCACCCGCCGCCACTACTCGAAGCCGTACAGCGACTTCGGCCGTTCGTAGGCCAGGTGCGTCGCGAGTTGCTCGGCATGTGTCATCGGCATCTGTCCGCGCTCGACCATCTCTCCGAGCACGTTCGAGAGGACGCGACGGAACATCTCGAACCGAGAGCTGAACGATATCAGTTTCCGCGAGTCACTCACCATCCCGGCGTGATTCGCGAGCAAGTCGACGCTGCCGACCTGTCGGAGCTGCTCGTCCATTCCGTACGGGCTGTCGTTGAACCACCACGCGGGGCCCACGCTGACGTTCCGAAACGCCCGTGATAACGTCGTAAGGGACGGATAATGTGTCGGATCGACTGTGTAGAGGACGATCTCCATCTCGTCGTCGAACGTGTTCAGGAAGTGCCGGAGGTTCTCGGTCAGCTCGACGTCTTGCGTCGAGACGTCGCCGCCCGCGTCAGCACCGACAGTTTCGTAGAGAGAGTCGCGATAGTCACGAACGGGACCGATGTGGAGCTGTGTGACCCAGTCTCTCTCGGCGTTGAGCTTCCCCACCTCTTCGAGGATGAACGCCTGTAGGTCACGGACGCCGGTTTCCGTCAGATTCTGTCCGTCGATAGCCCGTCGGTAGAGCGTTCGCGCACGCTCTCTACTGACCGGACGAGAGACCGGTTCGGTCAGGCTGAGATCGCTCGCCCGACAGCCGTGTTCGGCGAAGTGGTCGTGCGTCTGTGCCAGCGCGTCCAAGAAACCCGATAGCGTCTCCGTCTGCACGCCGGTCGCGGACGCCAGTTCCTCGACGAACTCGTTCCACGACCCATCGTCGACGTGGAACGCGCGGTCGATGCGCCACGTCGGCCGCACGTCGAGCCCGTCGATATTCTCGGCAGCGCGCTCGTGGTCCGAGAGCGAGGAGGTCGGGTCGTCCGTCGTGCAGAGGACTTCGACGTCCATCGATTCGAGTAGCTGTCGGGGATGCATGGCGCGGGTGGACAGCTGCGCCTCCGTCTCGTGCCAGATCTCCTCGGCGGTCTCCGACGAGATCGGCTTCTCGATACCGAACTGTCGCCGCAGGTCGAGATGGATCCACTCGTAAGTCGGGCTCCCGGCGAGTTCGGGGAAAATATCCGCCAGCGCCATCCACTTTTCCCTGTTCGGAGCGTCACCGGTGATCTTCCGCTCCGGGACGCCGCGCTTTCGCATCACCGACCACACGTAGTGGTCTGTCGCCCCTTCCACTTCCCAGATGTCGTCCCAGCCGTCGTTGGTCACGATTTCGGTCAGATCAGCGTGACTATGAGGGTCGACTATCGGGAGGTCTCTGATGCCGTCGTACAGTTCGGCAGCTGTCCCCGACTCGAGGAGGTAACTGTCATCAACGAAGCCCATGTATTCGACTCGCCGATCCGCACATAAAAATCTAACGACAGCCCGGACGACTGCATCCCCCTCGTCTACGACAGACAGATTCGCCAGCAGCGAATCAGGTGTCAGAGAAGCCCTATCGACCGCAGCCCGCGTGACACGGGCCGAGTAAACAGTTTCAACAGTACGATCTCTCGGTTACCGTTACCCGGTTCGTGGTCCAGGCTCGATAACCGAATACTGAAAATAGCCTCGTGTTCTCGAAGAGCGAATTACCGTCTCATTCGGCGGCGCCAGCGTCGAACCGAGGAGAGAATCGGACGAGGGGAGCTGTGCATGACAGGTGTACAGTAGTTATTCAGAGAAGCTATCTCTGCTCGATAGGGTGTCGAGAGGTCAGGGTCGATAGGCTACTTCGCAGAATTACAGCACTTTCAGCCCGCTGGACGGCTGTTTCTCGTTTATCGAACGAGTCGGTCGGAAGTGCGATCGGGAACGTAGCGGTGACCCATCCGACCGAACCCCGATACGAACGTCAGACCAGATGACGACGATCTCCGCCGTTAAATAATGCAAGTACATCCGTTATTTCTTTTCGGTGCGATAGTTTACCTGGCTCGACCCGGGTTTGGCGGCCCGGACGATCGGCCGAGCGAGGCGCAAAAATTCCGAGGAAAGTCGCTCCGTTATTTCTATCCCCAATTTTATAGCCTTTAGAAGCCATGAAACGTAAGATTCGACAGAGGAGAACAAGACCTAAGTGACTCTGTACTGTTGTGTATGCTATGCCAACGAACACGCCGCGGAAGATAGAGGCGGTCCACAAGACCTGCCGGATCATCGATATCCTCCAGAGACGTGGCGAGGCAGGGATAACGGACATCTCCGAGGAAATGGACTTCTCGAAAAGTGCGGTGCACGGGCATCTCGCGACCCTCGAAGACGAGGGCCTCGTCGTGAAAGAGGGACATTCGTACTATCTCAGCCTGCAGTTCGTCGACATCGCCGAGTCCGTCAAGGATCGGATCGCGAAGCGAGAGATCGTCAGAGAGCAAGTCCGCACGCTCGCAGAAGAGACCGGTGAAGTCGTTCACTTCGGCGCGGAGGAGAATGGGCGAGTGGTCTACCTCGCGAAGTCGAAAGGGGCTTCAGCGGTCGAGACCGCCTCGAAGATCGGCAAACAGATGCCGATGCATTCAACGTCGCTGGGCAAGGCGATACTGGCCGAACTGCCGCGTGATGACGCCGAACGGATCATCGAACAGCACGAACTGACCGCGCGGACGGAGCACACACTCACCGACTCTAGTGCGCTACTGACGGAATTGAGCGATACCCACGAGCGCGGGTACTCCATCGACGACGAGGAGAATATCCCGGGCGTCCGCTGTATCGGAATGGCCGTCTCGGACCCGGAAGCGGGAGTCTTCGGTGCGCTCAGCATCTCTGGACCGTCCCAGCGGATGACCGAGGACAGAATCGAGAACGAACTCTCCGAGGAGATCGCACAGGCCGCGAACGTCATCGAAGTCAATTCGATGTACTCGTAACCTCGCGTCTCAAATCGGGCTCGGCAGAGAGCGGCTCGGCTTATCAAAACATTTGTAAGTGGGTATGGGGTATCTCTCGTTGATGTCGGAGAGCTACAAGAATTACGTGCGCGGTGAGTGGGTCACCGCCGAGTCAGAAGCGACGTTCGACGTTATCGATCCTGCACAGTCCGACGAAGTCGTCGGGACGTATCAGCAGTCCAGCGAAGCGGACGCTGAAACGGCGATAGCGGCCGCAACTGCTGCGGAGGACGCGTGGGCGTCGACGCCCGGACCGGAACGGGGGACCGTGCTGAAGCAGACGAGCGACGCGCTCGCGGACCGGAAAGAGGAGGCCATCGAGACGCTGGTGCGAGAAGAGGGGAAAGCGCGGTCTGAAGCAGCGGGCGAAGTACAGCGAGCCATCGATATCTTCGCGTACTACGGGCAGAAAGCGCGGGATCTCGGTGGGCGGCACAAAGCCTCCAGTAGCCGCGACACGGACCTCTACACCAAGGTCGAGCCCCTGGGGACCGTCGGGCTCATCACGCCGTGGAACTACCCCATCGCGATTCCGGCCTGGAAACTCGCACCGGCACTCGCGGCGGGGAACGCCGCCGTCATCAAGCCGGCGACCGCCGCACCCGGGCCGACGCGGATACTCTTCGAGTGCCTCGATTCGGCCGGGCTGCCGGACGGCGTCGCAAACATGGTCACGGGCTCCGGAAGCCAAGTCGGGACGCCGCTCGTCGAACACGACGACGTCGACGGCGTCTCGTTCACCGGGAGTACCGCAGTCGGGACGGACATCGCGGAGACCGCCGCGACGGAGCGAAAGCGCGTCCAGTGTGAGATGGGCGGAAAGAACCCGACCGTCGTCATGCCGAGTGCGGACATCGACGAAGCCGCCGAGATCGTCGCTAACGGCGCGTTCGGGACGACCGGCCAGTCCTGTACGGCCGCGTCACGAGCTATCGTCCACGAGGACGTCTACGAGTCGTTCGTCGAGAAAGTCGTCGAACACGCTGAAGCGGTGGATGTAGGTGCCGGTCTAGACGACCCGGACATGGGTCCACACGTCTCGGAGAGCGAACTCGACTCTACGCTCGAATACGTCGACGTCGGGCGTGAGGAGGGTGCGACCCTCGAAACCGGCGGGACCAGATTGACCGATAGCGACTTCGAACACGGGTTCTACGTCTCTCCGACCGTGTTCTCCGACGTGAGCAACGACATGCGTATCGCACAGGAAGAGATTTTCGGCCCGGTGCTGTCTGTCATCGAGACCGAGGACTTTGACAACGCCGTGGAGTTAGCCAACAACACTGACTACGGACTCGCTGCGAGCATCGTGACCGATCGACTCTCCGAGGCCGACGCGTTCGTCGACCGCGTCGAGTCTGGCGTCGTCAAAGTAAACGAGAAGACGACCGGACTGGAGCTGCACGTTCCCTTCGGCGGCTACAAGGACTCCTCGACGAACACGTATCGGGAGCAGGGCGACGCCGGGCTCGACTTCTTCACCGCTACCAAGACCGTCTACCGGAACTACTGAAGTTCGCTGCGGTCGGTCGAGCGATTCGGCAGTCGCTCCGCCTCGCCGACTCTCGTCGTCGCTGAGAGATTGTGACGGAGCGTATAGTCAGTTATTTATACCAGCAGTTGCTGAGGCTACATAATGCCACTCGGTAGAGACGAGGTCAAAGACTGCTTGCGAGGTGTGGCGGTCGGCCTCCTGACTCCCTTCGACGAGCAAGGTGAGATCGAACGCTGGAAGATCGAGGAGAACGCACAGGCGCACTACGAACAGGGAATCCGCACCTACCTCGCGGCCGCGAACATCAGTGAGTATCACTCCCTCTCACAGGAAGAACGTGTCGACGTGACCGAAGCGAGTGTGAACGCGCTCCCGTCCGATGCGTGTGTACTCGCCGGCGTCGGTGGAAGCACGTCGGCGGCCCGTGATCTGATTCGGGCCTACGACCGTCTCGGCGTCGATGCGATGATGGTAATGCCCCCGGACCACACGTATCTACACGAACGCGGGTTGCTGGACTACTATCGTAAACTGGCCGACGTGACGGAAACACCCTTGGTTCCGTACGTCCGGGGCTTCGACCCGTCTGTCGAGTATCTCGTGGAACTGTCTCGAATCGACGCTATCGCCGGCATCAAGTACGCTCTCGAAGACCCGATAAAGCTCGGCGCGGCGACGAGCAGGGGTGCTGACGACGTCGTGTGGGTTGACGGCCTAGCGGAACCCTACGCGGTCTCCTACTGGGCCGAGGGCGCAGAGGGCTTCTCCGCCGGAGTGAGCAACTTCCGACCGGAGGTCGGTCTGGAACTGTTCGAAGCCCTCTCGAACGGGAACTGGGAGCGGGCCCGAACGCTGCGAAACATCTGTTTACCCTATCAGAACTTCCGCGATCGAACCGGCCAAGACAACTCGATCGCGGGCGCTATCAGCGTCCCGGCCGTGAAGAAGGGGCTCGACCTCGCGGGGATGCACGGCGGGAGCGTGCGTGAACCGATTCGCCCGCTCTCCTCGTCGGAAGTGCAGGAAGCGACGGACATCTACAACGAACTGGACGACAATATCGCCCGGCTGATAGCCTGAGAGAGTTCGAGACGAAGAACTAAGACAGACGAAATACGTAAGTTAACACATGGCACGAAACGAAACGACTGACACGGACTCGCTCCCGCTGCGGAGTGGACTCAGAACGCGAACGCTCTCGGACGAACGACTCCGCTTCTGTCGACAGATCGGCGTCGAAGATATCTTCCTCGACCACCGTGACCCGCGTGGAGACGTCTTCGAAGACGAAGGTAGCGACGACAGCGAGACGATCACCATCGACGAGGGCGTCGTCCCGTCCGTTTCCGAACTGGTACAGGCACGCCGGCGAGCAGAAGACGCAGGGCTACGGCTGATGGGGATCCAGTCGCTGAGTTACAACGTCTACGGCAAGATCATGCTCGGGAAAGACGGGCAAGAGACCCAGCTGGAGACGATAAAGGACCTCATCCGGAACGTGGGACAGGCGGATATCCCGATACTGGGGTACCAGTGGAACCCGCGGGGCGTCGTACCGATGCGTACCTCACAGACCGTCCGCCTGCGCGGCGACGCGCGAGGGAGGGGGTTCGACATCGAAGATATCGCAGACCCGTACGAGCGGGCCCCCGGCGTGGAGCGGGAGTACGAAGAGGCGGAACTCTGGGAGAACTACGAACGGTTCCTCGAAGCGGTTCTGCCCGTCGCCGAGGAGGCGGGTGTCCGGCTGGCGCTTCACCCGGCCGACCCACCGACAGTCGAACAGCTCGGCGGTATTCCCCGCCTGTTCCGTAACTTCGAGGCGTTCCAGCGAGCGATGGAGCTCGTTCCCAGTGACAATCACGGGCTCAAGCTCTGTCTCGGATGCTTCTCCGAGATGCCTGATACCGACGTCACCGAAGTGATAGAGCACTTCGGCGCCAACGACGACATCGTCTTCGTCCACTTCCGAGACGTCATCGGTACCTGGCCGAATTTCACGGAGACGTTCGTCGACGACGACCAGAGCAACTTCGATGCGCTAGACGCTATCGAAGCGCTACAGGAAGTCGGGTTCGACGGCGTGATGGTCCCAGATCACGTCCCGGAGATCGTCGACGACACCGAGTGGGGCCACCGCTCTCGTGCCCACGCCATCGCATATCTCAACGGTCTGCTCGCGTGCTCCCAACGGGAGTAACGGCCGTTGGCGGGCCGCATCCGAAGGTGATCGGTCGACGGTGAAGAGATTCGTGGGAACATATCGCAAGTTTATTTGATAGCTCAGCCGAGGTGTGTTCTATGAACGTGTTGGTCACCGGTGCGTACGGTCGGTGCGGAACCGCCATAATCGACCACCTGCACCAGAATCCGAACTACGATTTCACGTATCTGAACCGGTCTGACCGGCCAGACGATCACCGGTACGGTGCCTTCGAGACGTACGTAGCCGACGTATCCGACTACGACGCAATTCGGCCCGCTTTCGACGGGAAGGACGCTGTTATCCATTTGGCGGCCTATCCCTACACCGACGGAGACTGGTCGGACGTCTTCGAACCGAACGTGCTCGGAACGTACAACGTCTTAGAGGCTGCCCGAGACGCGGGGATCGAATCCTTCGTATTTGGGTCTACGAACCACGTACAGGGGCTCTACGAGGCCGAACTGGCACCCGAACTCTACGAGCAGGACCACCCGCTAGTACTCGACCATACTGACCCCGTCCGACCGGATTCGTTGTACGGTGCGACGAAATCCTTCGGGGAAGATATCGGCCGATATTACGCGGAAGCGATGGAGTGGCCACGTCGGTTCTACGCCCTACGGATCTGTACTGTCCAGTCGGCCGCGTTCGACTCTCCATACGGCCCTGCAGAGCGACGCGTCGAGAACGGGGAGATCGCTCGGGGCGGAGCCGCGTATCAGCGATCGGTGAACCGAACGAAAGCCACGTGGCACTCCCGGCGGGATTTCGCTCATCTGATCGACTGTTGCCTGCAGGACTCCGACGTGACCTACGGGATATTCAACGGCGTCAGCGACAACGACCGCCGCTGGTTCTCCATCCAGAACGCACGCGAACGACTCGGCTATCAACCCCAGGATAACGGCGAAACGTGGGACGAACCCCCCGCGACCGAGCAGGGCGACATCGAGTCCTAACGCCCGAACCAGAAAAGATGAATACGACGGTTCGATACTAGGACACGTGACGGGTAGATCTCACGTGGCGGCTATCGGAACGTATAGCGCAGCAACCAGTACGGGAGTCCACACGGTCGCAGTTGATCCGGACACCGGCGCATTGACCCAACTCGACTCCGTCGTCGCCGGCCCGAACCCCACATTTGTCGCCTCGCATCCACACGATGAGTACGTCTACGCCGCAGTTCGGACTGAACCGGAGGGCCTGATCAAGGCTTTCCAAGTCGACAACGATACCGGCGAGTTATCTCTCGTGAGTAGTATCGAGAGTGGGGCGCTTAGCCCGTGCCATTGTAGCGTCGACGCGACCGGAGAGTATCTGTTCGTCGCTCATTACGAGGGTGGGTCCGTGTCGATGCTCCCGCTCGGATCCGATGGTACCGTGGCTGCACCAACTGCGGTAGTAGAACACAGCGGCGACAGTATCGATCCCGACAGGCAAACGAGTCCACACCCGCACTCGGCTAATCCCGGGCCGGCTAACGACTACCTCTACGTACCAGACCTCGGAACCGACCAAGTCATCGTTTACGAGATTCGTCCCGCAGAGGACGATATCACCGTACACCGAACGGTAGATGTTGCACCCGGGTCGGGTCCACGCCACCTCTCGTTCGGGCCCGATGGCGAGTACGGATATCTCATCAACGAACTCGATTCGACAGTTACTGTTTTCGAGCGAGCCCCTGATGGGGATCTGAGCGAGCAGTCGAAGATATCTACACTTCCCGCCGATTTCGAGGGCGAAAACAAGACCGCGGAGGTCGAGGTTCACCCCTCCGGTCGATACGTGTTCGCCTCGAATCGAGGCCGAGATACTATCGTGACGTTCGCCGTTGCTGGAGACGAGCTGCGTCACATCGGCGAGATACCGACCGGCGGTGCGTGGCCTCGGCACTTCAGCGTCAGTCCGACCGGCGAATTTCTCTTCGTCGAGAATAGGGACACTAACGGGATCGTCGTCTTCGATATCGACATCGAAACTGGCGAGCTGACTCGAATCGACGAGCGATTGGCGGTCACAGAGCCGGTTTGCCTTCAGTGGGTTTAGCGTCCGCAACTGCTGTAGTTTGCCGAATGCAGAGTTTATCTATCACTACGTATTAGTGCAGTCGTACACGGTAGATTATCGCGGTCCCGCCGTCGGTGGAATACGGACTCTGCAAACCGGCGACGCGATACCCGCCGACTCGCTCGCGTCGCTCATATCGTTCGGTCGATTCTCCGTGTCCGCATTTTCATCACCGCTAATATCTTTCAATACCAGAGATATCCACCCATATATTGTCCCTATTTTGACTCTTATCGATACTTCTTCCCGTATAGTCCATCAATAAGGAGATATATTTGCCGAATAGCATCGAGTATACACATATTCTCTATTTTTCTCTCGAATCTGAATATCAGGTTCTATCTTCTAGCTATATATTATATATTAGTCTATTTTGTTCTCAGATTGGGTATTTCTAGTCATACATAAAGCGCGTGACAGACGGTTTCTCGACATCCATGTCGGAAATCAGGCGCCTAGCAACAGCGCGGCCCGCAGAGTCGCGGACTGACGAGGCCAGCCGTTCGTTCGTCGATGCCACTAACCAGCCGTTCGGCCCTTACGAATCGGGTCCGAGCGGGCCGTAGCGCGCACGGGGCAAAGCGGAAACGGCGTTTCATTTCTCCTCGCACAGAGAGGGCTATCGTACAGTTACCAAGGATCACGGAACGTCAGTTAAAATAACGAGCGTACTTTTGTCATTTCACGCGTGGTGCCGTTCGTCTCTTCCGAAAGAATAGCACGAGAAGGGGTGGACAGCGAGGGTTCCGGACGAACCGTCGTGAGTTCGGGACCCCGGCGAAACGGCCGAAACTATTTGACCGTTGCCCGCGCGTGAACTGGTATGGGTCTCGGGTATACGACCATGATGTACGACAGTTCGGAGATAGCAGCGGGCATCGGCGACGTCGCCGCGTGCCAGTACGACGGCGTCGAGATCGGCCTGGAAAAGGTTCGAGAGGCGGGTCCCGACAGGGTGGACGCGCTGGTCGACGAGTACGACCTCGACCTCTACTGCGTGATGAGCGAGTGGCTGGAGACGGAAGCCGCGGTAGACAGGGTTGCGTCCGACTTCGATATGCTCTCTGACCTCGACGTCGACAACGTCGGTCTGCTTCCGCCACAGCGCAACCGGCAGGACGACGCGACCGTCGAGGAGTGGTTCACGCGCCTCGCCGACGCGGCGACGGACGCGGGCGTGACGCCGCTCGTCCACCACCACGGCGCGACGCACGTCGAACGGAACGACGAGGTGCGACAACTTCTCGACGCGGTGGACGGACTCGAACTCCTGTGGGACACCGCCCACTACTACCCCTACGGCGAGAACTTCCCCGAGGGTGACGTCACCGACGGCATCGAGACGTTCGCCGATGACATCGGCTACGTCCATCTGAAGGACGTGGCCCCACCGACCGGGTTCGACGAGATGCGCGACAGTCTCTCGGCGGGCGACTTCCACCTCGACCACGTGATCAACTACTTCCGCTCCTTCACCGACCTCGGGCGCGGCAAAATCGACTTCGAGGCGGTCAGTGAGACGCTGGAGGACGTGGGCTACGACGGCGACATCACCATCGAGATCGAGAACCGGACGGAGAAACCGCTCGTCCACGCCAAGGAGAACTACGACTACTGGCGGGACATCCGGCCCAAGGAAGACCGGTAAACCACCATTCCGACGAGGCGTTCGCATCTCCCGAACGGATCTGAGCTCAATACCGTCTCGGCGGTCGCGTCGTTTCCGTCGCGGTGCAGGGTAGTTACGTGACTGTCGTTTCAACGGTGAGAGCGGTTATCCCGCTGAGCATCCGCGGCGGCCGAGACGCCTCGTCAACTGGTAGTCGGCGACCACCAGAAGCTATAACAGGCATTGCAAGAAAGTTCGGGTGATGCGATTCGGAATCATCGGCTGTGGCCTCGTCGCACAAGTCATGCATATCCCCTACCTCGCGGAGCTCCCCGAGGCGGAGCTACACGCCTTCGCCGACCCCGCGGAGGGGCGGGCAGAGACACTCGCGGATCGATACAACGTCCCGCACGTCTACGCGGGACACGAGGACCTCCTCGCCGAAGTGGGCGACGACCTCGACGCCGTGGTCGTCCTCACGCCGTCGCACACGCACGCCGACGTCGCCGTCGACACGTTGGACGCCGGCGTCAACACGCTCGTCGAGAAACCGATCGCGACGAGCCTCGAAGACGCCGACCGAATGGTCGAAGCGGCCGAGGAAAGCGACGCGACGGCGATGGTCGCGTACATGAAGCGGTACGACCCCTCCTACGAACGCGCACAGGAGGTCGTCGCCGACCTTGAGGAGATCGACCTCGTCACCGCCTACGACGTGGACCCCGACCACTTCCGCATCGTCAAGGAGGTCTACGACCTCGTCGAGGGGATGCCGCCGGAGGACCTGATCGAGGAGAGCGTCGCCGAGCGGCGAAGCGACATGGAAGCCGCCATCGGGACGGACGACGAGATGCTCCTCGACGCCTACGACTTCCAGTTAGAGCACGTCTGCCACGACGTGAACGCTCTCCGAGGGCTGTTCGGGGCCGTAAAGAGTATCGACCACGTCAACATCTTCGCCGAAGGCCGGTACGCGACCGCCCACCTCACCTACGAGGACGGCGTGGAGTGCGTCCTCGAAACGGGTGACTCCGACCGCAAGTGGTTCGAGGAGTTCGTCCGCGTCGACTCGCCCGACGGGATGGTGAAAGTCGACTTCTCGAATCCCTTTATCAAGAACACGCCGACCGAGCTGCGGGTCAAGCGGGGCCTCGAAGACCTGACCGACTCGGTGGAGACGCCGTCCTACGAGGAGCCGTTCAAGCGCGAACTCTCGTACTTCGTCGACTGCGTCGACGGGGAGCGCGACGTTCGGACGACGTTCGCCGAGGCGCGCGAGGACCTGCAGGTCATCGTCGACCTGTTCCGGACGTACCGCGGCGAGAGCCCTCGCTCGGCGGACTGACTCGTCGCGTCTGCACTTCCCCTCGAAAAAACGGGCTCGACGCTATTCCTTGCGGTGCGCTTCGACGGCGTCCCAGTCGAGTTCGATACCCAGCCCGGGCGCGTCGGGAACCCGAATGCGGCCGTTCTGGATGAAGTCCTCCTCGCGGGCGAGCAGGTCTTCCCACCATGGCACCTCGCGGGCGTGGTACTCCAGGGCGACGAAGTTCGGCACCGTCGCCCCGACGTGGGCCGTCGCGGCGGTCGCGACCGGGCTCCCGATGTTGTGTGGGACGAGCGCCTGATAGTACGCTTCGGCCATCTCGGCGACCTTCTTCGTCTCGGCGATGCCGCCCGTCTTGGGCACGTCCGGCGCGAGGAAGTCGACCGCCTGGTCCTCGATGAGGTCGCGGAAGCCGTGGCGGCCGTAGCGGTTCTCGCCGGTCAGAATGGTCGCGTCGACGCGGCGCTTCAGCTCCCGCATCGCGTCGGTGTTCTCCGGCGGCAGGGGGTCCTCGATCCACGCGAGGTCGTACGGTTCGAGCGCCCGGCAGAGGCGCTCTGCGGTCTCGGGACTGAAGTTCCAGTGGAGGTCCACGGCCACCTCAGCGTCGTGACCGATCTCCTCGGTGACGGCCTCGACGACGCGCTTCTTGTGGTCGATCTCGGGCGGGTCGAAGTGCCGCGAGAGCGTGTCGACCTCGCGGCCCGAGGGCACGTCGAGGTCGAACTTCACGATATCGAAGCCGTCCCCGACGGCCGCGCGTGCGGCTTTCGCGTAGGCTTCTGGTTCGTACGTCGAGTCCTCCTGTCCCTCCTCGGCCGATTCGACCATCGCCTCGCCGGCGTGACAGTCGGCGTAGACGGCGACCTCCTCGCGGGTCTTCCCGCCCAGCAGTTGATACACCGGCTGGTCCAGCAGTTTCCCGGCGGCGTCCCACAGGGCGATCTCGACGCCGCTGATGGCGATGGTGCCGACGCCCTCCTGCGAGCCCCGACCCGAGAGGCTCCCGCGCATGAGGTTGTACAGCCGTTCGACGTCGGTCGGGTTCTCGCCGACTAAGACTGGCCGGAGATAGTCGGTGATGATCTCGTGGACGCCCGGCGAGGGGTAGGCCTCGCCGATGCCGGTGACGCCCTCGTCGGTCTCGACGGTGACGATCGTCCACGGGAAGTTCCCGTCGACGACGATCGTATTCAGGTCGGTTATCTCTGCCGCGGGGCCGTCCGCCCGGCGAGGCATCTCGTCGAAGTCGGCCCACATCGTCGCTGCGAGTTTTGAAGCGAAGTCCTCGTACATGATTCGTATCCTGTGTTCAGTGGCACCGGCCCCGGTCCCGCGTCGGAGCGGGACGCGCCGGTGTACCGCGCTTTCTCGGCAACTCGGCAAGGGCGGGGTAGGGATGGCACGTATCGCCGCATCGACCCCAGTCCGTGCCGAATCGCATCGTCCGTCATATCCACGCTCGGTCAGTTATAAGTTCCGATGGATCGGGCGTTCTACGCCCGCGTTAGCGTGGGAACCGACGGTCGCGACTCCGGTGATCTCCGTCCGGTCGGGCATCATTCCGTCGCGTTTCGATGGGAGTCGATGTTTTGTTTCGCGTGGACGAGCGGGCGCTCTCGCCGGTTCTCGATCTCGATGGTCTGGTGGCCGTCGTAGCCGGCGTCCGCGAGCGCCTCGTCGATGGCTTCGAAGTCGAGTTCGCCCTCGCCCAAGTCCCTGAACGCCCAGATGAAATTGATGATGCTGTCGAAGTCGACCTTCCCCGCCGTGAGGTTCTCGACGTGCGTCTCGAAGCCTGCCGGGGATGCGATGTCCTTGAGGTGGACGTATGCGATATCGTCGGCGTACCGTTCGATGCCCTCGACGACGTCGCCGTAGGGATGGTAGTGAGCCGTATCGAACAGGAGTTCGACGTTATCGGGCGTTCGGTCCAGCCACTCGCGTATCTCGTCCGGCTGCTCGATGTGCGCGCCGCCGTGGTGGTGGAGAACGACGGTGATGCCCGCGTCTTCGGCGGCCGCGGCGATGTCGTGGAGCCACGTCTCGAAGTCGTCGTCGGAGACCTGTCCGCGAGGCGGCGGCAGGATGCCGAGGAAGTCCGCCCCGAGGTCGGCGGCGAGCGCCGCCCCGTCGATGGCGTCCTCCGCGTCGTCCTCCGTCAACAACCAGCCGGCCATCACGCAGTAGAGGTCGAGGTCGTACTCGTCGAGGAGACCAGCTATCCTGTTGGGTCCGGCCTCTCGGAGCTTCCCGAGGCCAATTTCGAGCCCGTCGTATCGGCAGGCGGCGACGTCGCCGATACCGGTCTCGATCACTTCACTGGGATCGTACATGATCGTCGTGTAACCGAGTCCCATGACCGTTGATAATGAAATGCGTCGACATTAATCTTTCTGAACGACGGCAGTATTATTGAAGGAAGCGGAGCGGGAACGTGAGGTTGGGTTACTGCGACTGCGGTTCCGTCTCGGCGGAGGAGGTCGCGCGCTTCGTTCGCTCGATGGAGTCGGTCTCGGCGATTCGGTCCCCGGATTTCGGGTCGAATCCGTGGGCGAGTTGCTCGTCGATGCCGAGCCAGACGGTCTCCCCGCGCGAGGCTTCCACGGTGCTCGGCGCGACGATGGTCAGTTCGATGTCCTCGCCGACGTGGACGTCGATGATCTGCTCGTCGCCCTGCGGCTCGGTCACTTCGACCTCCGCTTCGATCGCGTTGTCGGTCGGTTCCGTGTGGACGTCGAAGTACTGCGGGCGGACGCCGAGCGTGAACTCGTCGTAGTCGCGGTATCGCTCCGCGACCGACGGGCGGAGTTCGACGTCGAACGCGTCGGGCGCGCGCTTCGCGCGGATGCGGTCCCCGTCGGTCTCGACCTCGACGAAGTTCATCGACGGACTGCCGATGAAGCCGGCCACGAAGATGTTTGCCGGTTCGTGGTACACCTCGTCGGGCGAGCCGATCTGCTGGATGTTCCCGTCGTCCATCACGACGAGCTTGTCGCCCAGCGACATCGCCTCCTCCTGGTCGTGGGTGACGTACAGCGTCGTGATATCCATCTCCCGCTGGAGGACCTTGATCCGACTGCGCATGCTGACTTTGAGCTTCGCGTCCAGATTGGCGAGCGGCTCGTCCATCAGGAAGACGGCCGGCCGTCGGATGATTGCCCGGCCCAGCGCGACGCGCTGCTGTTGACCGCCGCTGAGGTTCGCGATGTCGCGGTCCAGCAGCTCCGGAATTTCGAGCATCTCGGCGACCTCCTCGACGCGCCGTTCCTTGTCCTCCTTGTTCACGTCCGCGACTTTCAGCGGGTAGCCGATGTTCTCGCGGACGGTCATGTGCGGGTACAGCGCGAAGTTCTGGAACACCATCGCGATGTTCCGGTTCTTCGGGTGGACGTCCGTGATGTCGTGGTCGTCGAGCGTGATCGTCCCGGAGGTGGGTTGGGTCAGCCCGGCCAGACACCGGAGCGTCGTGGTCTTGCCGCACCCGCTCGGTCCGAGCAGGATCGTGAACTCGCCGTCGTCGACGTGTAGGTTCACGTCCTCGATCGCGATCGTGTCGCCGTACTGCTTCTTGACTGAGTCGTATTCGACTGTAACCATAGTTATCGTCCCTCCGTAGCCGCGTCTCTCGCCGCCGGTCGGCCGACCGGGGAAGCGGTGCGTCGCTGGAACGACCGTCGCGTCATTTGCCGACTGCCCCCATGCTGAACCCGCGGACGAGCTGCTGGCGCGCGACGAACGCGAACAGCAACACCGGCACGAGGGCGATCGTCGCCCCGACGCTCATGTTGATCCACTGCACCGAGAACTTCGTGACGAACGACGCCAGTCCGACCGGGACGGTCATCGCGTTGCTGTTCAGCGCGAGAATGACGGCGAACAGCAGCTCGTTCCACGTGATGATGATCGTGAAGATCGCCGAGGCGATCAGCCCCGGCTTCACCAGCGGGACGACGATCTTGAAGAACGCGCCCAGGTGGGTGTGCCCGTCGATCATCGCCGACTCGATGAGGCTGTCGGGCACTTCCTCGAAGAACCCCTTCATCATCCAGACCGCGAAGGGGATGTTGAACATGGTGTAGACGAGGATGAGTCCCGGGAGCGTGTTCACCAGCCCGATGCCGCGGAAGATGACGAACAGCGGGATGACGGTGACGATAGGCGGCATGAACCGCGTCGACAGGATGTAGAACGGCAGGTGGAAGTCGAGGTCGTAGGGGTAGTCGAACGTGACGAACGCGTAGGCCGCCATCGCGCCGATGGTCGTCGCGATGACGGTCGTCGTGATCGTGATGATCGCGCTGTTGATGATGAACTGGATGAAGTCCGGCCGCTGGGCGAACAACTGCACGTAGTTCTCGAAGTGGAAGTTCCACGGGATCCACATCGGCGGGAACGACAGCAGCGTCTGCCGGGTCTTCAGCGTCGCCGTCACGAGCCAGTATATCGGGAACAGCGTCCAGACGAGGAACACCCCCAAGAGCCCGTAGGTGACCGCCTTCGAGACGCCGTATTCGTCCAGCGTCTCTCGGAACTTCTCGAATCCCGACGGCTGTTCGTAGGGCAGTGCGTCCGTCGTCGTGTCTTGTTTCGTCGTCATGAGCCGAACTCCACGTTTGCGATCTTGACGAAGCTCATAGCGAGGATCAGCACGACCACGAGCAGCGAGACGGCCATCGCCGAGGCTTCGCCGAAGTTACTGAACCGGAACGCGGTCCGGTACATCTGCATGCTGATCACGTTCGTCGCGCTCCCGGGACCGCCGCGGGTCAGGACGAACACCTTCGCGAACACCCGCAGCGCGTCCACGAGGCGGATGATCAGGACCAGCACGATGAGCGATTTGAGGTACGGCAGCGTGATGTGGAGGAAACGCTGCCAGCGCGAGGCCCCGTCCATGACGGCCGCCTCGCTGATGTTGTCCGGGACCGACTGCAGGCCGGCGAACAACACGAGGACGACCAGCGGCGTCCACTGCCAGATGTCGGTCAGGATGACCGAGTACAGCGCCACGCTCGTCTCGCTGACCCAACCGACGTTGGCACCGCCGGTCAGCGGGGCGACGATGTAGTCGAGCAGGCCGTTGGGCGCGTACAGCAGCCGCCAGATGAGTCCGATGACCGTCGGCGAGAGGATCATCGGGATGAGGATGAGCGTCTGCCAGAGCCCGCGGAGCTTGATCTTCTTGTTCAACAGCAGGGCGATGCCGAAGCCCAGCAGGAACTCGATGCCCACGGCGATGCCGACAAACTGGGCGGTGACGACCAGTGAGTTGATGAACGCCTCGTTGCTCAACAGGTCGACGTAGTTCTGTGCGCCGACGAACGTCGTCCCCGTCGGCAGGAACTGCATCGTCGACATCTGCAGCGCGCGCACCAGCGGGTAGAACGTCAGCGCGAACAGGATGAGGACCGCCGGCAGCGTCATCAACCACTTCAGGTGGTCGTCGACCCACAACAGGGTCTTCTCTCGCGTCGACTGCTCGGTTTCGAGGTGACTGACGTCGGTCGTCGTGAATTCGCGGTCCGCCTCCGTCTCAGTGGCCATCGACGTCGGGCCTCCGTTCTATAGCGTGAGCGCGGCTCGGTACCGGTGCCGCTGGTCGCCGTGATCGACGGGTGCGTCTTCGGGTCATATCGAGTTACTCGTAGTAGCCGGCGTTGCTGAGCGTCGATTCGATCTGGTTCTTCGCCTTACTGGTCATCTCACTGGGCGAGAGGTCGCCGGCCAGGCAGGAGTTGAGCAGTTGGCCGTGGCTGACGCCGAACTCGGAGTAGAGCGGCGTCCGGGGTCGCCACTGCGCGTTCTGTAGGCTCTCGTAGAGCGCCGGGAACCACGTCTGTGCGTCCATGTGGTTCTCGAAGGTGTCGTGACGGAACGGGACGCCACCCAACTCGACGTACTTCGACTGGGCCTCCGCGGAGATCGCCGACTGGATGACCTCGCCGGCGGCCTTCTTTTTCGAGTCGGAGACGAAACTGTTGATCCCCATGATCCAGTTCCCCTGCGTCGGTGCCTGTCGCTTCGCACCGGTGTGCCCTTTCGGAATGGGGATGAACTCCAGGTTGTCGGCCTCCTTGGACTTCTCGGGGTCGAGCAGCAGCGACGCGGCCGAGGGCCACGCCGGGGCCTGCGCGGCCGACCCGCTTCCGAGCCCGTTGAGCACGGCGTCGCTGTTGAACGAGGTGACGCCGTCGGGACTGATCTCCCGCAGTTGTCTGGCCCAGAACTCGACGGCGGCCGTCCCGGACTCGCCGGCCCAGTTGTACCGCCAGTCCTTGTTGAACATGTCCCCCCCGATGGCGTTCCCCAGCGAGAAGAAGTTCGCCATCGCGGGGTTACCGCGCTTCCCCCGGATGATGTACCCGTTCGCGCCGTCGACCTGCTCCGTGATCTTCTTGCCGGCGCTGAGGACGTCGTCCCACGTCTCCGGAGCGTCGGCACCGACCTGGTCGTAGTAGCCCTTGTTGTAGGCGTAGAGCTGCGTGTTGCCGACGATGACCTGCCCCTTGACGGTCGACTCCTTGCCCTGGGCCGACGGGACCTTCGGCGCGCCCGGCGTCGGCCATTGAGCGATTTTCTCGACCTGGTCGATGAGCGCGTCCGACGGGAGTTCGCCGGGGAGCCAGTCCAGCAGCGGGTCCATGTTTGCCGCGAACTGCGGGAACCACGGGTCGTCCATGAACATGATGTCGTACGCGTCGCTCTGAGCCGAGAGGATACTGCTTGTCTTCTCGAAGAGGTTGGCGTACGGGAACAGCTGGACGCTGACGTCGATTCCGGTGTCGTCGCTCACGTACTCGTCCATGAGCCGCTTGAACAGCCGCCCGGACCCCTCGACCGCCGCCACCGAGAGCTCGCTCGCCGCTTGGTTCGTCCCGCTGCCGGTCGACCCGCCGCCCCCGTCGCCGCCGTCACCACCGTCGCCGCCACCGCCGCCGCAACCGGCGAGTGCGACCGCCGACGCCACGCCGGTACTGGCGATGAAGCGACGCCGACTCAGCGTCGACCGACTCTTTTCTCTGGCCGAATCACTATCTACACTTGGCTGGCTCTCAGACGCCATACGCCGACTGTTGTTTTCCTCTGTTATAAAATATGTGGTTAACTCGGAGACATGTCGTCGTTCGGCGGCTCTCTGGACACTGGTCGCACGCGACTGGCCTTCACTCGGAAGCACTCGGTTCGGACACGGGGCCGGCTCGAGAACGACACCGTACCGACAGCGATCCGGCCCGTATATTTTTATGGCTTCGAATGAATCGTTCGTTGTAGAGAGGCAGTCACTGCCAGACCTGCTCTCACGCGGGTGACTGGCGGGACTGGCCCCACGCGATAACTATGACACATATCAAGGACGCGATCGAGGGCCGCGATTACCCCTTCGGCACGTGGACCTCCATCGGACACCCGGCGGTCGCAGAAGGACTGGCACAGCTCGACCTCGACTTCCTCCTGGTCGACATGGAACACACGACGATGTCCCTCGAAACCGTCGAGAGCATGGCCCGCGCGGTCGACGCCGCGGAGAGCGAGACGAACGCGGTCGTGCGGGTCCCGTGGAACGATCCGGTTCGACTGAAGCGGGTCATCGACATCGGCATCGCCGGTGTCATGGTCCCAATGATCGACGACGCGGAGGAGGCCCGCGAACTCGTCCGGTCGCTGCGCTATCCACCGGACGGCATCCGCGGTATCGCCGGGAGCCGCGCGACCGGGTACGGCCGGAACTTCCAGGAGTACGTCGACAACGCCAACGGCTCCATCCTGACCATCGCCCAGATAGAGACCGAGGCGGGTCTCGAAAACGCCGAGGAGATCGCTCGCGTCGACGGCATCGACGCGCTGTTCGTCGGCCCGGCGGACCTCTCGGCCGCCCTCGGACTGTTCGCCGAGTGGGACACCGACGAGTTCGCCGACGCCGTCGAGTCGGTGATAGAAGCCGGAAACGACGCCGGGACGCCGGTGGGAACGCTGACCGTCGACACGGACGTCATCGAATCGCGGATCGAACAGGGCTTCGACTTCCTCATCGCGGGCAAGGACATCTCGCTGCTGATGGACAGCGTCGAGAGCGCGCGGTCGGACTACGAGGCCGCCCTCGAAGCGGCGATTCCCGCGTCCTCGGACTGACTCTTCTGTCTCCGTTCGGTCGCCGTCCGCGACTCTGTGAGGCCGCGTTTCGGACTGCAATCGCTACTCGAAGGTGACGACCGTCTTCATCGTCGACTCGTCGTCTGCAAAAGCCGCTTCAACTTCTCCCGGAACGAAAACGCCGGTTATCAGGCCGTCGAGCGCCTCCGTATCCGTCTCGGCAAGCCACTCGCTCGCGGCCTCGAAGTGACTCGCTCGGGAGTTCACGACGCCGAGGAGAGCCTTGTTCTCCACGACGAGACCCGCGTGGAACTCGCCGAGGTCGATCTCCGCGTCCGCCGACCCGGGAATCCCCTGGAGCGTCGCGACGCCGTTCGAAGCCAGCGCCCGAACCACTTCCACGGAGTGGTTCGGATAGCCGGTCGCTTCGAAGGCGAAATCCACCGGCTCGTACGTCTCGGGTATCGCCTCCGGCGATGTCGCTCTCGAATCGACGTACGTCCCGCCGACGGACTCGACGAAGTCGATCGTCGGGTCCGGCCGGTCCCGCCGGCCGAGGCAGTACGTCCGCTCGAACGCAGGTCGGTCGGCGAGGCGAGCGAGCGCCAACAACCCCAGATTGCCGTTCCCGAGCACGAGCGCGGTCGAGGGCGACCACTCGAACGCGGACCGCGCCGCAAACGCCTGTTCGAGGGACTTCTCGACGAGACTGGCCGGCTCGACGAAGAAGCCGTAGTCGGCGACCGACTCGGGGACGACGACGAGATGCTCCGGTCGACTCGTGAAGAACTCGGCCATGTAGCCGTGCGCGCCGAATATCCCGCGCTCGACGAACGTGTCGGGTTCTGCCATGTCGAGTTCGGCGGAGGAGCCGTCGGCGTCGTCGGTCGGTCGGCGCACCAGCGGGACGACGAAGTCGCCGCGTTCGAGGGCCGTCCCGTTCGGCTCTTCGACGACGCCGACCGCCTCGTGGCCGAGGACGAGGTGGTCTTCGCCCTCGGGGAACTCGCCGATCTCGCCGTCGACGATTCGCCTGTCGGAGCCGTCGATACCGACCGAGAGCGTCCGCACGAGAACTTCGCCGTCCATCGGTTCCGGTCGGGACTTCTCGACGAGTCGGAGCTCCCTCTCGCCTCGCGTGAGTGCTACGGCCTGCATGGATACAGGCGTAGCGTCTCAACGGCGGCATATAGTTCCTCGGTGGCCGTCGGCTCCGCCGTGGACGGCCTGCTACTCGGAACGTGTCGTCGTCACGCGAAGCCGCGAACGACGCGAAAAATCCGAACCGCACCGAAAGGGTAGCTGGGGCCGCAACCGCGGAAGGATTTCAGTTGCTGTACCAGCGCTGGATCTCGATCGTCTTGTCGGTGTAGAAGTTCACGGCGTCCTCGCCCTGCGCGTGAAGGTCGCCGAAGAACGACCCCTTCCGACCGCCGAAGTGGAAGAAGCCCATCGGCGCGCAGACGCCGACGTTGATGCCGATGTTGCCCGCGTCCACCTCGTACCGGTACTTGCGTGCCTCTGCGCCGTTCTCGGTGTACAGCGAGGAGGCGTTGCCGTACTCCGTGCTGTTGACCATCTCGATGGCCTCGTCCAAGTCGTCGGCCTTCGTCAGGGCCATCACCGGGCCGAAGATCTCGGTCTGGGTGATGTCCATGTCCGTCGTGACGTTTTCCAGCAGCGTCGGTCCGAGGAAGTTTCCGTCGGGGTAGTCCGGGTGTTCGAAGTCCCGGCCGTCGACGACGAGGTCCGCACCTTCGTCGACCGCGTCCTCGATCATCTCGACGACGCGGTCGGCCGATTCGCCCGTGATGAGCGGGCCGACGTCGGTGTCCTCGTCGAGACCGTTACCCACCGTCAAGTCGTCGACGTCGTCGAGAACCTCCTCGCGCAGTTCGTCGTAGGCGTCGCCGATGCCGACGACGACGTCGTTGGCGAGACAGCGCTGGCCGGCGTTGCCGTAGACGGAGCCGACGATATTCGGAACCGACTGTTCGATTTCGGCGTCCTCGGAGACGACGGCGTAGTTCTTCGCGCCGCCCTGCGCCTGGACGCGCTTGCCGTGTTCGGCGGCCGTCTCGTAGATGTGCTGGGCGACCGGCGTCGAGCCGACGAAGGAGACGCCGGCGATGTCGTCGTGTTCCAGCAGGGCGTTGACCGTGTCGGCGCTCCCGTTGACGAGGTTGACGACGCCGTCGGGGAAGTCCACGGCGTCGACGGCCTCGAAGATGAGTTGGGAACTCAGCGGTACCTTCTCGCTGGGTTTGAGGATGAACGTGTTACCCGTGGCGACGGCGTAGGGGAGGAACCAGAGCGGGATCATCGCCGGGAAGTTGAACGGCGTGATGGCCGTGAACACGCCCAGCGGCTGACGGACGGCGTGTTCGTCCATGTTCGTGCCGATGCCCTCGACGTTGCCGCTGCCCTCGCGGAGCATGTTCGGAATGCCCGCGGCGACCTCGACGTTCTCGATGCCGCGGCGGATCTCGCCGCGGCCCTCGGCGAGCGTCTTGCCGTGTTCGCGCGTGAGCGCCTGTGCGATGTCCTCCTGACGGTCTTCGAGCTCCCCCTTGAGGTCGAAGAGGTACTGGACGCGGTCGACCGGCGAGGTCGCCCGCCAGTCTTCGAAGGCGTCGTCGGCCGTCTGGACCGCCTCGTCGACCGTCTCCGCGGTGGAGTACGGCACCTCGGCCAGTGTCTCGCCCGTCGCCGGGTTGACGAGCGGCTGACCGTCGTCGCTCTCGACGGATCGCCACTCGCCGCCGACGTAGTTCTGCACGGTGTCGGGTACGGCAGCCGCCGCTGGCGACTGCTCTTGCTTGCTCGTCATACATGCAGACCGACTGTGTGAAGGTACATAGGTGTTACGCACAGACGACTCCGCGCCGGTACGACCGCCTTCACCGTAGCGTCACCCAACGCTTATCAGAGTCGGGTCGGAGATAGACGGTATGGGACGAGTCGACTTCGACTTCGCAGGAGAGACTGTCATCGTCACCGGCGGCAGTTCCGGCATCGGTCGGGCCATCGCGCTCGCCTTCGGCGAGGCGGGAGCGACCGTACTAAACGCGGATATCGACCCCGATCCGAAGGACGTCGACGCCGAGCGGCCGACGCACGAGGTCATCGAGGCCGACGGCGGCACGGCCGAGTACGCCGAAACCGACGTCTCGAATCCGGACGACCTCGCGGCCGTCGTCGAGGCCGCCCGCGAGTACGGCGGCGTGGACGTGATGGTGAACAACGCCGGCTGGTTCACCCGCGGCGACCTCTTCTCGGTCGATCAGGAGACGTTCGATCGAATCCACGGCGTCAACACGAACGGCGTCTTCTTCGGCACGCAAGCGGCCGCCGCGGACATGCGAGACAGAGGCGACGGCGGCGTCATCGTCAACACGGCCTCTATCAGTTCGACGCACGCCCAACCCGACCAGATTCCCTACGACTCCACGAAGGGCGCGATACGGATGATAACGCGTGGAGCGGCGCTGGAACTGGCCGACGAGGACGTCCGGGTCAACGCCGTCGCGCCGGGTCACATCGCCACCGAGTTCGGCTCCGGTGCCGAGAAGAAAGAGGAGTCCGTCGCCGCCGACGACCTGCTGAAGCCCATCCCGCTGGACCGACCGGGCTACCCCGAAGACATCGCACCGACGGTGCTCTTTCTCGCCAGCGAACAGGCCGACTACGTCACGGGTGAGATGGTGTACGTCGACGGCGGCTGGCAGACCTTCTGAGCGACCGACGACAACCACTTTATATTCGGGCCGAGTACGCCGCTAGCGTGTTCGACACCGCCACGCGACTCGGCTTCGGGACGTACAGTCTGACGGGCGACGAGGGGAGCGCCGTCGTCGAGACGGCCATCGACACGGGCTACCGGCACGTCGATACGGCGCGCCTCTACGAGAACGAACGCGAGGTGGGCGACGCCATCGCCGCCGCCGGTATCGACCGCGACGACCTCTTCGTCGCCACCAAGGTCGCCCATTTCGAGGAACCGGAGAAGACCCCGGAGTACGTCCGCGAGGCCGTCACCGATAGCTTCGACCGCCTCGGACTGGACCGCATCGACCTCCTCTATCACCACTGGCCGAAGAACCAGGACGAGATCGAGACGGTCCTGCCCCTACTCGCGGAGTACGTCGAGGACGGCCGCGTGGACAACCTCGGGGTCAGCAACTACACCACCGACGACCTCGATCTCGCCCGCGACCTCGTAGATGTGCCCATCGCCGCCAATCAGGTCGAGATGCACCCGCTGCTCCAGCAGACCGAGATGCGCGAGTACTTAGACGAGATGGACGCCCAACTCGTCGCGTACTCGCCGCTGGCACAGGGCGAGGTGTTCTCCGAGGGCGCGATCAATTCCGTCGCGGAGAAACACGGCGTCTCAGAGGCGGTCGTCAGCCTCGCGTGGTTGCTCTCGAAGGAGAACGTCGCGGCGATTCCCCGCTCGAGTTCCATCGAGCACCTGAAGGACAACTTCGGGGCGATAGATCTCGAACTCGACGACGAGGACGTCGAGCGCATCGACGGTATCGAGCGGACCCACCGCTGTGAAGACCCGTCGTGGATGACGTGGTAATCGGTCGGTCAGCGTCGGCGTAGCTCCCTGACCACCCAGACTTAATATACTGTGGCTGTTCCGTTCGGCTATGCGAGCCCTAGTACTCGATGCGGAGTGGAATCCGCGGCCGCAGTACGACCTCTCGGACGACGAGCGAGACCGACAGCGCGCGATGAACTCCGGGCAGATCTGGCGGGACCCCGAACTCTCCGTCGAAGAACGCGACCGGCCCGAACCCGCAGACGACGAGGTGCTCGTCCGCGTGAAGTACGCGGGGATCTGCGGCAGCGACGTCTCGATGTACGAGACCGGCGACGACGGCTACATGCACTACTCGGCGTACACACAGCTACCGAGTGTCACCGGCCACGAGTTCTCCGGCGTCGTCGTCGAGAACGGCGACGACGCGAACCTCTTCGAGGAGGGCGAACCCGTCACCGCCGAAGTCACCGACTACTGCGGCCGCTGCCAGATGTGCCGACAGGGCTTTCACGGCCACTGCGAGAACTTCGAACAGCTCGGTTTCACGATGGACGGAGCGTTCGCCGAGTACGTCGCCGTCCCCGAGAAGATCCTCTGGAGCGTCGCCTCGCTGGAGCGGGCCTACGACGACGAGGACGACCTGTTCCGGGCGGCCGCCACCGTCGAACCGAGCACTATCTGCTACTACGGGCTGTTCGGGCGGGCCGAGGGCATCTGGCCCGGCGACTACCACGTCTATCACGGCACCGGCCCCATCGGCCTCACCGGGATGAACGTCTCGCGAGCGTCTGGGGCGGGGAAGGTCATCGCGTTCGAGCCGTCGGACCCCCGCCGCGAGATTGCCCACGAGATGGGGTTCGAACACGTCTACGACCCGCTCGACGTCGACCCGGTCGAGACCATCGCCGAGGTGACCGACGGGGAAGGGGCGGACGTCCACGTCGAGACCAGTGGTGCGGTGGACGCGACCTACCCCGTCATCGAAGACTCGCTGGCTGAACGCGCCAACGTCGTCCACATCAGCAACGCCGGCTCCGATCCCGAGATCGCGCTCCGGAAGTACCAGGGTAGCAGCGCTCAACTGTACGGCTCCGAAGGCCACACCGGTCAGCAGGTGTTCCCGCGGACAATTCGACTGATGGCCAGCGGCCAGCTCGACAACCTGCCGATGATCACCTCGACGTACGACCTCGAAGACGCCGACGAGGCCGTCGAACAGGCCGCGAAGCGGGTCGACGGGAAAGTACTCGTCCAGATGAGCTGAGCCCGCCGCGGTCGTTCGCGTTCGGAAGGAAAACGAGACGCTGCGGGCGGCTTACTTTTCGAGGTCCGCGAGGTCCCACTCGCCGGTGACGATGGCCCCGGAATCGGGGTTGTCCGGTTCGACCATCGCTTCGACGATGGCCGGGCCGTCGTGGGCGAGCGCCTCTTCGAGGACGCCGTCCAAGTTCTCCGGCTTAACCACGCGTTCGGCGAACTCGACGCCCAACCCGTCGGCCATCGACATGAAGTCGATGTCGGTCTCCTCGTCGAACTCCGTATCGAGCACGCGGTCCCAGCCGTACTTCGCGACCTGCAGGTTTCGGATGGACTTCCAGCCGTGATTGTTGACGATGAGGTAGTTCACGTCGATGTCGTGCTGGACGGCGCAGGCCACCTCCTGGTTGCACATCATGAAGCTCCCGTCGCCCTCGACGTCGACGACCGGGCTGTCGGGCTTGGCGAGTTTCGCGCCGATAGCCGCGGAGACGCCGAAGCCCATCGTCGAGAACCCGCCACAGGAGATGTTCGTGCGCGGTTCGTACACCGGGAACTCGGGGTTGACCGTCTCCTGTGGCTGGCCCGCGCTGGAGACGACGACGCCGTCGCGAGGCAGGGCGTTCCGGAGGCTGGCGATAGCCCTGGAAATGCTCATCGGCACCGCGTCGTCTTCCCATCGCTCGGCGACCATCGACTCCCACTCCTCCCAGAGACCCTGAATCTCGTCGTAGTACTCGTTGTCCTCTGTCGAGACCGGGTCCATCCGCTCCTGGAGTTCCTCAGTTATCTGGCGCGTGACGACCTTCGCGTCGCCCTGGATGCCGACCTCGACCGGGTAGTTCTTCCCGATCTCCTCGGGGTCGATGTCGACGTGGATGAGCTTACTCGGCGGAATCTCGAAACTGACCCCCTCCTCGAACGACGACGTGTGCATGTCCGTGAACCGGCACCCCACCGCCAGTATCACGTCGGCGTTCGACGCGAGTTCGTTGCCCGCCGTCGAGCCGATCCAGCCCGCGTAGCCGACGAAGAGGTCGTGGTCCTCGGGGATGATCCCCTTCGACTGGAAGGTCGGGATGACCGGCGCTTGCAGATGTTCGGCCAGTTCCTGTACCTCGTCCCAGGCCTCGGCGAGCATCGTTCCGCCGCCGGGGACGATGACCGGCCGCTCGGCCTCTTCGAGCAGTTCCGCGGCGTCTGAGACCGTTCGCGGGTCACCGCCGGGACGGCTGTGCGGTCGGCTCTGAGTCGGTTCGGGTAGCTCGACGTCGGCGGCCGCGCCCTGGACGTCCATCGGGACGTCGACGTGGACCGGCCCGGGCCGCCCGGAGAGCGCGACCTGGAACGCGCGGCGGAGGATGCGCGGGAGTTGCTCGACGTCGTCGGCGACGAAGCTCTGCTTGGTCACCGGCTCCATCACGCTGGGGAAGTCACCGGGCTTCTGGCGCTCGATCTCTTGGAGAATTCCCTCCCCGTATTCGTGGGTCTGGGGCGCGCCCGTGAAGATGACCATCGGGATGGAGTCGACGTAGGCCGTCGCCGCGCCGGTGACCGTATTCGTCGCACCGGGCCCGATGGACGTGAAGACGGCAAGCGGATCGCCGCTCGCGCGGGCGTAGCCGTCCGCGAGGTGTGTCGCTCCCTCTTCGTGTCGCGGTTGAATGACCTCTACTTCGGAGTCGTTGAAGGCGTCGAGCAGGTTCGTGCTCCCGTGGCCGGGAATGCCGACGAGGTACTCGACGCCCTCTTTCTCCAGGTACTTGGCGATGATCTCGCCACCGTTCAGTCTGGGCATCTCGTTCAAAGAAATATACGGGACATTTCTTAAATATTCCCCCCGAGCGCCGCTGGAGTGAGCCCGACAGACCGCCGGTTACAGCGAGGGGATGACCTCGTCGCCCATGACCTCGAAGAACTTCTCGGGCTCGGGGCTCGTGTTCCCGAGCGCGATGCGGTCGAAGCCCATCTCGGCGTACGCCGAGAGCTGTCCGGCAATGTCCGACGGGTCGTCGGCGATGAGGAACTTCCCCTCGATCTCTTCCTCGGTGGCTTTCTCGCCCTCGGCTTCGATCTCCTTGGGATTGGCCATCGCGCGGTCGAAGACGTTCTGGGTGGTCGCCCACCACGGTCGGGTCGCGGCCCGCGCCTTCTCGTAGTCCTCGTCGTAGGAGGCGATGACCAGCAGCGTCGTCTCGATGGCGTCGGGATCGCGGCCCTCCTCCTCGGCGTAGCGACGAATGGCGGGATACATCCGCTCGGTGTACTCCTCGCCGGTCTTGACGGTGATGAAGCCGTCGCCGTACTCGCCGGTCAGCGAGGCCGTAGACGGGCCGTTGGCGGCGATCTGAACCTCGGGGCGTTCCTCGGGCATCGTGTAGAGCTTCGCGTCGTCGACGGTGAAGTGCTCTCCCTCGTAGCTGTAGAAATCGTCGTTCTCCCAGAGCCCGTGGACGATGTCCAGGGTCTCTTCGAGCCGGTCCCGCCGGACGGGATAGTCGGGCCACTCGTGTCCCATCGGCTTCTCGTTCATGGCCTCGCCCGTCGAGAGGCCGAGGACGACGCGTTCGTCGTGCATCTCCTGAAGCGTGGCGAACGCCTGCGCCATCAGCGCGGGGTGATAGTGTTCGCCCGCGGGCGTGACGCAGGTGCCGATGGGGACGTCGATTCGCTCGGCGGCCGCGCCCAGCCACGACCACGCGAAGCCGGCCTCGGCGTCCGTGTGGAACCACGGGTGGAAATGATCGGAGGTCCAGACGAACTCGAAGCCGTTGTCGGCGGCCAATTCTGAGAATCGCAACAACTGCGAGGGGCTGTACTGCTCCTGATGAGCCATGTAGTCGATGCTGACCATCGTACTTGCCCATGGCGCGGCGTGCGTAATATTGGTTTCCCCGTCGTCGACGGGCGGCTCGCTCTCTGGTCCGCGTCCTCTCCGGGTTCGCAAGAAACGAACGTCCCTCTCGACGAGTTGTCGACGACTGTAGCCGAGAGATGATATCTATTATCATATAGGGAAATGAAGGGTTAGCGAAGGGCTGCCCGCACGCGCACCAAGCGAGGCGTTCGTCTCTTGCGAACGCCCGTCCTGCGTTCGCACCTGCCGAACATTTATGGTACAGTATGTCTCACGATAGGTATGGCCACGAAATCTTCACCTCGAACTGTGGACGCTGTGGAGACGGCCCTGCAGATCGTCGAGCTCCTCCAGGAGCGAGACGGGGCCGGCATAACCGAGATCGCCGACGAACTCGGTCGTTCGAAGGGAACGGTCCACAGCCACTTGGCGACGCTCGTCGAGAACGAGTACGTCGTGAACGACGACGGGCTCTACCGGTTGAGCCTCCGCTACCTCGAACTCGCCGAGACGGTCACCGACAGGCTCCAGATATACGACGTCGTCCGAAACGAACTCGACGACCTGGCGGCCGAGTGCGGCGAGCTGGCGCAGTTCGCCACCGAGGAGCACGGCCGCGCGGTCTACCTCTACAAGACCGGTGGCGAGAACGCCGTCCAGACGGCGTCTTCGACCGGCGACCGAGAATATCTCCACTGCATCTCGCTGGGCAAAGCGATGATGGCCCACATGTCCAGCGAGCGCGTCGAGGAGATAATCGACCGACACGGGCTACCGGGCTTCACCGACTCGACGATCACGTCGAAGTCCGAGTTGTTCGACGAACTGGCGACGATACGCGAACAGGGGTACGCCTTCGACCGGGAGGAGAAGATCGCGGGCCTGCGCTGTGTCGCCGCGCCCGTGGTGACCGGCGGGGAAGTCGTCGGTGCATTGAGCGTCTCCGGTCCCGCGAGCCGGTTCGAAGGCGAACTCTACGAGGAGGAACTCCCGAAGATGGTGACCCGCTCCGCCAACGTCATCGAGATCAACTCCCAGTTCTCGTAACCCCGATTCGCGTCTCCCGAACGAAGGCCTGTGCGTTCCGGTTTGTCTCGGCGTACACACGCGAACCGCACGGCGGTGCACCTGTTATCTCACTTCGTTATCGGTCTGGCCTTAACCGAGCGAATCGATCCGCCATAACACGCGTACTATCGTTATCACAGTTCTCGCGACCTATTTAGTGGGGGAACTGGACAGCCCCGCCGCGACCGTCTGAGTCGGAAGAATCTCGGCCATCCGAATAAAATATCTATCTCGGCCAGTTTGGGACCATATTCTACGCACTTAGAGTTGGCTATCGGCTCTTGATTGGCAAAAATCCTATTTATATTCTCATCCTCGCTTATATTTTCTCTCATCGTATATATTCGCCAATAATACCAGTATTAGAGCCATTATTTAGGTATTCACTAAAATTCTCGGCCATTCTAGGAAGAAAGAGGGGGAGTTTCGTCTTACTATATGAGGTACATATGGATAAGAGATGGATTTACAGCCATCTATCGGTACCGACCCCTACTTATACCGCTTCGAGAGTGATATCTCACTCCCGGTAGTTGCCGCTCCCGACTTCGGTCTCGCCCTCGGCGAGATACCAGCCCTCCTGTCGGCCCCGCAGTTCGACGCGTATCCACTCTCGGTACTCGTTGCCGGTCCAACCGCCGGAGAACCACTCGTTGCGGCCGGAGAGCTCCGAAGAGAGATAGACGGCGGTGTCGTTTGCCGTGTCGTAGTCCGCATACACGCGGCCGTCGTATTCGTAGCAGCGGTGTCGACTACCGGTGGCGAACGTACACTCGACCTCCGACCGGTCGTACGACCGCGAGAGCATCGGTTCGCCGGCGAACGGATCGGCCGTGTCGATGCGACCCGCCGAGGCCGTCGTCACCGTGAACGTGAAGCTCCCGTCGTTTTGGACGCCCATCGACGGGTCGTCCGGGTCGTACGCGTCGGGGCTGATCCGTTCGTTCCACCCCGTCGTCTCGTTCTCGACGGTGCGGTAGTACACCGTCGAGACCTCGATCCGATCGGCCGAGATGGAGAGCATCGGGCCGTGCTCGGTCTCGACCACGTCGTACGTGAAGTTCACCGGCGCGGGCTCGCCGTCGTATCCCCGCACAGACGGCGTGTGCCGCTCGTATCGGGCGCTCTCGACGAACTGTTCGCCCAACCGAGACTGTCCGTCTTCGAGCGGAACGGGGACGTACACCGTCGCGTTTTCGAGCGTCTGGTCCGCCGAGAGCGTCACTCGATACTCGTAGGTGCTCTCGTAGCTCTCGTCCAGCCGCTGTTGCCCGAGCGCGTACAGGCCGCCGACGAGGAGGCCGAACACCAGGAAGAAGGCGACGATGCCGATCGTCCGCCGGTCGATGCCGCTCTCGGGTCCCCGGCTGGCGTAGTAGTAGCCGACAGCGGCCACGGCGCTCCCGACGGCGAAGCCGAGCGGGAGACTGACGAGGAGCGACGGCCAGATCAGCGGGTCGAGGACGGCGGTCAGAACGATGGTGACGGCGACGAACGTCAGGAGGCCGGCGACGAGACAGCCGGCGGCGACGGCCCACCGGCGAGAACGCGATCGGTTCGTCTCTGAGTCCATATCTGCGGCGATGCGCCGACGAGACTTAGATGTCGGTCCTTGCTCGCTCGGCGCGACGTATCCGACTCGGATAGATACGAGCTCGAATTTGAACGTCGAAGTTGCAGCGTCAGTTACTGCTTTCCGTCTGCTCTAAGCCAGACTGGAGCGTGGCCATCGCCTTCGCGGAGGAGACGTCCTGGTTGACCGCGCGATTGGCCTGCTGAGCGATCTTGCTGGACTGGTCGCTCCAGACGGCCGTGACCGGACGGGCCATCGTGTTCTCGCCGGCCACGCGGAGCGTGTCCATGTAATCGCCCATCGGATCGATGTTCGACGCCTCACTGGAGTTGAACAGGCTGCCCCGCGGCGGGAGCCATCCCTCCATCTCCAGGAGGAACAGCTGGAACTCGGGTTTCATGGTGGCTCCGATGACCTCGCGGACCGCGTCGTGCTTCCCGCTGTAGGGGTTGACGGTGACGTGCCAGCCGCCCAGCGCCGACGTGGTTCCGCCGGTGCCGGGGAACTTCGCGTCGCTCTCCGAGACGGCGTAGGGGATCGGCATCGTCCCGAGGTCGTCGCCGAACTCCGAGGCCGCCTGGTTGATGGCGTAGGGCCAGTTGCGGTGGAAGACGGCGTTCCCGTCGAGGAACGGCGCGAGCGAGCCGTCCTCTATCCAGCCGAGGATGTTCGTGGGCGTAAAGCCCCCGCCGTAGTCGCTGAACTGGCCGCCGAAATCCTCGTCGTGGACGAACTTCCGCATCATGTTCAGCGAGTTGACCACGGGTTCGGAATCGACGGTGACCGGCCGGTCGCCGACCGGACCGAAGAGGTTCTCGCGGCCGCCGAAGTACGCGCCGCCCCACGAGGACAGGACCTCGTTGAACGTACAGCAGGCGGTCCCCTCGTAGATGTCCCACTGGGTCGAGAACCCGTATTTGACGTCGGTCGCGTCGAGCGTGTCGGCCGCGACGTTCGACCACCGCTTCCACGTCATCGGCTCGGTGGCCCAGTTCTCGGACTCCGGGCTGTACCCCGCCTTCTCGACGAGGTCCTTCCGGTACAGCATCGTCGGGTAGTCGGGGTAGAGCGGCACGCCGTAGAGGTCGCCGCTGGCCGGGTCGATAGCCGTCTCGGTGAAGCCGCTGAAGTACTCCTCGTCGACGGTCGAGAGCATGTCGTCCGTGAGGACCTCCGAGAGGTTGGCCAGTTGCCCCCGCTGGACGAAGACGTTCACCCAGCCGTTGTCCATCAGGAACATGTCCGGTTCGGTCTCCTGCGAGCTCAGGAGCCGGTTGTAGTTGGCTCGCCGCTTCCCGCTGTCGGGTTGGCCCTGCGCGAACTCGATTTGGATATTCTCTGAAAGCCCGCCTTCCTCGTGAAGCGCGTCGCGGACCTCGTCGGCGTGGTCCTGCACCACCGTCGCGTCGAATCCCCACGTCACCGTCGTCGCTTCGCCGCCGGCCTCGCCGGTCTGGGTCCCGCCGGCGTTGCCGTCGCCCTCGCCGCCGTCGAGCACGCTCGCACAGCCCGCGAGCCCCGCTGCGATCCCCGATGCGCCCGCGCCCGCGACGAACCGTCGCCGCGAGATGCCGCTCCGTTCTCTCTCCGCCTCTGAGTTCTCTGTCATCGTTCGCTTCGTCAATCAAAATACGTCCACTTATACTTTAGGGATTTGAATTGAGATATCACAAGAACTTTATCTGCAGTCTGCTGTGCCTTCGCTATGGGACTCCGACGGGCGCTGGACGATTACAAGCGGAACCGAGAGAGAGCGGACGTGTTTCCGGGCGAGCGCCGCACGCAGACGGGGCGGTTTACGGGGTCGAAGCGACGGCTGGTCCACGTCGACCCGACCGGGTCGATTCGAGACTACTCGTATCCGCTCTCTGGATTTCACGGGGTCACGTCCTCCCGATTCGGGGTTCGAGTCGACGGAGCGGTCACGTGGTTCGATAATCTCGACGGGTCGTCACAGACCTCGCGCGAAGCGAACGCGGTCGTCGAGACAGTCCACGAACTCGGGACCTTCGACGTCGTCCAGCGCGATTTCACCGACGACCTCACGCACGCGACCGCGTTCGAGGTCGACGGGGAGACACCGGAATCCCTCGAAATCGTCGGGTTCGCCGAGTTCTCTCCCGAGGGTGAGAGCCGAATCGGACAGCTGGTCCACGACGACGAGGTCGTGGAGCTGTACCACGACCGCGAGCACGACTATCTGGCCGCGTCGACAGAGCTGACGGTCACCCCGGAAGTGATGGAGCGGTTCGACGAGATCCTGGCCGACGAGCCGCAGTCGTTTCCGCGAGGGGGCGAGTCCGAGAGCTACGAGGGGAGTCGCCTCACCGGCGGCGTCTCGTTCCGGACCGCCCTCGAAGGCGGGCGAACGACCGTCGTCACTACGCTTTCGGACATCGAGGAGCGCTCGCGCTCCGAGAGCCTCGCTCGGATCGCCGACCGGACCCGGCGGTACCGGTATCCGTCGCAGTTTCTCAACGCCGCGCGACAGTCGACGCCGTCGACCGACGGGGCGGACCGACTCGTCGAGACGGATCTCCACGTCCTCGACCTGCTGTCTGCACCGACCGGAGCCCGGATGGCGGGACCGGATTTCGACCCGCACTATCAGTACTCGGGCGGCTACGGCTACACGTGGTTCCGGGACGACGGCGAGATCTCGACGTTCCTGTTGGAAGCCGACGAGCGACTCGGTCTCGACGCCGAGGAGCGACACCGCAAGAGCGCCCGGTTCTACCTCCGGACGCAGCTGGCCGACGGCCGGTGGCCCCACCGCGTCTGGCCGCGGAACGGTCGGCTGGCACCTGGCTGGGCGAACGGGCACGTCGAGGGCTCCGAGACGCAGTATCAGGCCGATCAGACCGCGAGCGTCCTCGTCTTCCTCGCGGAGTACCTCGCGACGCACCGCGACTCGCTCCCGGCGGAGCTGGCGCTCAACGTCGAGAGCGCGCTGGAGTCGGGCCTCAAGGGGATGGACGTCTCGCTGGAAGCGGACGAGTTGCCGACCGTCTGCGAGAACGCCTGGGAGAACGCGAACGGTCGCTTCACGCACACCGCCGCGAAGTTCCTGCACGCCTACAGCGCGATCGCGGCCGCGCCGCTCGCCGCCGCCGTTCGGGACTGCGCGGCGACGCGGGCGGACCGACTCTACGACGCGCTGGAGACGATGTGGAGTCCCGGCGAGGGCGTCTACGGGCTTCGGCTGGACGACGGCGAGCTGGACGCGCGCGTCGACAGCACCACCTTCTCGCTCGTCGACGCGCATCTGGCCTACGCAGCGGTGGGCGACGTGGACGCCGAGCGTCGGCGGCGACTCGAAACGCACCTCGAAACGGCGTTCGAGCGGCTCTGGACGGAGACCGACGCTATTCGAGGCCTGAGGCGGTTCGAGGGCGACACGTGGCGGCAGCGCGGGCAGTCGAGCGAAAAAGTCTGGACCGTCTCGACCGGCTGGGGCGCGTACGCGGCCGAGAAGGCGATTCGACTCTTCTCTCCGACGGACCGGGAGTTCGACCCGACGACGTGGGCCGACCGGCTGTTCGCGGAGATCGACCTCACCGGATCGCTCTGTCTCGACTCTGGATACCTACCGGAACAGTTCTTCGACTCCGGCACACCGGACAGCGCGACGCCGCTTGGCTGGTCACACGCCATCCGACTCGCGACGTACGCGGCTCGGCAGTCGCGGGGCGCGTGAGGCACGCGAGGCGTTCCGAGGCGTCCCGTCGCGGACGCCGGTGGACCGTCGCGAGCGGCCGCGCCTCGATACTAAGCTTTATCTCGGGCATCGGCCCAACGGATGGGTATGGCCGCGGACGACGTCGTCGATAGTCTCACCCGGTTCGGCCTCTCGGAGAAGGAGGCGCTCGCGTACGTGACCGTCCTCCGGAACGGCTCCACGACGATCCGCGTGGTCTCCGAGGAGACGGACATCTCGAAGAGCTACGCCTACGATATCGTCGATAAGTTGGCCGAGCGCGACCTCATCGAGATCGACGACCACGTCCAGCCGACGCGACTGCGGGCGATCCCGCCCTCGGAGGGCATCGAGAATCTGGTCTCGCAGCTACACTCCGTCGAGACGCAACTCGACGACCTGTTCGACTCGGAGAGCTACGAGCAGGAGAAGTTCAGCATCATCAAGTCGCGTCGAACGATATTCCGGCAACTCGGCGAGCTGATCGACGCCGCGGAGTCCGAAATCGTCCTCGCGCTGCCGGCGTCGGCACTGGATCGGGTCGAAGCGTCGCTCCGAGCGGCGCGGGAACGCGGGGTGTTCTGTATGCTGTTGGTGACGGAGTACGACGGCGAGACCCCGATCGGCGAGTCGGTCGCGAACGTCGTCCAGACGTGGAGCGCCCCCGCGCCGGTGACGCTCACCGTCGACCGCTCTGACGGCATCGTCTCGTCGGCCGACGCCCTGCTGAACTCGAACTCGGACGAGTACGCGATCTACCACGCCGAAGAACACATCGTCTCCTCGCTGTTCGACTCGTTCATCGCGAACTACTGGCCGATGGGCGAGCAGGTACGCGTCTCCCGACCCGAGCCGTTGCCCAGAGCCTTCGATAGCTTTCGCCACGCGGTGTTCGAGGCGGCGCTGCACCTGCGAGACGGGAAGCGCGTTTCCGTCGAGATGGACGTCCGCCCCACGCAGAGCGAGGAGCCCTTCGAGACCGTCGAGGGGACGATCGTCGACGTGAAGCAGAGTCTCGTCCGCCCCTTCTCGAACGAGTTTCCGACACAGGAGTCGTTCGTCGTCGAGACGGCCGACGGGAGTGTCACCGTCGGCGGCTCCAAGGCCTTCTTAGAGGATTTCGAGGCGGAGCGCGTGACGCTGAAGAGTACCGCCGACGCCTGAGCGAGACGGAGTCGCCACGCGACCGTCGGCCAGTCGGACGATCGGGTGACCGACGGGCGGGAAACCCCCTCGCGGAAGACAGTTCGAGCTGTGAACTAACGAGTGGTCGAGTTCGTTCGAAGGGAGGCCCATGAGCGTCGCGGCGCGGCCGCGACGCCCAGTGAGGGCGTCGTCGCCCGGTTCTCGTCCCGGGCGACGGGTGGTCGACGTCGAGTGCAGGAATTCTGCCTCGGCCGTCTCTGCGTCTTGGCGTCCGCTGCCATCCGGTAAGTGCTTTCTGGTGGGGCGTCGCCGAGTTCGGGATTCGTTCTCTCACAGCGACAGTCTGAACGACGGCGCGGTCCACCGAAGCTTCCCAGCGAGGGACAGCTACGAGGCGAGATGACCCGGTCGCGGTGGACCCGGCTGCGAGAACGGAGTCGGACAGCACGAGCGGACGGCGTTCGTCGAGAGAAAAGTCGGTCGTGGTGGTTTGGCCGTCCGTATCAGCTACTCCCGCGAGTGCAACGAATAGGCGATCAGCAGGACGCCGAGGAACTGAAACAGCCGCGTGACGAGCGTGAGCAGCGGCTGGTACCGCAGCCCGAGATAGCCCTCGCGGAGGAGCAGCGAACCGACGAAGGCGATGCCGAACGCGACGGCCGTCAGGAAGAACAGGCCCAGGGAGAGCGCTCGCATCGTTCGGCTGTCGTGACGGCGATACCCGCGGTAGGCCTGATACCCGACGTAGCCACCGACGAGCGTCGACCCGAGGGCGAGCGCCACGACGAGCCAGTCGATGATCGAAGCGACGGGCAGGGGAGCCATCTCAGAGGTCCTCCCACATCTTCACGAAGCGGTCGGCGGTGTCGCTCTCCCCTTCACCGGGGAACGATTCGTCGTCGGTGTGTCTCACGGCCGCTTCGAAGGACCCGGTGTCCAGCTCCAGGGAGAACTCCGAGAGCGTCGCCGCATAGACGCTGTAGTGGTTGTCGTCGGTCCGAACCTTGGTCTGCTCGTCGAGGAGTCCGTGCGTCTGTAATTGCTCCACCCGGCGGTAGACCGTCGGTTCGGACATCTCACACTCGTCGGCGAGCTGTTGTGCGGACATTGGTTTGATACTCGTCGCTGCGAGGATGTCCCGGGCGTACTCGTCGCTGAGGATATCGAGAATATCACCCAGCGCCGGATCCTCACTCACGGTTCGGTCGAACGACTGCCTGTCGGATTAATGTGCCCACGGGTTCGAACGCGGAGTCGCGGCGACCGGTTCGAGCCGGGAGGCCGGCGAGGCCGTCGGCACGATACGGCGATACTGTGGAGGGGGCTCTGTGTCAGCGGAGACCGCAATGGGGAGCGTCGTGCTGTCCGCGGGCACAGGGCGGTACGGCCGGGGAGGGCAGCACGCGATCAGGTCAGCGGGGCCCATTGCATTCTGAGCGACGGGCCGTTGGATGATATAAAAGGGGGGCGAGTTTCTGACCCAGAAGTTCGCGCGTTCTCAGCCCTGACAGCCCACGGATCGGGCGACTTCGGTCAAACGGTCCGGCTCGACGCCCTTCCCCCGGACGGTGTGGCCGTAGCCGTTGCAGTCCCACGAGATCGAAGCGGTCGGCCCGCGGTCGAAGCTCGCCGGTTGGCCGTCGATCGTCGCATCGCGTTCGTCGGGGCTGACGTTGATAGTGTAGTTGAACTTCGCGACCGTGAGTTCGCGACCGTCGGCGGCGTAGCGGAGACCGACTCCGTCGATGCGGCCGGTCGTCCGCGTGGCGTAGACGAGTTCGAACGCCGGCGGGACGGTCGGGTCCGGCACCGAGAGCGAACTCCGGACCTCCAGCGCGGTGCGACTCCGATACCACTCCGTGGTCGGGGAATCTTCGCGCCGTACCGTCGCGTTGTCGTCGAACTCGGGCCGGAACTCGTCTTTCGATAGGTTCGGGTTAACAGTCACGTTCGTGTACGCCGTCGTCACCGAGCGCCGGACGCCGTCGGCGGTCCACGTCGTCTGCTTGCGTAACGGGTAGAACCGCTCCGTGTCGACCCACAGCCGCTGTCGGTAGTGCGCCTCACTCCGGTTGCTCGCGGGAGCGATCTCGATCAGGTACGTGCTCCGCCCGCTGACGGTATCGGTCCCGGCGAACTCCACCGCGTAATTTCCGCCCGCACTAGTTCGCGGAGCGATACCGGTATGTCGGGGCAAGACCGGCAGCGGCGATACGCCGACCGACTGTGGCCGGCCCGAGCCGTCGGTCAGCCCCGCGGCCGCGACGAGCCCCTGCAGTCGAGCGGCCGTCTGCGAATCGGTCGGCGGTCCCGTCAGCTCGACGACGGTCACCGCGTTCGCGTCCGTGTCGTGGAGCCAGAGCGTCGATCCGTTCGAGACCTGTCGTTCGTACCGCCTGTCCGACGCGTTCCGGAAGCGGATCCGTCTCCGGTCGGTTCCCGGGACGAGCGTGACGTCGGCGACGGTCCGGGACGTGACGGTGCCGTCGGTCCGCATCGTCGTCGTCTGCGTACCGGTGAGCGCATCGACGGAGCGGTAGCGCTCGGTCACGTTCGCGTCGACAGACGGTCTCTCGTCACCGATCGCGTCCCCGGACGCCCAGAGGACGGTCGGGAGCGCGACGCCGAGAAGCAAAAGCGCGAGGAGTGTGCGTCGGTCGAGGTGGGGTGGTAAGATCCTCATACTGATGCCGAGGTCGGGTTCGGTTACGTATCGGATTGCCGACGGCTAAATACTTCTGGACGCTCGTCGACGTAATTTGGACTGGGAGATACCGAGGTCACAGGAGCGGCGTCACAGACGAAACGGGCCACGACGCCGAATTCGCCCAGCGACGAAACAGTTCGCTTGCGGGCGGCGACGCGTGTCTCACTCGGCTTCGGCCATATTCTGCGAGTCGATGGTATCCCAGACCGCTTCACCGGTGTCTGTCATCCCGTAGACTCGGCCTTTCCGGCGATCCTCGGAAACTAAGAGCGTGATGAGGCCGTCCTCGCGTAACTCCCGGAGCGCTCTGGAGACGTGCGCGATGCTCTGTCCCGTCTCGTCAGTGATGAGCGACGGCGTCGCTGGCCCCTCCGAGAGTCGCCGTAGCGTCTCGACGCGGTAGCGCGAACTGATCACGAAGCTGACGTCATCCCAGTTATCGTCGTCTGTCATCGACCGACCTCCGCTCGTCGAATGCGAGTGTATTCCACCGTCATTACGTGTCGAGTCGATATCTACCGGTCGGTCGCTGATTAACGGGCCTGATAGTTTCGTCCGGTAGGGATCCCGAAACGGGGATCTACTGCCGGTAATCGGTCGTTTCTCGGCGATACGTTCGCCCCTCAGAAGTCGTCGAGCGCGGTCTGGTTCCGTTTGAGCGAGCGCGCGTCGATCCCCAGTTCCGTCTCGACGTGCGCCGCGAACTCGTCTGCGAACCCGTGTTGCGTGTACACCTGCGACGGTCCCAGCGTCTCGACGGTGGCGACGAGTTCCGAGAAGTCGCTGTGGTCCGAGAGCACGAACGTCTCGTCGTAGCCGCCGCGGTACTTGAACGAGTCGTCGACGGCCCACCCGGAGAAACCGGCCGTCGTGGCACCCGTGTTCTCGACGATGTGGTCGACGAACGAGAGCTTCGACGTCTGTGCCGGGAGCACCAGCGCGTCGCCCGGCCCGAGCGTCACGTCCTCGCCGTACCGGGCGGCGCGGAAGTCGATGTCGTGTGCGTCCTCGATGATCTCGTTCAGCCGCTCGATGGCGGCCGTCACGAACAGTCGCTCGCGGTCGGAGCGCGAGACGAGGTGCTGGAGTTCCTGTGCGCGACCGAGCGTGTACCCGAAGAGGACGACCGGCGCGTCGTGCGCGTCGTCCAGCCAGTCGACGATTCGACCTTCGAGGGCGTCCTGTGACTCGAAGACGTACTCCGGTTTCCCGTAGGTCGTCTCGGTGACGAGCACGTCGACGTCGTACTCGGCGGCGACCGCGTCGGCGTCGAACCCGGAGAGCGCGAAGCGGTCCCGCGTCGAGAAGTCGCCGGTGTAGAGGTAGGTCGTCCCGTCGCTGTCCTCGACGACGGTCGCCCGCGACCCCGGGACGTGGCCCGCCGGGACCTGTTCGACCCCGGGACGGGTCGTCCGCGAGAGCGGCCCCTCGTCCGCGCGCCGCGCGGTCGCGAGACGGGCGGTGAGCGGCGAGCAGATCACGTCGGTCGGTGCCCGCGAGTAGAGGTGATCGCCGTGGGCGTGGCTCAGCGCGACGATGTCGCCGTTCGGCTCTGACGCGTCCGCGACGACGCGTTCGCCGGACGCGAGGTCGATTCGCACGCCGTCTCGGAGACTGACCGCACCCGCTCGCGTCACGGGTTCGCCCCGCTGTACCAAGCACTCGTCGTTCTCGTGGTTCTCATTGTTCCTCGTAGAGGCGTTCGACGCGTTCGAGCCGGTCGGCGTCCTCGGGTGCGAGGTCCTCTCGGAACCCGCCGAAGCGCGGGAACCGGAGCGCGTATCCCGAGTCGTACGTCGTCGACGACTGGATCTCCTCGTACTCGACTTCGATGACGACCTCCGGGCGGAGCTTCGCGGTGCGGCCCTCGACCGACCGGACGAGCGGTTCGAGCTTCGCGGTGAGCTCCCGGAGCTCGTCGTCGGTCAGTCCCGAGAAGATCCGTCCGATCTCGCGGAGTTCCTCGCGCTCTGCGTCCCAGCAGGCGAGCCGCAGCCGACCGAGCCACTCGCTCTTGCGCCCCTCGCTCCACTTCGCCTGCACGACGGCGAGGTCGAGCGGCTCCATCGTCGGCTTGACTTTCAGCATGTATCCCACGCGAGAGCCCGGCTGATAGGCCGCGTCGAGGTTCTTGACGATGATCCCCTCTTGGCCTGCTTCCAGCGCGTCGCCGTAGAACGCTTCGGCGTCTTCGAGCGACTCCGGCTGGAGATGCGTCGCCCGTTCGAGTGTCTCGCCGTCTGCGTCGAGAAGGTCGTCGAGACGGGCGAGGCGCTCGACCAGCGGCGAGTCGAGAAGCGACCCGTCGCCGCGGTAGAGGAGATCGAAGACCCGTACCGTCACCGGGTACTCGGCGGCCAGTTCCTCGATGTCGCTCGTTCGCTTGATGCGCTTCGAGAGCTCCTGAAAGGGGATCGGACCGCCGGTCTCGGGGTCGTATCCCACAACCTCGGCCTCGACGATCGCGTTCTCGGCGTCGAGTTCCGCCTCAACGGCGGCGACGATGTCGGGAAACTGCGCCGTGACGTCTTCGAGTCGCCGAGTGAACACGCGCACCTCGCCGTCCCGGACGTGGATCTTCGCTCGCATCCCGTCGTACTTGTATTCCAGCAGCGGCCGTTCGGTCGAATCGAGCGCGTCCGCGACGCTCTCTGCCTTCCGTGCGAGCATCGCCTTCACCGGGCGGAACAGCTCGACGCCGAGGGACGCCAGTCCGTCCAATCCCCGCGTGCGGGCCGTTTCGCTGACCGTTCTGAAGTCGTTCGTGACTTCGTAGGCTCGCTCGACCGCGCTGACGGCCTCCTCCGAGTCGTCGAGGAACGCCGCGGCGACGGCGTCGCGGATCGTCCCCTCGCCGACGCCCAAGCGCATCGCGCCGACGACGGTCCGAACGACGTAGCGCGCCTCGTCCGGGTCCGCGTCCGCGAGCAACCCGGCGATGTCGTCGATGCGGCGGTCCTGGCTCCCTGCCCCCTCGTAGTCGGCGAGTCCGCGGAGCGTCTCGTAGACGGTAGCGACGTCGAGCGTCCCGGAGAACAGCGTCGCCTGCGAGCGGTTCTCGACGGCGAGCGCGGCGGCGTCGCCGAGGTCGCCCGTCTCCCGGTACCACGCTTCGACCCGGTCGTGTGCCACCCCGGTCGCGTTCGCGATCGCCCGCGCCGTGAGCGAAGAGGAGACGCCGAGGTCGTCGGGCTCCCACGGGGCGAACAGCCGACCCCGAGCCAGTTGCGTGAGTTCCGGCAACAGCTCGCCGGCGTCCTCGAAGGCCGTCGCCAGGATCTCGGTCTTCTCGATGGTGGACGCCGTCGCGTCGAGGCGATCGTACGTCGCTACGAGCTGGCGATATTCCATCACGGGATTCAGGGGCGGAAGCCGCAAAAGGGCGCGGGTTGCAGCCGCCTCGCCGTGGTTCCGGGGACAGCGTTCCGCGGCGGCGCGTATATTTCTGTCAGCCGTGCAGGCGAGACAATCAGTCGGCGACGGCGGCGAGAATCCGGGAAACAGCGTAGTCGGCCTCCTCGTCGGTCAGACACATCGGGTTGACGACGATCTCGCCGGCGTCGATGCCGTCGGCTCCGACGTAGACGCGGGGGTTCTCGTCCCTGAGCGCGGCGACGAGGTCACGGGCACTGGTCTCGACGCCCGAGAGCGAGACGACGGCTTCCGGTGCGACGCTCGCCCCTTCCGGCTCCGTCGTCGTCACGTCCAGACCGCCCTCGCGAAGGCGGTCGGCGATTCGGTCGACCCGAACGCTCCATTCGTCTCGTACCGCCTGCTGGTCCTCCTCGACGAACGAGTCCAGCGCGCTCACGAGCCCGACGAGTTCCTCCTTGCCGACCTTCATCGGCCGTCCGATCCCCTGTCGCGGGACGCCGTCGAAGTCAGCGCGGTCGATGAGTCCCTCCGGCGGATTCCACACGTCCGCGGCGACGTGCATGTCGAGGTGCTGGGCGGCGATGGACTCGATATATTCGCGTTTGCCGGCGACGATACCCGTGGTCTGTGGCCCGCGGATACCCTTTCCGCCGCTGAAGACGACCAGGTCCGCGCCCGCCTCGACGAACGCCGAGAGGTTCTCGACGGGCGGCACCTCCGCCGCGGCGTCGACGATGACCGGCACGTCGTTTTCGTGGGCGATTTCGGCGACTACCGAGAGGTCCGGTTGCGTGTACGATTTCTGGACGTAGCCGACGGCGACGGTCCGGTCGGTTATCGCTCGCTCGATCTCCCACGGTTCGACGTTCGTCGCGCCCGTCCCGAGGTGGTGGTCGTTGGTTCCCACGTCCACGATGGTCGCACCGGCCGCCCGGAGCGCGTGGTCGTAGCCGGTGCGATGCGTTCGGGGCATCACGATCTCGTCGGGGACGCCCCCGGTGTCGGGCAGGCGGTCCATCAGCGCGACGTCCGTCCCGGCGATGGCCGCCGCCGCGGAGAGGAGGAGGCCCGCGGCCGCGCCGCTGGTGACGTATCCCGCCTCCGCGCCGGTCACCTCGGCTATCAGCTCCGACGCGCGGGCCTGTAAGTCACCCAGCTCCACGAACTCGCCGGCGGCCCGGCGCATGTCCTCGAGCGCCTCGGAGCGGATGCGACTGCCGCCGATCCGCGTCTTCGTCCCGGCGGCGTTGACCACCGGCGGGACGCCCAGTTCCTCGTAGACGGAGTCCTCGCGTGTGCGTTCTGACATAGTGAGCGACCGGCCGACAGCGGACTGTCGCCGGGCGTCGATACCGGACAACGAGGGGCCAGTAGTTAAACCCGGAGAATACGACTGACGGCGCGCGGCGTCGAACTGTCCCAGATGACCACGTGTACCGTCCACAAACAACTGTGTCGAAGTGTATACGGCCGATAAATTGATACAGCCGGGCAATGCAATTCATACACAACCGATTCTCATCACCTATGTCCGAGGAGTCTACAGTGCTGGTCGTCGAAGACAACGCCGCCGACCGCCGCCTGTTCGAAGAAGCGGCCGCCGAGGTCGCGTTCCCGAACCTCGAATTCGCGACCACTACGTGGGAAGCCGTCGAGTTCTTTCCGACGTTGTCGGACGGTAGCGAGGGCAGCGACGCGGCCGCGATGCCGGACCTCCTCCTGCTCGACCTCGACATCCCCGGCGAAGGCGGGATGGCCCTGCTCGAAGAACTCAAAGCCAGTTCGGCACCGTGCCGTCGGGTCCCGATACTCGTCCTCTCGAGCGAGGACGACCAGGAGACGATCGACAGGGCGTACGACCTCGGCGCGAACGCGTATCTCACGAAACCGGCCGACTACGAGGCCTACGTCTCGCTCGTAGCCGAGATACGGGACTTCTGGCTCGATCGGATCGAACGACCGTCGTATCGCCACTAATCGGCCTTCGCGGTTCGGAGCGTCCGAGACCGAGGCGACCGTCCGTCCGCTCGTGGTCGCTCGCTCTCCGACCGAACTCGAGCCGAACGGGGACTCACCCGTCGTGGTCGTCGAACGCTTCGCCGGTCTTCTCGGCTCGTTCGGCGGCGAGGATATCGGAGTAATGCCGCTCGACGACTTCGACGGAGTTGCCGAGTTGGTCGGCGGCGGCGTCGGCCCCCTGTTGCATCGCGAGAACTCGGCCGACGCCGCGGCGAGCGCCGTGGAGTTGGAGGTATCCCTCCTCGACGTCGACGTCGGCCTCGTCGGTCAGTCGCTTCAGCAGTCGACGCGCCCCGTCGGTCGTGATGGTGGTCAGTTGACCCGCCGCTTCACGGAGCGCGTCGAAGATCTCGGCGTGGCCCGAAACGTCTCTCTCGACGCCGGCCGCATCGAGCGCGTCGTGCAGCGACGGATAGTGAAGCGTCGGGAAGAGCGGCCACTCCGGCGCGGGATCGAGGACGGTCCGCCACCGTTCGAGGGCCGTCCGTGCCTGTGGCGGGATAGAGCGGTCTTCCCACCGCTGGTTCTTCCCCAAGACTTCGAGGCTGTCGCAGTCGTCGGCGAGGTCCCGCCACGTCGCGCCGTCGCGGCGGTCGTCCTGCGGATTGGCGAGCAGCTCGCTCCCGCGGATGCCCGAATAAGCGAGGACGTACACGAGCGCGCGGTTCCGGACGGGACCGTACGCGTCGAGCCCGTCCTCCTCGATAGCCTCGCGCGCCCGGTCGTCGACGTGGCCGAGGATCGCCCGCCGCTGTTCGCGTCGCCACGTCTGCTGCCGTTCTTCCTTTCGGGTATCGGCCTCGGGGAGCGGTTCCCTGGCGGCCTCCTGAATCCCGTAGTGCGTATCGACGAGTCCCTCCCGCTGTGCCCAGCCCAGCCACGCCGAGACGTAGTCGTAGTACTTCTGTACCGTCCGCGGTGAGTGGCCCTGTCCCAACAGTTCCCGACGGATGTACCGTCGGAGCGTCCGGGCTTCGATGCCGTCGAACCCCTCGATACCTTCGCGTTCGAGGTAGGTCACGAACTTCCCCAGTTCGCGCTCGGCGTGGCGTCGGTAGATCCCGCTTTGCTCTTGCCCGCCCTTTCCGCGCGAGACGAGGTAGTCCTCGAGAGCGCGTCGAAGTGGCGGCGGTGCGTTCTCGGCCCCCGAACCCCCGGATTCGCTGTCTGTCATCGACTCGGATGCACGTACAGCGACCGCCCCCAAAAATCTACTCGTGATTCCTCGACGAATCACGAGTGATTCAGTACTCCCCCGTATCGGCCGTGAGTGGAGTTTTCGAACCGTCTATCGTGCCGATACGGGATTTATAAATTATATGCTGCTATATAAAATTGCTCGAAAGATCAGAATCGTGCGAGCGACGTTCCGGATCGTCTCGCGAAGTTCATCGGTGAAACGCTCGTTCCAAGTCCGCCAGAGGGTCTTGGTCGGTGACGCTGCCCGGTACAGAGGGGTCACCCAGTTCGGGATACGTTTATTCTCGGCTTCGCTTGCGGGGAAGCGGTCGAGCTCATCGCGTTGTGTACCCGGATCCCGATACTGGCTGGAACTGATGAGCGCGTACGCGGTCGCGGTATTCTCGGGGTCGCCGGACTGGGTGTGTTGCGGGTCCGGGTACACTACCAAAATACAGGCGAACGGTGCACGTCAGATATCCCGGTCTTCTCCGCCGCTATCCTCATTCTCATGCGTCCCGGTTTCATCACCGGGCTATTAACCGGAGTTCAGCGCCTAGAGCTGTGACCGGTTACGCAGTGGATGCTTACGACTCAGTTGCGTCTTTCCACTCGCCGAGCCCAGCGGGATCGAGATGGACGTGGACATCTGAAACTGAGTCGACCTCGCGGACACGGTGGCGAAGATCGGATTCGAGGTCGTGTGCTTCGACCACGGTTAGATCTCGGTCTACTTCAGCGTGGAACTCGACCTCGACCATGTGCCCGGAATAGTACGCGACGAAATCGTGAATTCCGTGAACGGCGGAGTGCTCCCGAATCTGTCGCTTGATCTCTTCCCGTTCTGATTTGGGAGGTGCGCTATCGGCAAGATACTGAATATTCTCACGAGAGATGTCCACGCCTTGGTGGATGACGAGCAGACTCACAATGCCGCCCGCAATCGGGTCAAAAATTGGGTAGCCGACAGCCATACCCAGGACGCCCACAAGGGCTGCACCTGTTGTATAGAGGTCATTGAGGCTGTCAGCGGCAAGCGCTCGAAGACTCGGTAACTGGAGTTCTTGATTCTTGTCTTGCGTATACCAGTAACAGAGATACATATCACCCAGTGCGAACAGGAGTCCGAGTACGAGCCAAATACTGTACTCGGCAGAGACTCCAGTAAGGACCGAATGACCCGCGTCGTACAGCAGTTTGAGTCCGAGGAGAATGAGGACGCCACCAACGAAGAGCGCGGAGAGCGGTTCGAACCGATTGTGTCCATGCGGATGTGAATCATCAGCATCGTCGAAGGCGGATCGGCCCCAGATCAAGACAACACCACTTGCGAGAAGGTCAGCGACGGAGTGCGCTGCGTCAGCGGTGAGTGCGAGGCTCCCGGTGAGCAGTCCGAGTGAGCCCTCGACACCGATTTTGAGGGTATTCAATAGCACATTGGCCCAAGAGACTTTGAGGAAGGCCACGCGTGAGTCCGCCATGGTATGGTACTACTGCTACTCCGCCATAAGAGACCTCATTAGCCGTATATAATCGAGTTTTTGATTCGATCTAAACTTTGCTCAGGGCACTGAGAGTTGTCGAATATCCGATATTTCCATCACACGACCGTGTTATGTATGCATCGAGAAAAGTGGTCTCAACTCAACTGAGTACACGACAACAGGGTATCGCCCACTCGAAACGCTGTTTCGAGCGCACATCGCCGGTCGTCCGCTACAGCAGCGTGATAGGCGTAGGGTTGACTCCGGGACGAGCCACTAATTGTCAGATGCGCCGGGCGGGTCGGGACGCTCGGCGACGCCCGTGGACTCCGTAGCGACCTCGTGAAGCGGGTTCGTGACCGTCCCGTGTTCGGATGCATGCGGGCGACCGGGGGCGTCATCGTAGCCGTAGTCGAGGATCCGATTTCTGTTGAGCGCTAGCTTCGTGAACTCCGGCTGGAGCAGGTCGAACAGCTCGAAACGGTCCGCTAGTTCGGGGAACTGCGACTGATACTCGAGGACAGCCTCGCGCACGTGCATCCAGAACTCCTCCTCGGGGTAGTCCTCGTTCTCTTCGAGAATGTCGGCGACGTAGCGGAGGACGCAGACGAACAGCCCCGAGAAGATAAATTGACAGAGGCCTTCCGGCGGTTCCCTGCGGAGAACCGCCTCCATCTCCGCTGAGAGCGCGTCGAGTTCAGGGAGCGGTCGGTCGCTCACGTTCACGTCGTCGGCGAAGTCCTTGATCGCGAGGCGCGTCGGGACGCCGTCCTCGACGACGAGGATCGTGTTCTGCCCGTGCGGGGAGAAGACGGTCCCATAGCGGTAGAGAAAGTGAAGCAGTGGTGGAAGCACCGTCTCGAAGAACGCCTCGAGCCACTCGTCGAGCGTGAGGGCGGACTGCTCGACGAGTCGCGAGAGATACGGTTCCCCCGCGCCGTCGACGTGCATCAGTGCCGAGAGGGTGATGGCTTCCTCCCCGTCCTCGAGGAAGGTGTAGATAGATTCGCGCCACACCGCACCCAGTAGTTCGTGGTACTGGTAGGGCGACCCCTCGATGCCGGCGAAGTCGTCGTGGCCGTAATTGACGCCGGCGATCTCGCCGGGGAGGATGAGATCCTGCTCTTGCAGGAAGGCGTCCTGCGCATAGATCCCTTTGATGTATTCCGTGACCGTGGGGGCAATTTCGGTGCGTTCTCCGGGGAGGCCGCGCCAGACAAGCGTGTTGAGAATGCGCATCGGTACCTTCACGTGGTGTTTCTCCGCCTCGTCGACGTTGACAAAGGTGCGTACCGACTGCTGGGGGAGATACTCGTCGGGGCCGTCTCCCAAGGGGACGATATCGTCGTTCGCGATGTCGCCGGGGAACAGCGGGACGATGCTGTGCTCCCACTGCCAGTCGTGGACCGGGACGAAGTAGTAGGCATCTGGGTCGAGCCCTCGCTGGCGGAGGCGGTCCCGAAAGCGATCGTAGTGACCGCCGAGTTCCGACTGGACGAGCGAGTCGTGATCGACGCCGGCCGCGCCGGTAAACGTCGCTTCGGCCTTTCGAACGGCGACCCACGAGAGAGTTACCGGTTCCTGCAGTTCGGGCGCGTACTGGCGGTAGTCGTCGTACCCCCAGCCGAGACGGCCCTTGTTGTAGGTGATCCACGGGTGACCCTCCATTTCGCCTTCGAGGGCGGCGTAGCCGAGGGCCGTCGGGTCGAAACCCTCGCGGTCGCGCCTCTTCGCTTCGATATGTGCGTCGGCGAGGAGCGTCCGTTCGTATTCGCGAACGAGGTTCCCCGCGGTGAGCGCGTCGAGGTCGACCGTCGCTTCGAGATCTCGAAGACAGCGGATGGGGTCGGTGGCCGACTCCCATCCGTCTTCGGCGTCCCCGTTCGCGCGGCGCTCGATAGAGCCGCCGTCGATAGCGTAGCTGTCGAGGAGTCGTTCGTCGGCCTCGAAGCGATAGCTCGCCGAGGTGAGGTCGACTCGATAGGTGTCTCGCTGGTCGCCGGCGGCCACCTGCTCGGGGTTGAGTATCTCCTCGTAACTGAACTCTTCGAGCAGCTTCGTGAGCAGACGGCGCTCAACGGTCTCCCAGACGTCGGGGGTCAGTGCGTTCTCGCGGATGGTATCGTTCGGGTCCATAGTTAGTCGTCCTGCGTGGGTGCGGTCGTCTCGCTCCCGTTGCGGGAGGCGCCGGGCGCGTGCTCGACGAACTGGTCGAGTGAAAAATCCTGGAAGACGGTGTCCGAATCCTCGGGATAGGCCTCGTAGCCGACCAGCCGATTGACGAACTTCGTGTTCCGGTAGCAGCCGAGCCCGAGATCGGGAACGCCGACCCCGTGGGTGTGGAGTTCGGCGTTCTGGAGGAAGATATCACCGGAATGGTCGATTTCGAGGCGGTGGTCCTCGGTCACCTCGTAGCGACCCTTCGCGTCCCAGTGGATAGCGTCTTCGAGTGGTTCGAGCAACGCCGGAACGGGCCGGTCGTAACCAGTACCGAGGATAACCACCTCGGATTCGTGGACGAAGTCCTCCCTGGTCTGCCACTGGTGGCAGTCGAGAGCATAGAGGCCACCGACGGACGCGAGATCCCGAACCGCGGTCATCGCGAACAGCCCGACGTCGGGCTCGCGGTCGCCGATCGACCGGCGATAGAGCAGGTCGTAGATATCGGCGCTCGTCCCGGGATCGACGCCCTTGTACAGGAGGTCCTGGTTCGGAATGAGATCGTCTTTGGTCGCTTGGGGGAGGTCGTAGACGTACTGCTCGTACTCGGGCGTGAAGTGCTGCAGACCGAGTTTCGAGTACTCCATGGGGAAGAACCCCTCAGAGCGGGTGAGCCAGTCGAGGCGGTACTCGTGGTCGACCTGTCGTTCGAGGAGGTCCTCGAACACCTCGGCGGCACTCTGGCCCGACCCGACGATAGTCACGGAATCGGCGTCCAACACGCGCTCGCGGTTGTAGCGGTACTTCGCGGTATGGAAGACGTCCTCCTCGGAATGCCCCCGCAGGTGCTCGGGAAGTTGTGGGCGCGACCCGACGCCCAGAGCGAGGTGCTCGCCGCGGTATTCGAAGCGCTCGTTCGTGTCGGGGTGACGAGCGACGACGAGGTAGTGCTCGGCCTCCTCGTCCCACTGCACCGCGGTGACCTCTCGGGAGAACTGGGGGGTGTCGAGTTCGTCGACGACCCATTGGAGATAGTCGTTGTACTCCCGGCGGGGAATCTGGAACGTCTCGTAGAAATAGAATTCGTAGATGCGCCCCATCTCCCGGAGGTAGTTGAGGTAGCTGTAGTCGCTGGTAGGGTCGGCGAGCGTGACGATATCAGCGAGGAACGGCACTTCGAGGGTCGTGCCTTCAAGGAGCATTCCCTCGTGCCAGTTGAACTCTGCGTCGCGTTCGAGGAAGACCGCATCGACGTCCGCCTCAACGGAGTCGAGCATGGCAGCCAATCCGAGGTTGAACGGGCCGACACCGACGCCGACGACGTCTCGCACGTCGTCAGTCATCAGTGGCCACCTCCGAACCAGTGCCCTGTGCGGGCGGGGCCGTCGCGTCGGCGAGCACCGCGGACTCGAAGCGCTCGCGTTCACAGATCAGCAGGACGGCGTCCTTCTCGGCCTCGTCGAAGTGAAACTCCTTCTGCATCTCGAAGCCACACCGCTCGAAGATATGTCGGACCTTCTCGTTGCGAGCGTCGGGTTCCGCGATGATTCGCTGAGTTTCGGGATAGCGGAACTGCATCGCGACAACGGCCCGCAGTAGCGGGAGCGCGTATCCCCGTCCGAGGTACTCCTCGGGGCCGATCAGGAGGTGGACCCCCTGGTCGTGCGGCGCTGCCTCGTAGTGGTTCGCGACGTCGTCCTCGGCGGCCCAGTAACACTCCCAGTAGCTCATCGGGACGTGGTCGAGACACCCGATGTAGGGCGTGAGATGGTCAGTCGCGATCTTCGAGCGGAGTGCCTCGCGAAACTCGGGGAGTGGTACGTCGAGCCGCCAGTAGGGCTTCACGTGGTCGCTCCCGAGCCACCGATGGAGGCGGCCGAGATCGCGCTCGACGGTGGCCGGACGGAGCGATAGCTGCTTGCCGATTCGCCGGTCGTAGGTCTGGTAGTCGTAGTCGCCGGCGACGATTGCGTTCGGGTCGGTCATGAGTCAGTCTCCGTGACGATCGGATTCTTCACGTCGGTGTACACCGACTGATTCTCGAGGTCGTTTTCCAGTTCGTCCAACCCGCGAAAGCGGGTCAGCAGATTCGCCTTACACGGGATCGTCGTGTCCTCCAGCAAGGGAGCGAGGAAGTTCGAGGAGGGGCGGTCGTAGTGTGCCCGGGCGCGCTCCAATTCCGATCTGAGGAGCGTGAGCAGGCGCGTCTCGTCGGCGACGCCCGCACAGCCGAACGCGTTCACGACGTCGAGCGCGTTGTTCAAGATGACGTAGTAGCGAAGGCGCTCGTCGGCGATAGCGTCCGTACAGATAGTGTCGGCGCGTTCGCCGACGCCCGGTAGATGATCGTCGACGCCGGGGTACTGCGACTCGGGGAAGTAGAACCCCTGATTGTCGCGGTACCGAAACTCGGCGGGATACCCCTCGTCGTCGAGAGTGAGCACGGAGTTCTGCTGGTGAGCTTCGACGCCGACGCCCTGTACGAGGTAGAGCCACAGCACGGGCCGGATAGCGGTTTGGAGGTATCGGCGGAACCACTCCGCGCTCACGTCGGTGACGCCGCGGCCCTCGCGCTCGGCGATCGACGCGACGAGACGGGCGAGTCGAGATTGGCCTCGAATCGCGTCCTGGCAGAGCGCGGCAACGGGGGTCGCGTTCGCAGCGGCCTCACCTCGGAAGGGGTTCGCCCGGAGGATCGTCTCCAGCCCCGACTCCCGCTTCTCCCCGACATCGAGTGCGAGATACGCCGGGTCGCGAACGATATCGAAGTCCGGGAACGCAGCACGGAGTTCGTCACCGAACTCAGTGTCGAGCAGTTCTGCGACGGCGACGCCCCGTTCTAACTCGGGGCGCTTGTTCGTCCGTACGGAGTTAGTGATCTTCACGTTCAGCGAGGATTTCACCATGAACGGTGCGTCCTCGGCGTAGAGCGTACGGACCGAGGTTGTCGGGTGAAACTCTCGACCGATTGCACCGAGGTGACCGAGCCCATCGCCGAGTGTGTCCCGGATGTGGGACTGGCTGAGCAAGTAGTCTGCCTGCCACGGGTGGACCGGCAGGAGGATATCGTCGCTTTCGACGTGGTCGGCGACGAACGGTTCAGGGATCGAAGGGTCTTCGCGGAGCTCGTCTCTCACCCACTGTGCAGCACTCACGTCGAGCGCGGAATCTTGCGAGACGAGTTCGGGGTCGGCCCGGAAGTAGTGAAGCGGGAACGACCCGCGGAGTTCCGGGGCGTACGTCTCGCGTTCGTGATCGGCTATCCCCTGCCTGCTTTTGGGTGTTGGGTGGCGGTGGTGACCGAAGACGAGAGCCTGCTCGCTATCACGGAACGAGACGTCCTCGCCGTATAGGCGCGGCTGGTTTCGCTGTCGGACCGTGACGAACCGCTCGACGTTGCGCTCGCTTTTGAGAACGCGGAGGAGTAGCTCGTCTGGGATGGCGTCGCCACCTTCAGCGCGTGTGAGAGCCTTCAGGACGAGCGTCGTGAGCGTCGCGGCGTCGGTTGTTTCGACGTGACCATCGGGCAGTCGGTAGCGCACAGGGGTCTCGAAGAGATGGCGCTCGGTCGGCGAGCGGTAAGCCAGCGGTGCCAGCAGATCGATATCCGTCGCCGGAAGGGGCGCGCGGAGCAACCCGTCAGGACCGGGTTCGACGCCGGCCACGGGCTTCTCACGGATCGCGTAGTCGCCCGTCTCGCGGAGGTAGCAGTTGAGGAAGGCGTGGACGGTGGCGTCGTCGGCACGCTCGGCCGGGTCGACGGGGCCGTCGTTCACAGCGCGTTCACGGAGTGCGGCATCGGAAGTCATGTCGTCACCTCGCGCTGGACCTCGGCTACGGTCGACCCGCACGCTCGAATCGCATCGAGCGTCTCGGCGACATCGTCGAGCGTCGCCGTCGGGTTCAACAGGGTGAGCTTCAGACTCGTCACGCCGTCGACGTCGGTGCGGGCGACGACGGCACGGCCGTCGCGCAGGAGCGTCTCGCGGACAGCGGCGTTCAGCTCGCTCACGGACTCGTCGTCCAGCCCCTCGCCGGGCCGATAGCGAAAGACGACGGCGTTCAGCACGGGCTCGTTCACCAGCTGGAAATCATCGGACGCAGCGAGGAGCGACGTGGCGTCGTCCGCGAGGTCGAGCGTCGATTCGACGAGCGCGCCGAGACGGTCACGGCCCAGTGCACGGAACGCGAGATAGGGCTTGAGCGCGTCGAAACGCCGAGTCGTCTGGACCGACTTCGCGACGAGATTGGGAACGCCCGCCTCCTCGTGGGCTTCGGGATTGAGGTAGGCGGCGTTGCGCGCCATCCGGCCGAACTCGTCGCCGTCGCGCAAGAGGAGTGCCCCGCAGCTAATGGGCTGGTAGAACAACTTATGGAAGTCGACGGCGACCGAGTCTGCGCGCTCGATGCCCGCGAGGCGGTCAGCGTGCTCGTCGCTGAGTGCGAGCGCTCCGCCGTAGGCCGCGTCGACGTGGAACCAGACATCTCGTTCGGCGGTACGGCTAGCGAGTTCGGGGAGCGGGTCGATGCTTCCGAAGTCCGTCGTTCCGGCGGTGCCGACGATAGCGAACGGGTCACAGCCCCGTCGGTCGAGTGCCGAGAGCGTCTCGTCGAGCGCGTCGAGGTCCATTCGGTGATCGTCGTCCGTCTCGACGGTCACGACGGCGTTCTCGCCGAGTCCGAGGTGATGGGCTGCCTGCTTAGCGGTGAAATGGGCGGCCTCTGAGCAGACGATGCGCAGAGACGCCGCCCCCGGTGGGAGACCCGCCCGCTGGACGTTGCGGTCGAAGCGCTGGTCACAGTACCGGTCGCGGGCCAGCAGGAGCGCCTGAAAGTTCGACTGCGTGCCCCCGCTGGTGAAGACGCCGTCGGCCACCGCCGGCAGGTCGAAGAGGTGCCCGAGCGCATCGATGACCCGCTCTTCGAGGACGGTCGCGGCAGGCGCCTGATCGAACGAGTCCAGCGACTGGTTCGTCGCCGAGAGCATCGCCTCGGCGGCCAGCCCCGGCACCATCGGCGGACACTGAAGGTGGGCGGCGCACCGCGGGTGCGAGGGATCGACCGAGTTCGCGAGGACGCGCTCGGCGACCTCGTCGATGGCGACGCCGAGTCCCACGCCCTCTTCCGGAACGACCGGCTCGTCGAACTGGTCGGCAATAGCGTCAGGCGTCGTGCCAGAGAAGGGGTCGTCATCGCCCGTCGCGTCGAGGACGGCCTCTATCGCACGCTCCATCGCCGCGCGATACCCCTCGTTGCCGGCCTCGGATCCGAGAAAGAGGTCGGGGGCACTCGCGGTGTCGCTCACGCGGCCACCACCGTCCCCGACGCCGCGTTCGCGATGGCCTCGACGGCCTCGACGAAGATGCGACCGATATCGTCGACGTCGTCTTTCGACACGATGAGCGGCGGGAGGAAGCGCGCCGTGGCGCTTCCGCGCCCGCCGAGTTCGAGAATGAGGCCGCGGTCGAAGCACGCAGCCTGCACGGCCTCGGCGAAGTCGGTATTCGGCGCGTGCGGACCGGGACCTCGCCACTCCGGTTCGGGATCGACGAACTCGACGCCGAGCATCAGCCCTCGGCCACGGACATCGCCGACGGCGTCGAGGTGAGCAACCGATTCGAGGTAGCTTCGGAGACGCTCGCCCATCTCGGCAGCGTGGTCGGCCAAGCCGTGTTCCAGCACGTAATCGATAGTCGCCTCACCGGCGGCCATCGCGAGCTGGTTTCCGCGGAAGGTGCCCGCGTGGGCGCCCGGCTCCCAGACGTCCAGTTCTTCGTCGTACACCACGACAGCGAGCGGCAGACCGCCGCCGATGGCCTTCGAGAGCGTCACGACATCTGGCGTAATGCCGGCGTGCTCGAAGGCGTAGGTTTCACCTGTGCGTCCGAGGCCGGCCTGGATTTCGTCGAGAATGAGCGGGATATCCCGCTCGCGGGTGACGCGCCGCATCTCCCGTAACCATTCGGAAGGGGCGGGAACGGCGCCGCCCTCGCCTTGCACGGGTTCGAGAATCATCCCGGCGGGGTCGGTGACACCGCTTTCCGGGTCGTCGAGGAGGTTCTCGACGTAGGCGCTGGCGACGCGATGGCTCTCTTCGCCGCCGACACCGAATGGACAGCGGTACTCGTAGGGATACGGGAGATGGTGAACATCGTTCATCAGCCCTGAGATGGGGTCCTTGGCGTCAGTATCGCCCATCAGCGCGAGGGCACCACTCGTCATTCCGTGATAGGCCCCCTGAAAGCCCAGGATGCTCCGGTTCCCAGTGGCTGTCTTTACGAGTTTGAGAGCGGCCTCGACGGCGTCGGTCCCCGCGGGGCTACAGAACTGCACTTTCGCAGAGTCCGAGAAGTCGTCGGGGAGGCTCTCGAACAGCGAGTCGACGAACCGCTCTTTGGCCGGCGTGGAAATATCGAGCGTGTGAACCGGTCGGTCGGCGTCGAGAGTGCGCTCCATCGCCTCGACGACGCGCGGGTGATTGTGACCGAGGGCAAGCGTCCCGGCTCCGGCCAGACAGTCGTAATACTCGTTTCCGTCCATGTCGGTGACGGTGACGCCCTGCGCCTCGCGGATGGCCAGCGGGAGATGGCGCGGATACGTCCGCGCGTTCGACTCCCGGTTAGCTTGCTGTGAGAGGATGGTTCCGTTACTCGCGTCGTGGTAGCTCACGAGGAGACACCTCCGAACTGCGTTATTTCACTGCTCCGTTGCCGTCGCGTTCGGGTCCGTCCTTGCTCCATGCAGTGATTTAGGCTCGCCTAAACGTACGTAAATCCACCGATTTTTAGGTCGGCCTAACACTTGGTCGCTAGCCAGCCGACGTTGCGATGGCAAGCGACAGACGCGGACAGTCAGAGAAAAGGCGAATATAGCTTCGATGGCGGCGTACCCCGAAACGCCTCGTCGGCGACCACACCTGAAGAGGTTATACCGTCCGACCGCCGTAGATCCTCTATGCAGCGCTTCGTCCGATCAGAGAGGGAGGGCTTGCGGCTCCGAGCCCAGAACCCGACGAGGCGAGGAGCATGACCGAAGACCCGCTCCCGGTCGAACACCTCTCGCCGCTCGCCGCGCTCGTCGAGGAGGTACTCGCAGACGTCGGCTACGAGATGCCGGCGGCCACCGACGCCATCAACGGCGCCGTTGCCGGGCACGGTGGTCTCTTCGATCCCGCGACCACTTCGGGCGAACTGCGTGATGCACTCGAAGAGCTGCTGGCGTCGGAGCTCACCCGCCCACCCGTTTCTGCCCCGGCTGACGAGACGTTTGTCCTCTACGTCGACGGCAGTTCACGCGGCAACCCCGGGCCCGCAGGTGCGGGCGCTGTCATCATGGACGCTGAAGAGACCCAGCTCGCCCGCTTGAGCCGCCCCGTCGGTTCCCGGACGGGGAACAACACCGCTGAGTACGTTGCCCTCCAGCTCGGGCTCGCCGAACTGTTGACCCGCTACGAGCCACGCAGGCTGGAAGTCCGCATCGACTCGATGACAGTTATCGGAGACGTCTGGGGCGGGGATGAACCAACGGTATCAGGCGTCGAGACGTACAGTGCGGCCATCGCGACGGCACTATCGAACATCCCGGATCACCAGTACACGCACCTGGCCGACAGCGACCCGAACCCCGCCGATGCACTGGCGACAGTGGGCGCGGATATCGCGACGTTCGGACCGGGATAGGAACGTAGCGAACTCTCGGACGACGGCTCTGAACAGCGGCGTAGACGACTGGAACGTGCCGAGTAGAGATGCCTCAGTCGGCCGCCGCACTTCGGCTACTACTGGGGCCGCCGTCCATCTCGGCCGGGTTGCCCATTCCCTCTTTCACGCCGACGGCGATGAGCGCGACGTTGACCGGGTAGGCGGCGAAGAACCCGATGGTCAACGAGAACAGCAGGGCCGTCCAGAACAGCGGCGACGTCCAGCCCGCCTCACCGGCCACCAGTAGGTCGGTACCGATGGCGACGACCTCCATGATGGTGATGCTGGGCGTCTCACTCCAGATGGCGTCCCACATCGCCTCTTTGAAGCCGACGCCCTCCTGTATCAGCGGGCCGACGGTCAGCGCGAACCCGCTGACGAACGCGAGAAAGAACGTCAGCGCGACGACCCAGAGCGTCGAGAAACTGAGGATGATGGTCGCAGCGGTGATACCGATCACCTCGCCCACGCCACATCCGGAGTAACAGTGAGAGGTCGAGCGGAACCCCTGCTTCCACAGCGAGTCACTCTCGAGTTGCGTTCGGCCCGTGAACCAGTACACGCCCAAGCCGAACAGCCCCGAGTAGGCGACGACGAGCGACCAGACGAACTTCATGAGCGACGGGATGTTTTGGTTGTATTTCTCGAAGTCCCACCACAGCACGCCCAGCGAAACGAGGTTGATCGTCAACCAGATGCCCAGCGTCCACCAACTCGACAGGATCGGCTTGATCACGTTCCGAGCCGGCGTGAGCGCCTGCTCGGTCTGGTGGGCCCACTGTGTTGCCCATTCCGGAACCGGCGAACCGGCCAATGCCAGTATCGGTTGTTCAAACACAGAATGTCTCTACGTGCCTCCTGACTTTTTGGTTGCTAGCCTGAATGAACAGCGTGTGGGCGGTTCGCCCGAGACATCCGAGGATGAAACGGCTGTTAGATGGGACGTGGTTCCGCGTCGGTTCCACGGGCTTGACGACGTCGATGTCCAGTAGGTGACAGATCGGAGCTTTATGGGAGTCCGACGCCACTTGCGTCGCTCGGATTGAACGCGGAGCTCGGTCGAGTGTTCGCCGTCCTCGCGACCCGGCAGATGCCGGCGCGATGGAATATTCCGAATTGAGTTATACAATAGGCAGAGTAGTTTACCAGGCCGCTGCACGACCTTCGCCTGAAAGGGGGGGTCTGCGTTAGTGGTCTGTATCAGTTTGCGTCCGCCTGCTGTGTCTTTCGAGTCTTGTCCAGCAGTGTCCGGCTCAACTCACTTTTCCGGTGTGACGTCTGCAAGTGACGGTAGACGGCCTGCGAATCACCCTCGAATACACACAGCGGACAGTTTGCGATGGTCGGGTCGTCATCAGTCCTGCTAGATTCGTTCCGGTCCTGTCCAATAACGACTGCACGCTCTTTGTCTCCCATCATTCGTGCTATTACGTAGCGACAGTCGAGGCATATCGTTTGACTCTAGGTGTCTAGAACGACCTTGCAAAGGAGACCAGAGGGTCGTGTATCCGGCTCTAACAGCCGATACCAGAAGAGCGAAACTGACGGCCGAGAGAGCTAATTTTCACCATCGTCGAGAATGGTTAGTAATTCTGGTATTCACTGGCCGGGGCTTTCGGGATGGGTCACGGCGTAGAACCCCTCAGCTGAAGCGAATCAACGTGTTCTGCTTCTATCTGCGAATGTGGCAATCAGTCGACTTATCAATCGTGGTGAGAGAGTGAGAGATACTGAGAATGGATGTCGGAGTGAGTGATACCCGGGTACTCTCGATCGGACATAGCCTGGAGGCCGCCAACGAGCTCGCAGAGCCGCTTGAACGCACGGGATTTGCGGTCGAGACGACCGCTGAACCAGTCACTTCTGTCGATCGGTTAGCGACAGAGGTAGATTGCGTCGTTAGCACCCACCGTCTCAGCGACACTAACGGTGTAGCACTCCTTCGGAACGTTCGTGATGCTCATCCCGATCTACCGTTCGTACTCTGCGTGAGAGACGGGGACGAGCAGATCGCCAGTAAAGCTATCGAGGCGGACGTGACGGCGTATCTGCCGACCGACGGGCGCGTTCCCCACGATCTCCCGAAGCAGGTCACAGACGCTATCGAAGCGGTCCGTCCGACCGAGCGGCCGCGACGAGCATCGCGCTCTGTCCCAGAACGGCAACAGTTCGACCGGGCGTTGCTCGAGGCCCACGACCTGCTTGTCGACGAGGACCGCTCTTTTACCGCACGTATCGACGCAGTGCTGGAACTCGGCCGTGAGACGCTTGGAACCGAATACGCAACTCTCTCCCGCGTTGCCGATGCGGAATACGTTTTCGAAGCGGTCGCTGCTCCGACCGATGCCAGCCTGCAGGCCGGAGAGCGGGTCCCTCTAGGAGTCACGAACTGTGAGCGCGTCATCGAAACACGAGAACCGCTCGTGCTTCCCGACGTGCGAGCAAGCGCCCCAGAGCTCGCGTCACGAGCGGGAAACGTCGAACTGGGCATTGCCAGCTATCTGGGCGTCCCGGTTTTCGTCGATGGCCGCGTCACTGGGACGCTCTGCTTCTACGACACGCAGGCACGAGACGAGTTCACCGAGGAGGCAGTCTCGTTCGTCGAACGCCTCGGGAGCTGGATAGCCCACGAGATAACACGTCGTCGGCAGACCAACCAGTTGACCGCGATAGAGACCGCCTTTCCCGATTTGGGGTTCCAACTCGACGACGACGGCCGATATCTGGACTGCTTTGTCAGCCCTGCTACGGCGGACCTCCTGTATGCCGACCCCGAAGAGTTCCTCGGTCAGCAGATTCACGACGTACTGCCGGCCGAGACTGCAGAGACAGTCCTCACTGCCATTCAGGACGCTATCGAAGGGGGACACCTCGAGACCATCGAGTACGAACTCTCGGTTCCCGAAGGGTCGCGCTGGTTCGAGGCACGAATCGCGCCGGTCACAGCGACCGAGTACGGCGGAGAGAGCGCAGTCCTCGTCGCTCGTGACATCACCGAGCGGAAGACGCGCGAAGACGAGCTAGCGACGGCGGAAGTCATGTTCCAGAACGCGCAGGACGGCCTGTTCCTGATCGACGTTACTGACGACGCCGACTTCCGGATTCAGCGGGTGAATCAGACCTACGAGGACCTGACGGGGTATTCGGCCGCCGCATTGGAAGGGCGTACACCCGACGAACTCGTCGGGGAGGACGCGGGGGCGGAAATCGTCGCGAGATATCGACGGTGTGTCGAGCGCGAAGCGCCGCTGGAATACGAGGAGTCGCTACCGATACCCGGAACCTCGACGCACTGGCAGACCAAAATCGCACCGATCGTCGACGACGGGACGGTCACCAAACTCGTCGGCGCCACGCGGGATATCACCGAACAGAAAGAACGGGAGTCCGCGCTGAAACAGCAACGCCAAGAGCTAGCCAAGCTCCACCGAATCAATACACTCATCCGCGGGATCACCCAGGCACTGCAGAACACGAAAACACGGACTGCGATCGAGACGGCGGTCTGTGACCACCTCATCGAACCGGATCTGTACCGAGCCGCCTGGATCGGGACGAAAGGAGAGGAGGCGGCAAACGAGGAGACCGTCGTCCCGCAAACAGTCGCCGGCGACAGTCAGGCAGCGGGAGACGAAATTCCCAGCGAAGACCGTCTCGCAGCCGAGAAAGCACTCCACTCGGGCGAGATCGAAGTCGCCGATGGTGGCGACTCGACGCCGGCGGGTGCACGCTATCAGCGGAAGCAAACCCAGCCCGACGACTCGCTCGTCGCCATCCCTCTCGCGACCGGCGGAACCACGTACGGGGTCCTCTCGGTGTATGCACCGCTCGAACATAGGGTGACAGAACAAGAGAAGGACGTCCTCACGGACCTGGGACAGATAATCGCTCTGGCGATCCAGCGTGTGCAGAGCCAGCGCTCGCTGACGGCCGAAACGGCCGTCGAACTTCGATTGCAGGTCCCTGATTCCGGGAGCCTCTTCGGGGACGTGAGCCGGCAGTTGGACTGTGAACTCGCGCTCGAACGCCGGATTCCGATCGATGGCGAGCGGGGACTACAGTACGTCTCCGTCCGCGATGCCGCCCCGTCGACAGTGCTCGAACAGCTGACTGCGGCCCCGTTCATCGACACGGGGACGGTAGTGCGCGATACGGCAGAAACAGCCGACCAGCCGGCACTTATCGAGATCCGCATCTGTGACACCAATCGAAGCATCATCAGTACGCTGGCAGACCACGGAGCGTCGATCACGTCAGCGAACGCTGTGGGCGGCGACACGTATATTACAGTAGAGCTGACTCCAGAAAATGACGTCCGGACGCTCGTGGCGGCGCTACAGGAGGTAGTGCCGACGATAGAACTGCTCGGCAAGCAGGTGCTCGACCAGCCGACGAAGACTATCCCGGAGATAAAGCGACAGGTCAGCGACCGACTGACGACGAAACAACGAGCGGCACTCAGTACTGCCTACACGCGAGGCTATTTCGCGTGGCCACGGGAGAGCACCGCCGAAGAAGTCGCTCAGACGATGGACATCGCGTCTTCGACGTTTCACTTCCACCTTCGACACGCGCTGGACAACCTGTTGACGTCGTTCTTCGAATCGAACTGTCAGTAGCTCCGTCCACCTCTCTCGAGCGCCATCAGCCGACGAGCAGCCGGATAGCCGCCGGATCAGACGCCAGGGAGTCTAGATACGTCTAGGTCAGACTTCTCCCTCCCTCGCCCATTGAACCGAACGTGTCCATCTGCCATAAAAAATGTCCAGAATGGAGTGCCGATCGGCTCATCGCTGACGGTATCCGCCCGCTTGTTCGAACGCCGAATTCGTGCCGTCTACATGTGACTAGGAAAGGCAGGCGGTCGGCGAGAGGGATGCCGACAGTTACGCACGGTCGACTGGAGGCACTATGACGAATATCCTCGACGGGCTGACCGACGAAGTCGCAGCCGTCGGCTCGCTGCTCGAAGCGAGCGACGCGGCTGTAACGACCGAACAATACGAACGCGAGTCCGAATGACGCCGGATTCCAGCGGTTCGACGGACGAGTCGTGTCCGCTGCCGATCGACGAGCGATTCGACTTGCTCTCGTCGCACTATCGCCGCTACACGCTCTATAGCCTGGCACACACGACGCTACCCGTGAGTCTGCCGCGAGTTGCGGACGTCGTCACCGAACTGTTGTACGACGCGCCGGCAGACGAACTCGGCGAGCGGCGGCTCGCAGTCTATACGGAGCTGTATCACAATCACGTCCCTCGCCTGGCTGACGCCGCGGTAGTGACCTACGATCAAGAAGACGATATGATGGGTCTCGGACCGAATTTGTCACATATGGAGCCATTGCTCGAATATGCGCTTGATCAGGAGTTCCCTCGGGGAATCGAGACCGCACTTCACGAGTACTGACCGGCCACCGTGCGAACGGAGAGTCCGGGTTCCTCGACGATGTGATCCAGCGCCCAGTCGAGCGCGTGACGGATCTCGTCGGGCCCGCTGTACTCGGAGTCAGGGTACTGCGGGTCGATGAACACGCCCTCTTCGGCCCAGAACTCCGCAGCGGTCGCCGTTTCCCCGGCCTCGAATGCTCGCAACACGGCTTCGATCTGTGCCGGCGTCAGGCGATTCTCACCGGCAGTCATCGGAACCCCCACCCAGAGCCCGTGAACGAGCCGCGACTACCCATGTGAGTGACCTCCAGGGATCCGGTCGATATCGGCAACGACCTCGTCAAACGAGACCGTACCATCGTCCGCCTGAATCGCACCGGGGTCGAGTGCGTCTGTATCGAGGACTTCCTTCGGGGTCAGCCACACCCACTCGCAGTCTTCGTTCCCATCACTAAACTGCTCGAGTTCATGTTCGAGGAACTGTTTGCTGAAGGGCGCTAACAGCGGTGGTGGCCCCTCGGCCCCTTCGAACGTATCCTCGTATGCGGGTACATCGTCGTCGGCAAGCTCCCCGACGACAATTCGCATGGCCATCCCAAGGACATGGTGGGCCGCACAGAAGACGTCGTACAGCCCCGCTTTCTCGAACCGATATAGCCACGCCCCACCAACGCCGACGACCGGCGACGAGAACGGCGGGACACCCTCAGGAATACGGCGTTGGTAGCCGTGTGCCGGATGGTAGGCCGTGATCGTGTGATCGGGCGTGGTAACGCTGAACTGGACGATATCTCCGGGGTCGACGGCCAGTCCCGTCGGCTCGAAATGGAACAGCAGGCCGTGTTTCTGGGGGACTGGATCGCCGACGTGGAGTTCGACCGTGTGGTCCGGCGCGAGTCGCTCCGGCACAGCGGTAGCGTCCGGCGTCGCGTAGCCATAGTGTGAGTCGATCCGCGGCGGATGGGGTTCGTCGTGGTCGGCAGCGACGACACCGCTCCCGACTGCGACCGACGCACCGATGCCGAGCGCTTTCAGCAGTGTTCGTCGCCCGACGCCCGGCATCGGATACGACTGTTCGTCGGCCCGATCCATATCACGGGTAGTCGTCGCGTCGGTTCGTCGCTCGGGCTCGTTATTGTGGATTTCGTTGGACATGGTCCTAGTGTGGATTATTTCCGTCCAGCGCGACGAGCGCATCGAGAAAATCCCGCGAACTCCGTGGATGCAGGCCGACTGTACTCTCTAACTCTTCGACCGTTTGGCGGCCGTTTTGGTCGAGTTCTGTGAAGACACCGAGTGTGGTGGCACTCAGTAACGCCTTCGCCGCCCAGAACCCCTGGCCGAGCTCGAGAATCCGCTCGGGTGTCGGACCGTGGTCTGGCATCTCTGGTCGCCTCCGTGGTCTATGTGACCACACCGCAATATCGTCCCGCTCGATAATATAATTTTTGTGATAAGTATGCAAGTCGGTGATAGTCGTCTCACCAAGTAACATTTTGAAACCACAGACCAACTGGCTCGGCACTTCACTCTGTCACTCGCATAGCAGGCTCCTCCGCGGCGGTGTACTCAAACGCCCACTCCTCAAATTCCACGAAGACGTCGTTGAGCGCTTCTCCCGGCTCAGTTAGATCGTAGTAGGTGGCGATGGGCTGATCTTCCAGCCGACGAGTGACGAGTTTTTGCTTCTCTAAGTCGCTGAGTATCCGTGAGAGCGTGGCCGAATCGGCAGTCGTCGTTTCCTGGAGCTCGCTGAATCGCTGCTCACCATATAGATGCAGGCTTCGGAGCGTGGCGAGACGCCATTTGGAGCCGACGATCTCGAACGCGCGGGCGACTGGACACACCTCGAACAGGTCGTCGTCGGGGTCGGGTTTCGGCGGTGGATCGGGGTACGCCATGGTGTATGCTATTTGTTAGCATTCGTGCGACAAAAGTGTATTCCAGCCGCAGTACTCCCACCAACCACGCCGAATCGAAATACGTCTCACGCCGACGAACATCGTCTTTCAATTATATTGATACGTCTCGTGATTATACGCGACAAACCGCTATACTGCCAATCTACCACTCGACTGTCGAGTATGTAAAACGCCTGATTAACAATCCCCAGGCGTGTTAACCGCGGAGTGCCAACAGCGGATCCGAAGGTGTCGCTGTGGCTATGACAGATAACAACTCCGAGAGACGGCTGACGAGACGGAACGCGCTTCGAATCGCTGGTGCAGCGGGTGCCGCGTCGCTCGCCGGCTGTGGTGGCGACGGCGGCGATGGCGGTAGCACCGGCGGCGACGGGAGCAGTACCAGCGGTGACGGTGGCGACGGCGGCGCGACCCAGACGCGGGCGCTCGAAGTCGCTCACTGGTGGGGGGAGGGCGACGGACTGGATGCGATTCAGGACATGATGAACGCCTTCACCGAGAAGCATCCCAATATCGAGTTCGACGAGAACCTCATCGCCGGTGGGGCCGGAACGAACCTCCAATCGAACATCCGGACCCGTATCCAGAATGGGAATCATCCCAGTACCTGGCAACAGTGGCCCGGCGCGGCGCTACAGCCCTACACGGAGGCGAATCTCCTCAAGGACATCGGCCAATCCGTCTGGAGCAAGAACGGGATGAAAGACAACTACCTCCCGGGCCCAAAGACCGCCGCGAAACCGGCGGGGAACTTCGTAACGGTCCCGCTGAACATCCACCGCCTCAACAACGTCTTCTACAACACTGCCGTCATCGAGGACGCCGGCGTCGACCCGTCGAGTATCGAGACGCCGTCCGACCTCACCGACGCGCTGCAGGCTGTCAGCGACGCCGGGTACACGGGCATGGCACACCAGACCAACTCCCCGTGGTCGACCACGCAACTCTTCGAGACGGTGTATCTGGGCCTCACCGACCCGGAGACGTACGCCGCGACCTTCGAGGAAGGCGAGATCGACGCCCATTCGGAGACGCTCACGCGAGCGCTGAATATCGTCCGCGAGTACAGCCAGTTCTACCCGAGCGACGCCGGCTCCATCTCGTGGACAGAGGCCAACAACGGCGTCATCAACGGCGACGCTGGGTTCATCCACCAAGGCGACTGGGCGGCCGGCACCTACATCACGAACGACCTCGAGTACGGCGAGGAGTGGGACTACATCGTCTTCCCGGGCACCGCCGGCTCGTACTCGCTGGTCATGGACTCGTTCCCCTACCCGGTCAACAACCCCTCTCCCCACGCCACCACGGAGTGGTGTCGCTACGCCGGCACGACCGAGGCCCAGGAGATCTTCTGCCCTGGCAAGGGCGCGATCCCGCCCCGGAAAGACGCCTCGACCGAGCCGTTCAACGAGTTCTCCACCGACCAGATCGGGGACTTCCAGAACAGCGACGCCCAGCCGCGCTCGCTGGCTCACGGGCTCGCAGCGCCGCCCGCCGTCGCATCCGGCGTCAGCTCCGCGATGTCGTCGTTCATCTCCGGCAACTCGAACGACGAAGTCATCGGCGAACTGGCCAACGCGTACAGTCAGTAGCGCGTCAGCCGATATCGCGAAAGAGACGACCGCGGGCTGTTTGGGCAGCAATAATGCCACCGACGAATCTGCTCAGAGACCCATCGCGCCGCCGAAGGGTCCTCAGCCGTCGCCTTGGTTCTGAAACTCTGGGCCGTACGTGACCCATCGAATTAAAGGGACAATCTGCATAAGAGAGGGCCGTGTATAGATTCGTGGATGCCAACGACCATCACTGTCGAGGGAATGACTTGCGGCCACTGCGAGCAGACAGTCGAAGCGGCGCTTCGCGAGGTGAGCGACGTGACCGACGCAACCGCCGACCGAGAGGCCGAACAGGCACGTGTCGATGGTGACGTCGACACCAGAACCCTCGTCCAGGCCATCGAGGACGCCGGGTACACCGCACACGCCTGAGAAGCCCGAATTCGGGTCGACGGGCGTCGAAGACGACTCCGAGCGCGTGTTCGCCTACGTCATCCGGCGCACCGCTGCCGAACGAGACGGACGACGGATATAGATTTCACACTTCGAGAGCCACCGTAACTCCAGTCAGCGACCGTCGGCAGCGAGTGAAAGTGTCCTCTTGATAAACCCACCCATACCGGCCCCAAACTGGCTGAGCTGACGAGAACCGGTATCGGAGACACGTTCCGCTTTGGAAGCGTAGCCACAACTGTAGAAAGTGTTCCGCCCCTACTGAGCCGTATTACGATTCATCGAACAGCGAACGAGAGCGCACGGCCTCGCATCGGTTCAATTACTCCACGGACTATGACATTCACAGAACGGATTACACGGAATAACTGTACTTCCGCATTGGTTCGCTACGTCGGGACGCGGCTGAGGAGGATACGTAACCGGTGAACGAGCTCTATTTCGGTCTCGGCGTCGGTCTCCTCGTCATCGCCGTAGTCGACCTTCTGTGGACGACGCTCTGGATCGAGGGCGGTTCGGGGCCCCTCACAGAGCGCCTGATGCTCTGGACGTGGAAACCACTACGCCGTCTCGGAACTCGGAACCCTCGCCTTCGAACGCTCGCCGGTCCGCTGGTCCTCGCCCTCGGCCTGGGAATGTGGATCACCCTCCTCTGGACCGGGTGGATGTTCGTCTTTGCGAGCGCCGATACCGCGCTGAAAGACACTATCGCTTCGGGTCCCATCTCCTGGGCCGAACGGTTCTACTTCGTCGGCTATTCGCTGTTCACGATGGGCAACGGCGACTTCGCACCGCGGGGAGAGCTCTGGCAGATTCTGACGGCGCTGATGACTGCCAGCGGCATGCTATTGGTGACTCTGAGTATCACGTACGTCCTCTCAGTCCTCGATGCGGTCACGCAGAAACGCTCGTTTGCGCGGAACGTGAGCGGGCTCGGAAGGGACGGCGAATCGATCGTCGCTACCGCCTGGAACGGCGACGAGTTCGACGGCGTTGCGCTCCCGCTCAACAGCATCGCTACGTCGCTGAACGAACTGATCGCCAACCACAAGGCCTATCCGATCCTTCACTACTTCTACACCGACGACCGCGAGGCTGCGGCCGTGATGAGCGTCGCCAGCCTCGACGACGCCCTGACCCTCTGGCAGCGAGCGACGCCCGAAGAGCACGGACCCACCGATTCGGTCATCGAGAGCGCGCGGTCGAGCGTCCAGAGCTACCTCGACACAGTCAGCACTTTGCGCCGCCATCGGACGAACGGCCACCGCCACCTGATCTCGCCGTCCTTCGAGAGGCGAATGTCCCGACAGTCTCCGAGGAAGAATTCGACGACGCGCTCGAGGAACTGGACGAGCGACGGCGGACTATGTACGGGATACTCCAGATGGATTCACGTCAGTGGCCGAGACCCGAGGAGGAGTAGGATTACACCTGCCCGTGCCCACCGATGGCCAGGGGATGCGGACTCGGGTCTCCTACTCTATGTCTCTGTTAGCGACTCCTTGTCAAGTACCATCGGTCCGATATTGGCAGTCCGTCGCGCGACCGTCGCAGTACGGAGAATATAGCTAGCCAGAAACGCGATAGGGAGGCTAGCGATCGTAATTAGGAGAATCGCCGTCAGGGGAAGGAGAGGGTCCGGCACTGTTGTGACGCCGTTGCTACCGTAGATCGTATTCAGAACGACGCCACTCAGGAGACCGGGAATACCGACTGCCAGAATTAGTCGCGATGCTTTTCCGAGTTCCCGACGCGTGTACAGAGTCTTGAAATGGGCTCGGGCGATGCTGAACACCTTCATGAGTTCGGTAATCGATTCGAGTGAATCGGAAGCCTCGTCGGAGAGGCTATCTCCGTATTCAGCTAGTATCATTCGAGCGAGATGCGCGTGCCAGCCGTAATTATCGGTAATCGCACCGGACAGAGCGTTGAATGGTCCTGAGCCGCTGAGATCTCGCTTGAGGTTTTCTATATTTTGATCGGTCGTGTCGCAGTACTCCTCTATCAGGTCACGGAGTTCTGGCTCCGTGATTTCAGATTTCGCTGTATTTAAGCGAGCGATCTCATCCAACGTGCTGTCTGCGAGAACGCTAAGCATCTCGACGGGTTCCGAAGGCGTCGTATCGACCTCGGTCGCCCTCTCGAACCGCTGCCGAAAATCCATCATGCCGTCGAGACGCTGCTGTATCTGCCCCGCTGGACCCGTTTCCTGCGATATGATCAACTGATTAATCGAAAGCGCGATAGTCAGTAGCGAAAACTCACCAGCCACGATTCCGGTCGAGAGGCGAGTCATACCCGCGGAATAGTCGAACGAAATTAAACCCACCACATGTACTACAGATAGAGAAAGGAAGGTCGCAAGCCCGATCAAGCCGGCCAGTAGTGCTCGGTCGCCGTTGAAGAATACCCAATCACGCACCCGCGAGAGTATAGAATCGTCACGATAAACCCGACTTTGGAACTGCTCTAATTCCTGTCTTAACTTATCGGACATCGTGGTCGCGAATTAAGGGAGACAACCGTAAGTCGTCGTTGTTGGCATCCGCAAGGGTCAGACGACTCCCTGCCTCAGCGGATGAGAGTGTCATCGTCGGTCTGAAGAATCCCTCTCAGTCGAGATACGACAGCATTCATATGGACCCTTAAAAATCGGAGACACCGCATGCACTTGAGAAGTGGAAGAACGTTTGTCGGCGACCCGCCAGTCGTTCCCTTGCAACCCTTCTTCCTAGGGTATCGAGTGGTAGCAGAGCCGGACCAGTATAATGGGAGAGGACATCGATAGTGAACTATGGATAACCATTCAGACCACGGACATTCCGACGCCTCTTCGGCGGAGTCCCGTCCTCAGCGGCTGGGTGGAACTGTCTTCTGCTGTCGTATTTGCCGATTAGAAGCCAACGAGGGAACACGAGCAGCAACCGACCCATCGTTCCAACAGTCGTCCACACCAGAACGCGGAGAACGGACTACAGCCGGCGGAACCACCACAGAGCCCGAACTGTCAGACGAACGCGGACAACACGATTCGGAGCACGGGTCCCATTCAGCTGAGCCCAAACAGGCTCGCCACGTAGAACGAGGTGATGAACACGGGGGACGCGACTCCCGGACAGAACGCGAGGATCACAGCGCACACACCGACCACACGGGCCACGAACGGATGTTCCGCCGGCGGTTCTGGGTCTCGCTCGTCCTCTCGATTCCGGTCGTCTTCTTCAGCGAGTTCATTCAGGACGTCTTCGGCTACACGGCCCCGACCTTTCCCGGAAGCGTCTGGATCACGCCCGTCCTCTCGGTGATCGTCTTCGCCTACGGCGGCGTGCCGTTCCTCTCGATGGCTCGGACCGAACTACAGAACCGCGAGCCGGGGATGATGATGCTCATCTCGCTGGCGATCACCGTCGCGTTCGTCTACTCTATCGCGAGCCTGTTCCTCGAGGGGACGACGCCCTTTTTCTGGGAACTCGTCACGCTGATCGATATCATGCTGCTGGGCCACTGGATGGAGATGCGGTCGGTCCGGCAGGCCTCTGGCGCGCTCGACGAACTGGCGAAACTGATGCCCGACACCGCAGAGCGCGTCACCGAGAGCGGCGACACGGAAGAAGTGCCCGTCGCCGAACTCGGCGAAGGCGATGTCGTCCTCGTCCGTCCCGGTGCCTCGGTTCCCGCAGATGGCGAGGTCGTCGATGGCGAATCGTCCGTCGACGAGTCGATGATCACCGGCGAGTCACGACCCGTGGACAAGGAACTCGGATCCGAAGTGGTCGCGGGGACGGTCAACCAGGACGGAAGTCTCCGCGTCCGGGTGACGAAGACCGGCGACGAGACGACCCTCGCGGGCATCATGCGTCTGGTCGATGAGGCCCAGTCCTCGAAGTCCCGCACGCAATTACTCGCTGACCGTGCGGCCGGGTGGCTGTTCTACATCGCACTCAGCGTCGCCGCGATCACGGCCGTCGCGTGGGTCGTCGCGGTCGGACTCAGCGTCGGCGTCCTCGAACGCGTCGTCACGGTCCTCGTCATCGCCTGTCCCCACGCGCTCGGCCTCGCCGTACCGCTTGTCGTCGCCATCAACACCTCCACTGCCGCGAGGAACGGAATGCTCATCCGCGACCGGATCGCGATGGAAGAGGCTCGAAACCTCGATACGGTGATGTTCGACAAGACCGGGACGCTCACGAAAGGCGAGCAGGGCGTCGTCGGCATCCAGACTGCCGGTGACTGGGACGAAGAGCGAGCCCTCGAAGTCGCCGCCGGCGTCGAGGGCGACTCCGAGCACATGATCGCTCGCGCCATCCGGACCGCCGCCGGAGAACGGGGCGTCCAACGAGCCAGCGTCTCGAACTTCGAGAACCTTCGCGGGCTCGGTGTCCGGGCAGTCGTCGACTTGGAGCCGCGAAGCGGCCCCGGACAGGCGAGCGGGGAGCACGAGGTGCAACGCGCCTCGGAAGAGCGGGCGGGGAGTGAAGCGACCCGCGAGCCGAGCGACCCGCGAGACGGCGACACGGTCTACCTCGGCGGACCAAACCTCATCGAGAAACTCGGTGTCGAGCGAGCCGACGGGATCGTCTCCTTCGCCGACGAGGCGGGCTCGAACGCCCAGACCGTCATCTACCTCATTCAGGACGAATCCGAGGTCGCGGCGGCATTTGCTCTTGCGGACGTGGTTCGTGAGGAGAGCCGGCGGGCCATCGAAGCGCTCCACGGGATGGGCATCGAGGTGGCGATGCTGACGGGCGACTCCGAGGCTGTCGCACGCGCCGTCTCTGCGGAACTCGGCATCGACCAGTACTTCGCTGAAGTGTTGCCCGAGGAGAAAGACACCAAAGTGGAGCGGCTCCAATCGGAGGGGAAGCTCGTCGCGATGGTCGGCGACGGCGTCAACGATGCCCCCGCTCTGACGAGAGCCGACGTCGGTATCGCCATCGGGTCAGGCACCGACGTCGCTATCGAGTCGGGGGATATCATCCTCGTCGACAACAATCCACTGGACGTGGTGCGGCTCATCCGGCTTTCGAAGGCGAGCTACCGGAAGATGCAGGAGAACCTCGTCTGGGCGACCGGCTATAACGTCGTCGCGCTCCCGCTCGCCGCCGGAATCCTCGCCCCGATCGGGATTCTGCTCTCGCCGGCGGTCGGGGCGGCGTTCATGTCGGTATCGACGATCATCGTCGCGATTAACGCCCGACGACTCAAGGGAGCCGATCTCTCTGTAGGATGACGCCGATCGGGGGGCGAGGGTCAGTCAGACGACCGGGCGATCAGTGTCGCGAAGCAGCGGCCAGAGTTCGCCACGGAACGGACTAACGGAAGAGGCACCTTCTCCACCAGGGGCGACGTGGAGACCTCCCTGACCGCGGAGCTCGGGAGAGAGCCGACGTGTGAGATTTTTAACAATCGGACTCGAACTATCTGTATGGAAGACGCTCGCTCGGTACGGATGAGTGCGGAAGATCGAAACGAGTTCCTAGGGAAGGGTGGGACGGGCGTCATCTCGTTCGATTCGGCGAACGACGGTCCGCCGTATGCCCGGCCAATTTCGTATGGCTACGACGCAGATACGGGGAATTTCTACTTCCGGCTGGCCGTCGGTCCCGAGGACGCCGGAAAGAAAGCGTTCATCGACGAGGACGGGGAGATATCGTTCGTCACCTACGACGAGACGGGCAGCGGCTGGCGAAGCGTCATCGCAACCGGCAGTCTGGAGGAGATCACGAGATCAGCACTCGATCCCGAAGTCGCCGAAGCGATGCAGCGAATACGAATTCCGTTCGTGGACGTATACGACAGTCACCCCCTCACGCTGGAGTTCCGGTTCTTCCGGCTCACGCCGGACGAGGTCACCGGCCAGCAAGAGGCCGGGACCGGCGAGTGAGCAGCCAGTCGGTGAGTCTCGATAGTCAGTCCATACCGAAATACGTTACCAAGTGGCGTAATTCCGTATTGTCGCCTCTCCCCCAACAGCTATCAGGTAGAGACGGGCCGCTAACTACCTGATTAGCTATCAGCGAGGGTTTCGACCATAACTCGGCCACTCTCCGGTGTCTCGTCGATCAGGACGGCAGCCTGTCCCTCGATCAGGCGGTCGCCGTCCTCGTCGAGTACGTCGGTCGTGAGCTGATATTTATTCCTACCGAGGTCCGTGGCCACTTCACACACAGCGGTGAGTCGGTCATCGACTTCGGCCGGTTTGAGGAACGAGAGATCTTGTGAGAGGTAGATGGTCACACCGGGGAGACGGGCCAACGCGGCGCTTATCAACCCGCAAACGAGCGTCCCGTGAACGATTCGCCGGCCGAACCGCGTCTGGCTGGCGTACTCTTCGTCGAGGTGAAGCCGGTTCGTGTCGCCGCTGGCTGTCGCGAAGCGCTTCACGTCCCGTTCGCTGACCGTCTTCGAGAACGTGACCCTGTCACCGACGTTGATACGGTTGTCGTCGAGCCCCGTGCTTTCGATATCCCAGTCCTCGTCCTCGTAGGCGGTCTCCTGTTGTCGATGGTAGCGGGCCGTCTGTCGCTCGTGGCCTCCGATTTCCCGCCGCTGAAGGATTTGCGGAACGTGCCGGACGATATCGTCGGTGCTGACCAGCCCGACCAGTTCGTCGCCGTCGAAGACGACTAACCGGGCGACGCCGTGTTCGAACATCGTTTCGACTGCGTCGCCGAGGGTCGCGCTCGCATCGACCGAGACGACGTCGGTCGACATGAACTCCGACAGCGAACGCTCCTCCGGATCCGACGCCTCGCCGAGTAGTCGCACGAAGTCGTCACTGGTGACGATCCCGATGACCTCGCCGCCCTCGACGACGACCAGCGACCCGATCGCGGCCGTACAACACCGTCCGGCGGCATCGCTGGCAGGTGTCTCGGGCGAAGCCGTCGTGACCGGGCTGCTCATCACGTCGTTGACGCGAATCGGGAACGCCATGGTCGTAAGTCGGTTCGACGCGACAAGAGGGTATTTGACGAGAACGTACCAACTGACGAAGAAGGCCGTCACTTAGGTTTACGACGTCCCGGTTCGATGTCACGAGCGGGATGTCCGATTACGATCGACTCTTGGTCCCAACGGACGGCAGCGCCGTTGCGGAGGCAGCGAGCGAAACCGCTATTGAATTTGCCCGTCAATTCGATGCCGCTCTTCACGTGATTCACGTTCTCGAATCCGAGGAAGTCCCGGCCGACGGTGACGACGACGCGGCCCGAGAGCGCGACAGCCGCAGCGAGGAGGCAACAACGACTATCGCTGGAATGGCGAGAGACGCGGGCGTCGAGACGCGAACCGCGTCTCTCGACGAACGCGAATCCGTCCACGACACGAGCCTCGGATACGCCGACGAACTCGATATCGACTGTATCGTCATGGGCACGCACGGCCGAACTGGCTTGGATCGGTATCTCCTCGGGAGCGTTACCGAACGGGTCACTCGGCTTACGGACGTCCAGTCCTCACGATCCGAGAGCGAGCGGCCGGCGAAGGAGGTCCCCGAAATTGAACGCTAACCTTCGTGCGCCTGTCACGAGGCTGTAGAGACAGAGTACCCGTGGATTCGACTCTCGACGAGATACTGACACAGGGGCGCACGTCGGGCCCGTTAGTCGTCGGTGCTCTCGTCTCCCTGCTACTGTTCCTGTTCGCGGTCCAGTTGCTGGGTGCGTCCACAGCGGCCGCGGCTGCGCCGCTCGAACGGTTCTTCGGGCGGTACGTCACCGGAAATGGGCGAGCCCTAGGTGCGAGCTGGCTCGCCACGTACGTACTCACTAACGGGTCAGTGGTAGCGGCCCTCTCCATCTCGCTGTTCGAGACCGGGGTCCTCACGGCCTCACAGCTGTTCCTGATGCTCGCCGGTTCACGCCTCGGGGGTGCCGCCATCGTCCTCCTGATCGGGGCGCTCGACTACTTCCAGAAGCGGCGCTATTCGTTCAGTGAGTCGACCAGGCTGGGGATACTGACTTTTCTCTTGTCACATTCGGTCTATCTACCGGCGACTGTCCTCGGGTACTTCCTGTTGCCGGTACTTCAGACGGGATTCGAGGGTGTCAGTAGCCGGATCGAACTCTCGGTTCGTCCGCTGGCGGCCTTCGATCCCGCGACGGGAGCCGTCGTCGATACCGTCGGCGTGGGCCCGGGGCTCGTGGTGGCCGTTCTCGTGCTGTTCGGAAGCATCACGCTCTTCGACCGGGTGCTCAAGCGGATCGACACCGAATGGCTCCGCGAGCGGTTCTTTCGCCGATTTCAGCACAAGTGGACTTCGTTTGGACTCGGCGTCCTCATCACCGGCGTGACGACCAGCGTCGCGTTCTCGCTGGGGGTGGTCGTCCCCCTCTATAACCGCGACTACATCGAACGGCGGGAGATCGTTCCCTACGTTCTGGGAGCGAACATCGGCACCTTCTTCGATACGGTGGTCGTCGCCGTACTGCTGGAATCCCCACGGGGCGTGGCTATCGTGTTATCACTCGTGGCCGTCGGGGCGACTATCACAGTCGGAGCGCTGGTTCGGTTTTCGACGTACTTCCGGGCCGTCGAGACCATCCAAACTCGACTCGTTGCCGACCGTCGGTACCTACTCGGGTTTCTCGTCTCGTTGGGTGTCCTCCCGATATTGCTGGTTCTCCTCCCGTTCTAGTTCTGCGGTCGAGACAGTCTGTTCCGGCAGGAGCGAGTTCCGCGATACGGTGACGTCACCCTCGCGGACATCCGCTCCTGCGCCGACGCGTGTCTCCGACTGCACCGCTGAGTATGACCGCCGTACAGTCAGACCGCGCTCTTTCGCGACCGACCGGGTTATCCCTTCACCGTGGAGTCGCTCGTTTCAGGCATCCGTGGCCATCTCTCGCTCGATCTCGTCGAAAAGCGCACGCACGCGGTCCCGGATCCCGTCGCGAATCTCTCGGACACGATCGAGGTCTTTTCCGTCGGGATCGTCGAGCGCCCAGTCGCGGACGTCGACGTCGGAGTCGTCGGCATCGAGTTCGAGCGTCGAACACCCCATGGTGGCGACGTAGTCACACGATTCGAGTTCGACCGTCGAGATCTCCCGCGGCGTCCGCTCCGAGAGGTCGAATCCCGCTTCGCGCATCACCTCGACGACGACGTCGTGAACGCGCTCGGCGGGATGGGTTCCGCCGGTGAGAATCTCGACCGCGTCGTCGAGCTCTCGACGCTCCCGCTCGCGCTCGGCGAACGCGGTCGACATCTGCGACCGCCCGGCGTTCTGGACACAGACGAAGGCGACGGTGGTGGTCACGCGACCACCCCTCGCCGGGCGGACAGAGCACGTCGCGCCGCGGGTGCGACGGCGTTCCCGACGCAGACGAACGCGACTCGAACCGGCGTCTCGGTCATCGCTCGGCCCCTCGCGTCTCGTCGAGGGCAGTCAGCAGCGCCTCGGCCCGGTCGGTCGCCTCGTAGTACCGCCAGGTGCCGTCCTTTCGCCGCGCGACGAGCCCGGCGTCGTGGAGATCGGAGAGGGCGTGACTGATCGCGCTGTCGCTGACGTCCACGGTCGGGTTGATCTCGCAGACACACAGCTCCCGATCCGCGGCCTTCAGCAACCGGACGATACTGTATCGCGTCTCGTTCCCCAGCGTCTTGAGTGCGGTCAGGTCGGCGTCGGGATCCGGCGGGGTCTCCGACTGACACGAGCGCAGCGAATCGAGCCGCCCCTCGATATCCGCGTCACAGCACTCACCGCTCTCCTCGGTGATGAGACGTTCCAGTCGTTCCGTCTGTGAGCTCATGGATGAGTGGTTGAACAGTCATGCATATAGCTGCGTCGAGATAGAGGGCGGGTTCAGGGGGTTACGCGACGCGCATTCGGTATCGCCACGAGAAGATGCATCGAGGCCGCCAGCCCCGAGTGCGGGAGCCGGGGTCGGAGTTACCGCCGCTCCAGTAACCACGCGGCGAGCGCGACCGGACCGACGACCCACGCGAGGGCAGTTACGAGCGTGACCGGGATCGACAGCCCCGCCTCGCGGACGGCCGCGGCGAGCCCGCCCGCGAGAGCGTCGAACTGGGCCAGCGCCAGCACGCGGAAGCAGGCCGCCGGATTCGTCAGGACGGCGACGACGACGCCGGTCTCCGAGAGGTCGAGCGCCGCAATAGCGCCCAGTGCGAACAGCTCGTGGAGCAGGACGAACCAGAGCCAGACCGCCAGCGCGAGCCCCAGCGCGTGCGTCCGTTCGCGGGCCACCGTCGAGACCAGCAGGCCGAGCGCGAGGAATCCGCAGGCCGCGAGCAGCGCCGCGAGGGCGACGACGGCGTACGGACCGACGGCGTCCGGGCCGGTCAGGGCGGTCGCGAGCACGAGTCCGGGCGCGAAACCGACGAGCAGCGACCCGGCGAGCGCGCCGGCTCGACCCGCGTACTTCCCGACGACGACGGTCCATGCGGGGGCCGGAAGCGACCTGACGAGCGCCAGCGACCCGCTCGCCTCGGGCCCGACGACGGCGTCGTAGCCGACCGCCAGCGCGACCAGCGGGACGAGGTAGACGCCGAGTTCGACCAGGCTCACCAACGCGGCGTCGAACCGGCCCGGACCCGCGGTGGAGGCCCCGAAGGCCACGACGGCGACCGAGAAGGCGGCGAAGACGAGCGTCGCGCCCAGGCTCCACCGCCGCCGCATCGCCAGCCGGTACTCGCGGGTCGCGAGCGCCCACGTTTTTCCGAGCGTGTCCCGCACTCTGTTCGCCGTATCACCGCTCAACGCCGGCGACTCGCGGACGTACCCGCCGTCCGTCTCGGCGTCGTCCGGCCGGGTCGATTCGGTCACGCGCGCTCCCCCCGGTCGGCTACGGCGGTCCGGAACGCCGACTCCAGCCCCGGTTCTCGGACGGCGAACCGCTCGACGTCGCCGCTCTCGTGTATCGCTTCGAGGACGGCGAGGGCCCGCGTCGGGGCGCACTCGACGACCAGCTCCGCGCCGTCCCCGGTCACGCGTTCGACGCCGTCGCGGGACCGGAGTCGCTCGGCGGCCGAGTCCGCGTCCCCGTCGCCTACCGCCGCGCGAACGGTGACGTTCTCGCCCGTCTGCCGCCGGAGCGCGTCGACGTCGTCGTCGGCGACGACTCGACCGTCGTGAACGACGGCCGCTCGGTCACACAGCGCCTCCACCTCCCCGAGGACGTGCGAGGAGAAGACGACGGTGACGTCGGTGGCCGACGCGACCGCGCCGAGCACGTCGTGGAACGCTTCGACGCCGTACGGGTCCAACCCCGCCGTGGGCTCGTCGAGCAGGAGGACGGCCGGGTCGGCGACGAGGACGGTCCCCAACCCGAGGCGGCGCGCCATCCCGTTCGAGTAGCCCTCGACCCGGCGGTCGGCCGCGTCGGTCAGCCCGACGGTCTCCAGGACGCGGGCGACGCGGCGGTCGCGGCGCTCGGCGTCGACACCGCGCATCCGGGCGTGGAACCGCAGCACCTCTCGACCGGTCAGTTCGTCGGGGAACCCGGCGTGCTCGGGGAGGTATCCCACCCGTCGCCGAGTGCCGACCCCCTCCGTCGGGTCGCGGTCGAGCACCGCGACGGACCCCGCGTCGGGGCTCCGGAGGCCGACCAGCAGTTCGAACAGCGTCGTCTTCCCGGCCCCGTTCGTCCCGAGTAGCCCGACCGTCTCGCCCCGTTCGATCCGCAGGCTGAGCCCGTCGAGGGCCGTCACCGCGCCGTACTCCTTCCGTGCGTTCTCGACCTCAATTGCGTACATAGTATCGTCTCCAGTCGTCGTGGGGTGGCTCGGTCAGCGGTCGCTCGTCGACGACGCCCGGGACGTCGAGGAGCGGAACGGTACGCTCGGCGCGACGGACGGCGTCGAACGCCGGACTGGACGCGAAAATCCGTGCGCTCGGGTGCTCGACGAGGAGGCGCTGGACGGCACCGGCGGGCTCGTAGCGGCCGTCGCCGACGCGGTCGTCGTCGACGTCGGTCACCGTCGCGTCGCCCCAGTAGTTACCGACGCTCTCGTTCCACGTCACCCGCTCGCCGACGACGGCCCACACAGCCTCGCCGTTGCGCAGGAACGTGTTGTTCGAGACGCGCTCCTCGACGCTCCCGGCGGTGAGGTGGACGCCCACGTCGTTCTCCAGCACCAGGTTCCGCCGCACGTCGTTGTGCAGCGAGTTGTAGAGGAACAGCCCGTTCTCGTTACCCACGAGGTCGTTCCCCCGGACGGTCGTCTCGTCGATGCTCTTGAGCAGGATGCCGTGACCGCTCGACCCGGTGTTGTTGACGGCGACGTTGCCGACGACGGTCAGGCGCTTCGAGACCATCAGCGCGTAGCCGACGTCGTTGTTCGCGGCGGTGTTGTTCGCCAGCCGGTTGTCGTCCGAGTACATGTAGTGGACGCCGTAGCGCACGTCCCAGACGACGTTCCCCCGCGCGACGACCTCGCTGGCCCACGAGTAGTAGAGCCCGTCGCGGACGTCGGTTATCCGGTTGCCCTCGATCACCGAATCCTCGGTCTTCCAGATCTGAATCCCGTTGCCGCGGTCGGTCAGCGGCGTGATTCGCTCGCGACCGCGGACGGTGTTGTTCGCCACGCGGGCGTCGCTGACGCCGTCGAGCCAGACGCCGAACGTCGCCTCGGTGATTCGGCTGTCGCGCAGCGTGACGCCGTCGCCCTCGACGAGGACGGCGGCGTCGTTGGTCTCGGTGCGGTACCCGGAGTTGCGGACCCAGAGGTCCCGCACGGTGACGCCATCGGCGGCGACGGTGAGGACGTCGCCCGACCCGTCGCCGTCGATTACAGCGGCGTCGGGGCCGTCGCCGACGAGCGTCACGTTCGGCGTCTCGACGACGACGCGCTCCTCGAACCGCCCGTCGAGGCGGACGGTGTCGCCCGGCCGCGCCGCGTCCAGCGCGGCGGCGACGCTGTCGTATCGCTCCCCGTCGACGCGGGCCACGCCGTCGTCCGTCGGCAGTTCGGGGTTCTCCTCGACGTCGGGTAGCTCGATGCCGACGCGGCGATCGGTACCGGCGGCCGGCGCGCTCCCGGTCGCCGTCCCCGCCGCGACGAGAGTGCCCAACAGGAGCCCGACCGACAGCAGCGCGAACGCCCGCTCGCGGCCGAACGTCGGGCTCATCGCTCGCTCCGTGCCGGCGGCGTCTCCGGCGAGTCGTCGCCGCCGAGGACGCGCTCTCGGACGGCGCGCCCGCGACCGGCCACCCGGCCGGGGAGCTCGCCGACCGTCACCGCCGTGTCGCGGTAGTAGTACGCGATCACGAGCAGCGCGATGGCCGCGCCCGCCATGAACCCGCCCGTCCCGAAGTGGGAGGTGCTCGTGATGTTCGCCACCTCGTATCTGCCCCACAGCGGCGGCGTGAACCCGTCGACGCCCATGACCGGCGCGTCGGGGTCGAGCGCGTGCCCCGACTGGTAGAGGCGGTACTGGATGTCGGCGAGCATGACGCCGAACACCGTCGCGGAGCCGACGAGCTGCCACGTCAGGCCCCGCTTCAGCTTCTCTACCGTCGGCGCGACGGCGACGAAGACGGCGAGCAGCGACGCGGCGACGAACGCGAACGGTCCGGCCGACCACTCGGGGACGTCGATGGCCCGCGGGTGCGGGGCGTAGTTCGGCTGCCAGTACACCGGATCCGGGTAGTAGAACCCGATGTAGTGGTTGAGCCGCGCGACCTCGGTGTAGTCGCCGGCGATGTGCGGGTAGGCGTACAGCTCGAGGTGCAGTACCGTCTCGGGATACTGGACCGCCTCGATGTGGATGTGCCACATCGGGAACAGCAGCGCCCCCGCGAACAGTAGCGCGGCGAGCGCCGGCAGGCCGCGGCGGACCTCGCGGAAGTCGGAGCGTGATGGCAGGTTCATGGGCAGTTCGGTGTGGGCGAAGCGAAATCGGTCGGCGGCGCGGTACGTCGGGTCTCCGGAGTCCTCGCGGCGATCACTCGCTCGGCTCGACGATCATGCGACTGCGCATCTCCAGGTGCAGCGCCGAGCAGAAGTACGTGCAGTAGATCCAGTAGACGCCGGGGTCGTCGGCGGTGAAGGTGACCTCGCGGGTGTCCTGCGGCGCGACGGCGAGGTTCACGTCGTGTTCCGGGATGGCGACGCCGTGGATGATGTCCTGCACGCCCTCGATGTTGGTCATCGTCAGTCGCACCTCGTCGCCCTGCTTGACGGTGAACTCCGGCAGACCGTACTCGGAGCGCTTGGTCGAGGCCTTGACGTGGACCGAGGACTCGCCGGTGCGTTCGACGCCGGAGTCTTTCTCCTCGACGTAGGGTTTCTCGCCTTCGTAGTCGGTCCTGTCGTAGACCTTCTTCGGCGAGATCTTGTCCCTGTGCGCGAAGACGCAGTCGTGCGGTTCGGGGTAGGCCGGGTGGTCGGCGACCAGTTCCATCTCCTTCTCGCCCTGTCCGATGTGGATCAGCTGGTCGTTGTCGGGCATGATGGGGCCGACCGGGAGGAACCGGTCCTTCGAGAGCTTGTTCAGGACGACGAGCCACTCGCCGTCGGGGTCGGTCGTCATCGCCTCCAGCGCCTGGATGTGGCCGGGGTTGTAGTGGACGTCCAACTTCTCGATTATCGGATCCTCGGACCCGTTCTCGGCGTCGACGGCCGCCTCGATGTCCCACTTCGCGACCTGCGAGTCGATGAAGAGGGACGTGTAGGCGTGGCCGTTGCCGTCGAAGGTGGTGTGCAGCGGCCCGAGACCGACCTTCGGTCGGCCGACGACGGCGTCCGCCGGGTCGGAGACCGAGCCGAGCTTCTCGAGGTCCAGCATCGTCACCGTCGGCGATAGCTTCCCCGCGATGAAGGCGTACTTCCCGTCGGGGCCGACCTCGACGCAGTGGGGGCTCTTCGGCGTCGGAATGTACTGGACGACGGGGCGATCCCCCTCGTTCAGTGCACTGGATCTCGTCCCGTCGACGATGGGCACGCCGTTGACCGTCCGGTCGTACCGCCCGTTCTCGACGGCTTTCTCGATGGCGGGGATGTCGAACGCCTTGAGGTAGTCCCGGTCGTCGCGGGTCATCCCCTGGATGTCCGTCGCCTCCTCGCTGTTGTAACAGGACGCGATGGCCCAGCGGCCCTCCTTGCCCGTATCGACGATGTCGAGGTTGCCGTCGACCGATACCTGCCACTTCGTCTCCATCGTCTCCGGGTCGACGGCGACGAACAGCGACTCGTAGGCGTCGGGGTCATTCACGGCGGTCCCGTCGTTGGGCACCGGGGCTCGGAACTCGCCGTTGCCGAGGACGTACTTCGTATCGGGCGAGAGGACGGAACAGCCGTGGATGGCCTGCATGTTCGGGACGTCCAGAATCGCGTCCGTCTCGAAGTACTTCAGGTTCACCCGGGCGATGCGGCCGTTGGCCTTGTCGTTGACGAACAGGTACTCGCCGTCGTAGTCGCCGTCGGTCTCCGAGAGGTTCGGGTGGTGGTTGTCCCCCCACGTGTAGCCGCCGCCCTCCTCTAACAGCGCGCTCGTCTCGTCGTCGTAGCCGTAGCCGGACGCGCAGTCGGTGTTGAACACCGGGATGCGGGTCAGTTCACGCATCGACGGGATGCCGACGACGCGGAGCTCGCCGGAGTGGCCGCCCGACCAGAAGCCGTAGTACTCGTCGTGCTCGCCCGGTGCGACCCTGTGGTCGACGCCGGAGTCGGACGAGCCGGACTGGCCGCCGCTCCCGCCGCCGGGGGAGAACCGGGAGCAGCCGGCGACCGCGCCCATCGCGCCGGCCGCGATGCCGGTCTTCATGAAGTCACGCCGGTCGATCTCCAGCCCGGCCAGTTCGAGCGTCGGCCCCTCGTCGTCGGGGACCGGTTCGTCGACCTCGGCCAGGACGCTCTCCAGTCGCCGTTCGTACTCGTCGACGACTTCCCCGGGACTGCGCCGCTCGCTCTCGTCGGCGTCGGAGCCCATCTATACCACCTCCACCGTGCCGACCATCCCGTTCATCTCGTGCGGGACGCAGTAGTACTCGTAGGTGCCCTTCGTCTCGAAGGTGTGAGAGTAGCTCTCGCCCTTCGGGACGTTGCCCTTCTGCCCGCTCCCGTAACCGTCCTTGGCCGCCTGCTGACTGTCGAAGCCGCCTGAGGCGAAGTACGCCGCGCCGTCGGGTATCTTGCCCTCGTAGGCGGTAACGGTGTGGCCGATACTACCGGTGTTCTTCCACGTGACTTCGGTGCCGGCCGTGACCTCGATAGACTTCGGTTCGAACGTGAGCTCGTCGGTCATCTCGACCGTGCTCGTCTGCGCCGCGCCGCCGCTCGCTTCGGTCGTCGGTTCGCTGCCGCCGTCGCCGCCGGAGCCGTCATCCCCGTCCGTGGACGACCCACCGCTGTTCGAACAGCCGGCGAGCGCGATGCCGCCGGTCGTTACCGCCGTCGCTCGGAGGAACTGCCGCCGTGATTGCGTGTTGCGGTTCATCGACATCCGGTGCTCGCTTCCCTGCGACCATATACCGTCGAGCGGATTTCGAGCGCGCGGGAACGGGGGCGAACTGGTTCGCCCGCTTTTATAGATACCCCCGAGCGGCGGCGGAAAGCCCGCTCACTCCCCCGAGCGGACGCCGACCTCCGCGTCGGTGAGGTAACACTGCGGGTCGGGCGCGAACAGGTCGTCGTGGACGGTGAGCGCCCGGAGACGCGACCCGCCGCGACAGACGCTGCGGTACCGACGGTCGGCGCATCGCCCGGTCAGCTGCTCGTCCCTGTTCCGGAGTGCGTTCAGGAGCGGGTCCGACTCGTCGGCCCAGATCGCGCCGAACGGCCGGTCGCGAACGTTGCCCAGCGAGTAGCCCTGCCAGAACTGCGTCGGGTGGACGTTTCCCTCATAGTCGACGTTGGCCACGCGCTCTGTGCGTACGTCCCCGAGGGCTACGACGGGCCGCTTCCCGGAGAGGAGCGCGCGGACGGCACGACGTAGCGACGTGTTCCTCGACGGGACACGCTGACCGCACCATCGTGTCCCGCGTCCCGCACAGCGGCCCCACCCTTCCCAGCGCGTGAGAATCCGCGAGCGTAGTTTATATACCGTCACCGTACACTCTGTTGATGACAGCCGAAACCTACTCGCGACGGAGCGTCCTTCGAGCGGGTGCAGGCGTCGCCGTGGGCGGCGCTGCGCTCGGAAACGCGCGCCCCGCACGCGCACAGACCGCCTTCGACGGGTGGCTGGACGGGGTGGAGAACTACGACGGCGTGGTCGACGAGACCGGGAGCGACTCGGTCACTATCGAGGTCGGCGCGGAGGCCAACGGCGGCAACTTCGGCTTCGGGCCGGCGGCCGTCCGCGTCGACCCCGGCACGACCGTGACCTGGGAGTGGGTCAACGGCAGCCACAACGTCGTCGACGACGCCGGTAACTTCGAGAGCGAGATGTCGGGCGAGGCCGGCTTCACGTTCGAGCAGACGTTCGAGGAGACCGGCGTGGTGAAGTACTTCTGCCTCCCGCACAAGTCGATGGGGATGAAAGGCGTCGTCGTCGTCGGCGACGCCGAGGTCGGCGGAAGCGGCGGATCGGGGAGCGCGGACGGCGGCCTCAGCAACGCTGACCTGGGCACGGCGGCGCTCGCGCTGTCGCTGGTCGCCGGCCTCCTGTCGCCGCTGGCGTTCGCCCCCGTCCTCAAGCGGGACGACGATCGGTAGCGGCGACCGCCCCCGAACGTGTTCGGGGAAACCCTCGCTATCGGGAGGCGAGAACCCCCGCGTATGCAGCCTCCCGACCCGATTCTGCGAGAGACCGGCGCGCCGACCGACGGTCCCGTCGAGACGCTGGACGTCGCCGCCGCCGGCCCGCCCGCGCCGCTCCGGCGGACGCTCGAACTGCTGCCGACCCTCGACGACGACGTCGTGCTCGTCCAGTACAACGACCGGGCACCGCAACACCTCTACCCGAAGCTCGACGACCGCGGCTACGCCTACGAGACGGTCGAACGCGGCGATTCGGTCGTCACCGTCGTCTGGCGGGAACCGTGACGCGCCGGTCGCCAACGGCGGAGGACGAGCCGCCCCGGCGACGCGACCGAGCGGAGACCGTCCGCGACGAGGCCGTCGAGCGCGCCTGCTCGCGGCTGCGGGCGCAGGGCGGCCTCTCCGCGGAACAGCGGGCCGCCGTCGAAGAGCTGGCTGACCGCCTCCTCGAACGGCTGTTACCCGTCTCACTCGCTCTCCAGCAGTAGCGCCGCCTCGCGAAAGTACGGCGTTCCGGCGGCGTCGAGGGCGGGTCGCCGACCGGCGACTACCCCTTCGAGAGGACGACGAGCGCGCGTGCGTCCGTGACCGCTTCGGGCGATATCTGACGCTCGCCGTCGAAGCGGAGCACGTCGCCCGCCGAGAGGTCGTGCGTCTCCCCGTCGAGGTCGAGCGCGATCTCGCCCTCGAGGACGTGAAAGAGTATCCGGCGCTCGGGGTGGTCGTGGGGCGGGACGCGCTGCTCGGCCGAGAGCGACAGGTGGACCGTGCGGGGTTCGCCCTCGAACAGCGCGGTCCGGCCCTCGCTCTCGGCCGCGTCGACGTTCGCTCGTTCGACGCCCATCCGACTCACTCCTTGGGGAGCGTCGCGACGAACTCGCCGGCGTCGCGTCGCTCACAGGTGTAGTTCTCGGCGTCGAAGGCCTCGACTTCGGCCTGGAACTCGTAGAACAGCGGCTTCGGTTCGTGGTCGTTGACGATCTCCAGGACGGTGCCGCTGTCGAGCGCCTCGAACGCCGCGTGGATCATCGGGTGGCGTTCCGGCGGCGGGACGTCGCGCAGGTCGAGCGTGGTTTCGGGCATACGACCGGAGCTACCGCCCGGTCACCGGAGACGATTGCCGCGGACATGTTCGGGTCTATCGGGGTTCCTCACGCCTCCGGCTCGAACTCCCCCTGCGAGAGGCCGCGTCTGACCGGGTCGTGGGCGGCGTCGCCTGGCGGCGGCGCGGTCACGAGCGTCGCCGTCAGCTCGGACTCGGCGCGGACCCCGCGGGCCTCGCCGGCCGGGACGACCACCACGGAACCGGGTTCGACGCGATGGTCGGTCTCGCCCTCGCGCACGGTCCCCTCGCCCTCGTGGACCGTGATGGCCACGTCGCTGTCGGGCGCGTGGACGGGGATGAACTGGCCCGGCCGGAAGTACCCCAGGACCACCTTCTGCGCCGCCGACTCCGCGAGGACGTGCGCGCGGAACCGGTCGTCGTCGAACTCGCGTTCGCTGTCGAAATCTGTCGCGACCATATCGAGCGGTGGTCGCCCCGCTCCCTCCCCCTTGCCCCGAACACGTTCGGGAGCAGAGATAGACGCGTCGCCGGCGAACCGCCGCCCATGAACCTCCCGCGGCTGTTCGACACCGACGGCGACGAGACGTTCGACAGCTACGGCGGATTCGCCGCCGACTCCCTCCCCGAACCCGGCCCGTTCCTCGCCGACCACGACGTGCTGACCGGTCGGGAACACGCCGCGTTCCACCGGCTCTCGCGGGAGTGCTTCGAGGAGCGCGGCGTCTACGACGTCACGTTCGGCTACAACCTGGCTCGGCTCAATCTCGATCGCCGGCACTCCGACAGCGGCTTCCGCTACGCGCGCGAGGCCGACGACCCGTCGGTCCTCCGCGCGGAGTTCACGCCGACGACGGAGTTCTGCCCGCAGAGCGATACGCTCACGCTCGGCGCGTTCCGCGCGTGGAACGGGACGCTCGAACGTCACGAGTACGACCTCGTGCGCGTCCGAACGGCCCCGATGCACCAGCAGGCGGTCGCCATCAACGAGCGGTTACGCCACCGGGAAGCGCAGTTCCGAGAGACGGGCGACCTCTCGACCGGCGACGGGACCGTCGGCGAGTCGTCCGGCGATATCCCCTTCTGAAGTCATTCGCGGCGTCCGTCGGCACTCGCTGCCCCATCCGGCGACGCCCCCGCTCGGGTCGGGGAGAACCTACCGAGGAGGAGGCCACCGACCGAGTGCCGACTGTGGTTGCGGAGGACGGACCACATGTTCACGGCAAATGCGAAAACGCCTAGACCGACGAGGACGCCACCGACGCTACGGAGCGCCACCGCCGCGGGGACGAGGTCAGCCGCGGCGAGGAGCGCCGTGCCGCTGACCAGCAGCGCCGCGTCGGTGGCGGCGAGCCTGCCGTGGTAGAGGTCGTCGATCATGGGGACGTCCTCGAACCCGAGCAGGTCGCTGTATCGGTGGACCCAGACGACGAACGGGACGACGTGGTAGAGCGTCCCGAGGACGACGAACCCGACGGTCCCGAGGACGAGGAGGTGCGTCGTCCCCGGACCGCCCAGCAGATGCGTCCGCGCGAGCGGGTCGGTCGCCCACGCCGGGACGGTCAGGAGCGCCCACGCCGAGAGCGAGAGCGCGACCACGGCGTAGCGCGTGTGCATCGGCGTCCGCTCGACTCGCATCTCGAACAGTCTACGGGCGAGTATCGCCCCGACCGAGAGCGCGGCGAGACAGACGAGTAGGCCGCCGAGCGCGGCGGCCGGCTCCGAGCCGACGAGCCGGCCGACGGCCAGGAGCGCGACGCCGACCGGGTGGCCGACCTCCTCGGTCCGTTTGAGGTGGTCGTCGATACCGTGGAGTTCCGTCTGCGTGAACATCGTCGCGAGCTGGTACAGCGCGCCGTAGACCGTCGTGAGCACCGCTCCGAAGACGGCCAGCGTCGCGTGTGCCAGCACGACGTTCGACCGGGTCACCGGGAACTGCGCGAGGACCGGTCGGGTGAAGTCGACCGCGAGCGCGAGCCCGAGCGCGGTGAGAGCGACGAAGAACCCGAGCGACAGGGCGAAGTGACGCTCGGTGACGTCGAGCCGGCCCGCGCGAGCCAGCGTCCGACCGACGTTGTAGGCGAACACCCAGAACCCGGCGAGCATCGCGGCCCCGAACACCGGGAGGAGGGCGAGCGTGCTGAGGAGCAGCGAGGCGACGAACCCGGTGAGTCCGGCGGTGACGAGGGCGAGCTGGACGGTGGCCAGCCGGCGCGAGTGGAGCGGGACGCCCGACCAGACCGGGACGAACTGCGTCATCGCGCCCATGATCGTGATACAGACCCAGCCGATCAGAAACAGGTGCACGAGGGCGAGCCGTCCCAGCCCGGGCACGACGCCGGCGACCAGTCCGACCCCGACGACCGACCCGGCGAGCAGCGCGGTCAGTCCCACCCAGAAGTGACGGAGCGGGACGGTCATCGGCGGCTGTAAGTCGGTGTCGACGCGTCCGGGGATAGCGGCCATGACTCTCGGTACGAACCGGTCCTCCCTTCCGGTGTCTCCGAACATGTTCGCGATCCGCGTCGGCGTATGCGCCGGCGGGGGCGGCGACGACGACTCGGGCGCACCGTCGCCCGTTACTCGACGTGCACTCTCGTGACGTGGCCGCCGCAACCGCACCGCTCGACGTACTCGTAGTCGACGGCGTCCCCGTACGTCGCTTCGAGGTGAGGATAGAGGTATCCCTCGGGGTGACCGTGCGCGCCGTGCGTGACGAGGTTGACGTGGTAACCCGGTGCCGTGTGTTCGACGGCGTCGACGGCGTGAGCGAGGACGAGAGAGCGGTCCGCCGCGTGGCGGGGTTCCTCTAAGTTCGCCGACCACGAGTTCTCGTGGACGCGGTCTGTCACCGGTTCTGCGTCGCCGCGGGAGCGGTCACTCATAGTCGGATACCGGCGCTCCGCCGGGGTGAACGCTTACCCGAACGCATTCGTCACTCACAGCGCGCCGCGAGGGAGTCGAACTGGGCGTTCAGTTCGACGCGGCGCTGGCGGTCGATGACGGTGGCGTCGAGCAGCGGGCCGACGAGGCGGGCCTGCAACGCGAACTCGGTCGTAGCGCGCACCTCGACGCCGTCGGCCGTCTCCGCGAGGTCGTACCGCGTGACCATCTCCTCGAAGACGCCGTCGCGCTGTTCGTAGGCCAGCACCGCGTCCGGGTCGTCGACGACATCGAGGACCAGCTCGATCGTCACGAGACCGACGCTGTTGGCGAGGGTGACGACGTCGCCGTCGACGGTCACGTCGTCGAACCCGCCCGCGCGCATGAACTCGCTGACGTCCAGTATCGCCGCTCGGACGCAGTCGGGGTCGGCGTCGAGTTCGCGCGTCACCGTGACAGTTCGCACGACTGCGACTTCGCGTCCCTCGCAGTCGAATGTTCCGAAAGCGGGCGAACGAGAGGCGAACATGTTCGGCAACACTGATGGGGAGCCGGGGCGAAGATGTTCGCGTACGATGCCAGAGGCGAAACTCCGACTGACGGTTCCATCGGACATCTGGATCGGCGACATCACCCGGGACCACCCCGAGACGCGGGTGCGAGTGCTCGCGGCGATTCCAGACGGCCTGACCGGCGTCGGGCTGGCGGAGGTGGCCGGGCCGGACGCCGCCGCGGTGGTGGCCGAGATGGCCGACGAGGAGGAACTGACCGACTTCGAGACGCTCCAACGCCGGGACGGGGAGGCGCTCGTCCAGTTCGAGACGACGAACCCGCTGCTCCTGTTCCCCGCACGCGGGTCGGGGACCCCGCTCCAGATGCCGTTCGACATCCGGGACGGCGTGGCCAACTGGGAGGTGACCGCGCCGAACGACCGGCTCTCGGCGCTGGGCGAGCAGTTAGAGGAGTTCGGCATCCAGTTCACCGTCGACTACGTCCACCAGCACGCGGCGAGCGAGCAGTTGCTGACCGACCGCCAGCGGGAGATCGTCGCGACCGCCGTCGAGGAGGGCTACTACGACACGCCGCGCGGCTGTTCGCTGACCGAACTGGCCGAGACGGTCGGCATCGCCAAGTCCTCGTGTAGCGATACGCTCCACCGGGCCGAGGAGGCGATAGTCAAGTCGTTCGTCGAGGGACGGGTCACCGACGAGCGGCCGTCGGCGTGACGGCGTCGGCGTCGAACCGAGCCTCGAACAGTTTACCGATGGCCGCCGCCACGTGTTCCGCGAACGTCGAGCGACAGATGCCCAGCGCGTCGGCGACGTCGCCGGCGTTGGCCCCCTTCGGATACTCGAAGTACCCCATCTCGTAGGCCGTCCGAACCACCTCGCGCTGGCGGCCGGTGAGCCCTTCTCCGGAGAGCGACGCCACCGCGTCGTCTGTGTCCCCCGCGGCCGTCAGCCGTCGGACGCGGACGCCGTCGAACGCCGCCCGGAGGCGCTCGACGACCGTTCGGACCGTCGCCAGTTCCTCGACGACGACGGTCACGAAGAGCGTCCCGTCCTCGGCCCGGACGTCGGTCGCGGGGCCGGCGATCCGTTCGACGACCTCGCAGACGCAGTCGCTCGCCGCGTCGCGCTCGAAGCGGTATATCGTCTCCGACTCGGTGGTCGCGACCGCGTCGAGGTCCGGAATGGTCTCCTCGACCGACGCGTGCGCGGGGAGCCTGAACTCCTCGGTGATAGCGCCGTCACCGCGGAGCGACGTGCGAGCGACGTCCGTGACTCGCTCGCCGGCCCGTTCCGAGGCTTCAGCGACCGGACAGCGGCCGGGGGAGCCGACCGCGAACTCGACTACGAGTCCCATACGCCGAGCTACGCCGCTACCGACGGAGTGGCCGTCGGCGAACATGTTCGGTCCCGGTAACGCGGTCCGGGCGCTACGCGAAGAGCCCGGTCGAGAGATATCGTTCGCCGGTGTCCGGAAGGACGACGACGACAGTTTCCTCCGGCGCGTCGGTGGCGATCCGCTCCGCGACTGCGAGCGCGGCTCCCGACGATATCCCGACGAGCAGACCCTGTTCGCTGGCGAGTCGACGAGCGGCCGCGGTCGCCTGGTCCGATTCGACGGCGCGGACCCCGTCCAGCAGCTCGGTCCGGAGCACTTCCGGGACGAACCCGGCACCGATGCCCTGTATCGAGTGACCCCCCGGCTCGCCGCCCGAGAGCACCGCCGAGTCGGCGGGTTCGACGGCGACCGACTGGACGTCGGCGTCGCGGTCGGCTTTCAGCGCCGCCGAGACGCCCGTGATGGTCCCGCCGGTCCCGACGCCCGCGACGACGGCGTCGACCTCGCCGTCGGTCGCCCGCCAGATCTCCGGGCCGGTGGTCTCCCGGTGGACGCGGGGGTTCGCGAGGTTGGCGAACTGCTGTGGGACGAAACTGTTCTCGCGTTCGTCGGCGATGGCCTCCGCCGCCTCGACGGCCTCGGCCATCCCGCCGTCGGCCGGCGTGAGGACGAGGTCGGCCCCCAGCGCGCGGAGGAGGTCGCGCCGCTCCTCGCTCATCGACTCCGGCATCGTCAACACGAGGTCGTATCCCTCGGCCGCCGCTGCGACGGCGAGCCCGATCCCGGTGTTGCCGCTGGTCGGTTCGACGACCGTCCCGCCCGGTTCGAGGTGTCCCGTCTCGCGGGCCCGTTCGAGCATGGCGACGGCGACCCGGTCCTTCACCGACCCGCCCGGGTTGGCCGCTTCGACCTTGCCGAGCAGGTTCGGCGCGAACGCGTCGAGCCGCAGGAGGGGCGTTTCGCCGACTAGCTCCGTGACGTCGCTGGCTACGTCCATCGCGTCGTAGTTCGCGGCGCCGCCCCGTCACTTCCAACCCCCCGAATTACGGGTGTTCAAAGCGGATCGCGGCCGGATAGGGACCGATCGCCAGCGTCCGAACGTGTTCGAGCGAACGGCTACGCGGCCGCGGCGTCGACTACTCGCCATGTCTTCGGACACGACGCTCGACGTCCGCGACGGCGACGAAGAACCGTTCACTCGCATCACAGCGGCCCTGTCCGACCTCGAGAGCGACGAGACGCTCGAACTCGTCAACAGTTTCGAGCCGGAGCCGCTCTACGACGTCTTGCGCAGCCGCGGCTTCGAGTACGAGACCGAACGGGTCACCGACGACCTGTGGCGCGTCCGCATCACCCGCGAATGACTCGGCGGCGGTCGACGACTGCTGCGGACGGTGGGGTTTTCCGTCCCGATGCCGTCGACGTAGGTATGGCCGGGCTCATCCAGCGAACGGCGCGAGCGATCGACGACATGTGGCAGTCGATCTGGCACGAGTCGAGCCGCGCCGAGAAGATAGTGATCGCGATCATACTGCTCGTTACGGGACTGGCTATTCCGGTGATCCCGATCGTCTGGATCGCCCGGATCATCGCCAACTGAGCGCTGCAGGCGGACGAAGGGCGCTTCACTCCAACGGAGTCTCGGCTCGGCCCCTCGCGAGTTGGCTATATCGTAGAGTGTATCTGAGGACCTACACCGTAGAGTCTATCTAAGTAGCTATACCGTATAGCCCACCTGTAGAGTTTGCTCTGTAACCGATGACGACGGCCGATCCGGTTCGAGTTCACCGGAGGGGACCCGTCGGGAGCAAGTGGGTATTCGGACCCGAGAAGGTGAACTACTGATTCGGCCCGGACCCGCGCGGCCCGCCCGTGGCGAAGGTCGTCATGTTCGGGTAGTCGGCGATCAGTCCGTCCGCGCCCAACTCGATCGGGGCGCGCGCTTCCCGCCACGTGTCGACTGTCCAGACGTTCACCTCCCGACCCTCGTCGTGGGCCGTCTCGACGAGGTCGCCGTCGAGCACTCCGAGCGAGCAGTTGACCGCCTGGGCGTCGAGTTCGCGGGCGACCTCCAGGTTCTCGGTAGTGTTTCGCCCGAAGATCGGAGCCACGTCGACGCGCGGCGAGACGTCTTTCACCGCCCGGAGCGCGTCCGGGTCGAACGAGGAGACGTAGAACCGCTCCGACTCGCACGACGCGATACGCAGGACGCGCTCCGCGAACTCCGTCCAGGAGAGCGGGCCGGACGCCTTAAACTCGATGTTCATGGTGACGTTCGGGTCGGCCGCTTCGAGCGCCCCCGCGAGCGTCGGAACCGTCTCGCCGGAGCCGAGGACCTCGGCGTCGAGGACCGTCTCCGCGGGCGTCTCGGCGACGGGTCCCGATCCGTCCGTGAGGTCGTCGAGTCGCTCGTCGTGGAAGACGACGATCTCGCCGTCACTCGTCGCGACGACGTCGATCTCGATCCGGTCGGCACCCAGCCGCGACGCGCCCTCGACGGCGGCGACCGTGTTCTGCGGGAACACGTCCCTGAATCCGCGGTGTGCCGTCACGTGCAAGCCGTCGCGTGACCGGCGCTCTCGACTCCGAGCCGCCCTCCCCGCGACAGTGCCGCTCGCCGCCGTCAGCCCGAGCATCGCCCCCGTGGTCTTGACCATGTTTCGTCGTGAGACGCCCGTCGCCAGATAGGTTGTGCCTCGCGTCATCACCTATCTCGGCACGGACGACCCGTATGAGATTTGATATGAGGTCTCTATCCCGTTCGGTACGTCTCCGAGCGGATATGCGTCGGCCCGTACCGATACCGAACCGATCGAACGGAACGAATCGGCCGGTCGTATCTCACCCGCCTCGGCGGTTCTACAGGGCGGTTCGTCGCGACTTCGTCCGGCAGTAGCGGCCGATATATCTCTTTTCCGTCACGACGGATCACTCACGGATCGAGCACTTCAGGCATCTGAATACAGAACGATATGCATGCAATAGCAAAGCATGCAAGCAAGTTCCCCAAGTGAAAGGAGAAGCCACATCGACCCATCGTATATCCGATTCAGCGAGCGCTTCGGCGCTCGTCCGGCAGTCGCGATAGCCCGCTAGAAAATCCATGAGTTCGGACGAACAATCGCAGATCGAAGGGACGCTGTTACAACGCACGGGTGCCCGTCTCTCCGAACGCGTCGAACGGTGGATGCCGAGCCCGTTCATCTTCGCCATCCTCCTCACGTACATCGTCTTCATCATCGGTATCCTGGTCGAGGGAGCCGGTCCGGTGCAGATGGTTCAGTACTGGTTCGACGGCTTCTGGGTGTTGCTGTCGTTTACTATGCAAGCAGTATTGATCCTGGTGACCGGCTTCGTGCTGGCCTATCACCCGTTCATCCAGAACCAGATCAAGCGACTGCTCTCGATTCCCTCGACCGCGAGACAGGGGCTTCTGCTGGTGTCGCTGATAGCGATGGTGACGGCGTGGTTCCACTGGGGTCTCGGCCTCATCGTCGGCGCGCTGCTGGCGCGCGAGATGGGCCGTCAGGCGAACGAACGGGGACTGAACATCCACTACCCGCTGCTCTGCGTGGCCGGGTATATGGGACTCGCGCTGACCTGGAACATGGGTCTCTCGGGGGCGTCCGTCCTCCTGATGAACACCCCGGGTAACATCTTCATCGAGCAGGGGATCATCGACCAGCTCGTCCCCGTCACCGAGACGATATTCCACCCGTACATGGTGTCGCTGCTGGTCATCAGCATCGCCTACTCGATGGTCGTGCTCTACTTCCTCTCGCCGCCCGACTCCCAGTCGGAGGGAATCACCGAGTTCCTGCCGGAGAGCGAGCTGACCGAGGCGAACGTCCGGGCCGGCGAGACGACCGCGACCGACGGGTCGGGAGAGGAGGGTCCCGAGAAGGACCGCGTCGGCGACGACGCACCGGACTCCCCGACGCCGTCCGACAAGATGAACAACAGCCGCCTTATCGGCGGCGTCATCGCGGTGACCGGCGTCGTCTTCGCCATATACACGTTCGCGACGAGAGGGCTGAACGCGCTGAACCTCAACACGGTGAACTTCGCGTTCCTGTTCATCGGGTTCGCCCTGTTCACGAGCCCGCAGGCCTACGAGGAGCGGTTCGCCGAGGCCATCGACTCGACCGGCGACATCATCCTCCAGTTCCCCTTCTACGCGGGGATCATCGGGATGACGCAAAACTCCGGTCTCGCGGAGACTATCGCGGAATCGATCGTGAGCTTCGCGGGGCCGGAGACGTACCCGGCCGCAGTGGTCATCATCTCGGCGCTCGTCAACACGTTCGTCCCGTCGGGCGGCGGCGAGTGGACCGTCATCGGACCCATCGTCGTCCCCGCGGCACAGGACCTCGGCGTTCCGCTGGGGCAGACGCTGGTCGCCTACACGTTCGGCGCGTCGCTCGCGGACCTCGTCCAGCCGTTCTGGGCGCTCCCGCTGCTGGCGATCACCGACATGCGCGCCCGGGACATCTTCGGCTACGCGATCATGATGCTGTTGCTGATGCTCCCGTTCGTCCTCATCGCCGTCATCGTCATCCCGTACGCCGGCGGCTTCTGGACGAGTATCGTGCCGTTCTAACCGCGGCACGCCGTCTTCCGGCGGCGCGTCGATAGCCGCGGTTCGCTTGTATTTCCCGGTCCAGCGAATTTATCCGAGGCCGTCGTCGGTCCGACAATGAGCGACGAAACGACCGAGTCCGCCGGCGGTTCCCCGACGCTGGGCGACGGGGTGACGCGGCGGGCGCTCCTCGCGGCTGGCGTGTTCGGCGTCGGCTTCAGCGGGCTGATCGACGTGCTCGTCCTACACCACGTCCTCCAGTGGCATCACCTCGTCTCGGCCGTCTACCCGCAGGACACGCTCTCCGGGCTCCGGACGAACATCCTCGCGGACGGGCTGTTCTCGCTGACGATGCTCTCGATCATGTGCGTCGGCGGCGGGTTGCTCTGGCAGTCCGAACGACGGACCGCACAGCCGCTGGCCCTGCGACCGATAGCGGGCGCGGCCGTCGTCGGACTGGGCGTCTTCGACCTCTTCGACGTGGTCGTCGACCACGTCCTGCTGGGCCTGCATCAGCCGCTCTCGCAAGCCGGCCGATACAACCCCCACTGGGCGGCGGTCAGCCTCCTCCTCATCGCCGCCGGGTACTACGTCTACAGGACCGGGACGGGCGGTCGAGACGGTGGTTCGACGGGGGCCGCGTGAGCGGTTTCGG